>NZ_JBFTPD010000068.1:0-6664 GCF_056398305.1 Rhizobium sp. 01T444
AATGACCCGCTCCGCCACGCTTCTGGACAGAAGCCGCTCGGTCTCGGAGGTGACGTTCAGCGGCGCATTGTTGCCGGCATCGCCGGTGCTCAGCGCGGTTGCCAGGGGCTTGTGGATCATCAGCCGTGACCCGGCGTGATAGCTCGGCTTCAACCCCGATATCAGCACGATGGAAGCCGCCATCAGCACAACCATCAGCGCCACAATCATCACCATCCGGCGACGGAGCAAACGTAATCCCGATGTCAGCTCTCTCGCTTCGGTCGGAAACCGGATCGCGAACATAATTACGGCAGTGGCAAACAGGACGAAGAGAAGACTATTCTGAGTGAGGAGGATCGTTTCCGTGAGGTTCATCACGAGGAACATGATGACCAGCACGTTCAGCCACAGCCAACCTTCCTCGGGAGCATCACACAGCAGCGTCGCACCCTGCCGCACCGCGCGGGCAATGGTCCAGACCAGGGGGATGAAGCCCAGGAGCCCGAGGCTTAGCAATGTGTCACGAAATCCATTATGGGCGTGCGGCGCCGGCCATCCCGCCGCAGCTCGGACGCGCCAGCCGTCGAGGTTGGAGTCGGCCCAGAAGGCCTGATAGCCGTAACCGAACAATAACCGCCTTCCGATTGCGTGATCCACTTCCCGCCAGAGCGGAACACGACCGGTCAGTGTCGCATCCTTGCCCAGTGCTTCGAGCAGGGGAACGAGTAGTTCGCTGAGGCCTACAAGGACCAGTGCGACCAATTGCAGACAGACCAGCACGAGGGTCACCCGTCCAAGGTCGCGGGTCTTTGATAGAGCAAGGAAGAAAAACGTCGCCACCACCGCGCTGGCGAGTGAGGTCATAGCCGTCATCGACTGGGACGCGACGAGGCAAACGAGACTGGCGCACAGCAGCGGTATGCTGACTATTCTCAGCCCCGCCCGTCGATCTGCCGCCATCACGCTGCATGCGAAAGTCGCGATTGCGGCGTTCCACCCGAGTGCGTTTTTGTTGTCAAAGACGCCTCTCAGGGAGCTCTCGCCCACGGTGAACGCGCGACTGGGCCAAGCCACAGCCATCAAAAGACTGAACGCCATGCCGGAGCCAAGCACTACAACCGTCAGCAACAGCAATTGCCGCGGTGTGAACAGGATGGCGAGGAGATATGCAAGCGATACCGAGAGAACGAGCGCAATGCCCCGCTGCAGGGTGAGAGCGGGGCTGGGCGACCACAGCACGGAGACAAGTGGCAAAAGGAGGAGCGCAACGAACGGCAGGCTGCGGCGAATGGCGATCAGCAGCTCGGCCTGATTTCGAGCCAAGAGCCCGAGAGAAATCAGATAGATAGGCATGCCAAGCAGGCGAAGAGTCGCCATCTCGCTGGCATCCAGGTAGCCATCGCGATCGACCAGCGGAAAAACGCAACCGCTCAGAAGGAGCAGCGCGATGATGACGCCGACGCACTCCATCGAACGCCAAGGCATGATGACACCGGGGCTGTAGACTACCGGGTAGCAAGCCTTATCCGCCATGTCATTCTGCCGGATACTGGCTGCCCAACTGGCCTTCCGGCGCTCTCGCGCTCGTCACCGCTGAACTTGCGGCGATGCCGACCCGCCGCAGAGAACTGGCGCCGGCGGGTCCGTCACGCCGCGCCTGATCGGCAACGGTGCCGGTAGCCGGTCCCGCAGCGGCTCGGCCCGTCAGATGCTCCACCAGGTACAGCGGCCGTTGCCGGACCTCGACTGCGATGCGGCCGACATATTCGCCAAGAAGCCCGACGGAGATCATGTTGAACGCACCGAACACCAGAATGACCACCATTATGGATGCATAACCGGGCGCATCGACGCCAAATATAAGCGTTCGCCCAATGATGATAGCCGCGTAGAGTTGCGCCAGAAAGACGACAACGAGACCGACATAGGTCCAGATCCGCAACGGCATCGTCGTCGATCCGGTGATCCCGTCCAAAGCGAAGTTCCACAGGCGCCAATATACCCACTTGGAGGTGCCTGCCGTGCGTTTCGGCCGGTCGTATTCGACCGTCGCCTGAGTGAAGCCAACCCAGGAGAACAGACCTTTCATAAAGCGGATGCGCTCAGGCATGCCGTTCAGAACATCGACGACGCTGCGATCCAGCAGCCGAAAATCGCCGACATTGTCCTGGATAGGATAATCGGCCATCCGATTATAGAGGCCATAGAAAGCTGTGGCGCTCCAGCGCTTGAGCCAGGTGTCGCTGCCACGTCTCTTGCGGCGTGCGTTGACCACCTTTGCGCCGCGCATCCAGGCGCTCACCATATCGGGAACGATGTCCGGGGGGTCCTGCAGATCGACGTCCATCGGGATGATTGCGTCGCCGCGGGCATGGGCGAGACCGGCTGCCAGCGCTGCGTCCTTGCCGAAATTTCGCGACAGGCAGATCAGGCCGATATCCGGTCGCTGTGCCACGAGACTTTCGATGATCTCCACAGTGCGATCTCGGCTGCCGTCGTCGACGAACAGAATCTCCACCTGTCCGCCTGGTCCGAGAGCGTTGCGGATCGCGTTGGTCTGTGCATCCAGAGCCTGGAGAAAGAGCACGATCGTCTCCTCCTCATTGAACACCGGCACCACAATGCTCAGCACAAGGCCGTCCACATCGGACATGCCGCGGGGCGAAAGATCAGTTGTGGCAATTGGCCATGTGCGGGGGAACTCCGTGCTGTGCGGCAACATGTTAAGCCCCCGATGTGATGAAATGGGTTGGACCATGCATGCCAGCTACCTCATGACGATCGGCGCTCGGCCGATTGAGCAACTGCCGGCACATGCCGAATACGGATCGGGCCTGATATAAGTCTCTGCCAAGGCAGCGACTCCGCCGCCCATAGGTCTTTTGAGGAAACCGTTCGATCCGATTACTCTTTACACTAGTCTTACTCTTGACCATTCTCGGCTCCATCCAGCTTGCCTAACTGGCAAGCTCCGAGGCTCATCGAACTTCTCTCGGAATCTCCGTCTGTGATGACACGCAAGCCTCTGTAGAAATGAACTTTATTCTTTATGTCGGCTGGTCGAAAGCGAGCCATAAGGCGTACGCGTACCACTTTGTGCTGATTGTTGCTCGAACGAAGAACGCGTTAGTCTTAGCGATGATCTAAGCCGGGATAGATGTATTACCGGTGGTGCGCTGGACACGGTTTTGGGAATTGTACGTGGATGGGCATATCTGACCTCAATCTGGCGCTGGGCGCGGAGATCGCGGGGCCATCGAACCCGGTCAACAAATCAGGATCGTTTTCGCAGAAGTCGCGGCCATTGTCGCGGCATGTCACTCTATGGTTCGCGATGGTCGCCACTTTGGTGGCGCTCTGCACGGCGATCAGCGGACAGAGTTACTGGATAGACGAGGCCAATACAGCGTGGCGTGCAACGGAGCCGCACTTCGGAGCGCTTCTGGCTCGCATGGTCGCGGAGACTGGCTCCGATGCGCAGATGCCGTTTTTCCTCGTGGCGATCTGGGCCTGGGAGAAGGTTGCAGGCGACGGCGAGGTCGCGCTTAGGGTGATGAACCTGATTTGGCTCGTTCCGGGCCTCTACATTTTCGCCAACGGCCGGATTGATCGGCTTCTAGTGGCCGGGACCAGTGCCTTCCTGTGGTACTATATCGATGAGGCGCGGCCCTATGGCATGCAGATCGGAGCTAGCCTGATCGTCTTCGGCCTGCTCGAACGCGCGGTCGTTGCAGCTGGTGATCGCGGCGCGGAAGGTCCGCTCCTTCGTCCCTACCAAGTTTGGCTGCTTGCGCTCGGGCTTATTGCTCTTGCCGGAAGCAGCCTGCTCGGCGCGATATGGGCTGCAGCGGCCGTTGCTGCCGCGGCTTGTGCCGTACCCTGGCGCGTTCGCCGGCTTGCCGCCAGCCACATTATCGGGCCGTCGGTTCTGCTCGTGGTCGTGCTGGCGCCGCTCGGGCTCTACTATCTCTGGACGGTGCTTGGAGGGGCAGGCGGCACCAAAGTGGCGACAACCGACGCGCGGACCTTGGTTTTCTCGGCCTACGAGTTGCTGGGCTTTGCGGGCCTCGGGCCGGGCCGCACGGATCTGCGCGCCGGGGAGGGGGCGATCGTCTCCTCTTACTTGGTTGCGTTGGCGAGCTACGCCGTCCTGGTCGCGGCTGTAACGCTGGCCGGCGTGATCCAGGTAATTCGCAATATTCCGCCTCGCACACTGGCGGCCTGTGCCATCGCGTTCACGGCCGCCGCCGCACTGATCCTGATTGCCGGATATATTCTGCACTGGCGCGTCGTCGGTCGCCATCTCGCGCCCGCAATCGCGGTCGTCTTGGCGCTGCAGGCGGCAGGCGTGGCGTTGCTTTGGCGTCGGCCTGTCGGCAAGCTCGTGGTGCTTGGCTTTCTGATGATGGCATTGGCCTCCGGCGCAAGCATCAGATTCGCGCCTCGTCACGCGAAGGACGACTATCGCTCTGCGGCCGCAGTTGTACGCTCGGCCCTCACCGAGGGTGATCGCGTCTGGTGGAGCGCCGACGCGCTTGGTGCCCTCGTTTACCATGTGCCGCTGGGCCAGGGGTGTGGCAGTGCACTCTATGTCTCTGAGCCACGGCCAGGTTTTGCGTCCGCACTGCAGATTCCAACCCTCATCGTCGCCAGCAAGCCCGATATCTACGATCCGGAAGGGGTACTGGCCGCGTTCCTATCCGACCAGCATTTTCAGATTACCGAAACCTTTCAGGCTTTTCAGATCTGGCGACGCGCGCCATCGACGGGTTCATTGCCTTGCGGCTAGCGCCGATATTGCGCTTCGAGCTGCCGCGATCGTCGCCACTGAGCTCGGTATGATCTAGCCGCCGTTGGCGAAAATAATCTCGGAGTCTGTATTCATCGCGGCGCCGAGCCAGAAACGTCCTGAGCATTCGGCGGCGTGTCCGCAGTGGAGGTGGCCTCATCTGCTCCGATGTCGACCTTGCCGTTCACGCGGGCCTGCCCGTCGATGTCGACAGATCCGAGCCCGAAAGCGGACGTTCCGGCATTGATGGCCGGCGAACCCGGCTTCAAGTGGAAATCTCCCGTGGCCGGATTCGAAAGGAGCGGATCAAGCCCAAGCAGGTTTCCGTTGGCGGCGTCCGGCATTTGGCCATCCGAAAGCACCGATGCCTCGCGCGGAGTGCCGTTGAAGGTGATATTGCTGTACCACTTCACATCCTTGTTCACGTAGCCGTTGGTGCTGACATCGTTGATGGCTCGGTTTCTGGAGTCCGTTCGCGGATCCGCCACCGCGACGTTGTTCACCCAGGTATTGTAGCTGCCCATGGCGTTGCTCAGCTCGCCCCGCCAGCTTCCCTTGTTGGCGTTGTCATGGTTGTTGTGCCAGACAGTATTGTTGCGCACCGTGACGAAGTCGCTCAGGAAGACGTGGATGCCCTTGCCACCATTGCCGTAGGAGACATTGCCCTCGATCAGAGTGCCGTAGCGGTATTTGGTGTCTTGAAAGCCGTCGATGATGATACCGTTTCCATCCGTATGTTCCCAGTTGATAGCGGGTCCTTGCACGTTATCGTAACTTATGTTGTTCCTGATGATGTTGCGGAATTCGGCATTGCCTGCGGCGAGATCCATGTTCTGCCAGAGCGAGATGCCGCTGCATTGATAGCCGTTCGTCGCGGCGTTGCCGTAGACCCGGTTGTCTTCGATTGTCAGCCAATCCGATTTGGCGCTGGAAATACCCGAACCGCCGCTGTCATGGGCGATGTTGTCCTTGATCGTGACATGGTGCGACCCTTCAATATCGATCGCATGTCCCCCGCCGCCAACGACGTCGAAGCCCTCGATCTTGACGTAGTTTGCTCGCACATTCAGCGTGCTGTAGCTGTCCGAAGAAGGCGGTCTGAGTAAAGCGTCACCCGGCAATTCGGAGCGGATGGTGACGTAATTATCCGCCGCACCATCCTTCGTCACCACGATCTGCTCATGGTATGTTCCAGACTTTACCACCACCTGATCGCCGGGCTTGAGCCGCGCCTGCATGGCGCGACCGATCGTCTTCCATGGTGCAGACAAGCTGCCTTTGGCGATGTCGCTTCCGTCAGTGGCAACATAATAGTCCGTCATCACTCTTCTCCTGTCCCTGTAGTCTGCTGATCCCTAGGGTGCTGGCTGTGATGATTGATGGCGTTCACTTGCTGCCCAAGGCGGCGGTGGATCACTCAAGGATATTAAATCATTGGTAATACTCAGATTTACGATTTGAAATCGTGGTATTTCATCAACGACCTTGCGTACAATTCGGAGTCACGGAAGTTATATTTGGCGTGCTGTTTGGGTTTGACATTGTTGATGGCGACGACGATGTCGGCATTGCGGGCGCTTCTGAGCTGCTGGAGGCAGAATTCGGTGGCCCGCCGGCTGGTCTTTGCCCATTGCACGACCATCAGCGTTCGCTCAGTGAGCGCCGTCAGATGCATTGTATCGGCCGAGGCGAGCACCGGCGCGCTGTCGAAGATGACGATCTGGCCCCTGGCGCGGGCCATCTCGATGATCTCGGCCACGTCGGTCAAACGCACGCGCCGCTGCAGACGGGGGTTGYCGGTCGGGATGAAGTCGATGCCGCTCGGATGGTGATAGACGACATCCTCAAGACTTGCCTGCCCACTCAGGAACTCATTCAGCCCCTGTTTCAGGC
>NZ_JBFTPD010000069.1:0-6307 GCF_056398305.1 Rhizobium sp. 01T444
CCCCCGCAACCAAAACCTTACTAAACTTCCCCGGTAGCAATATCTGGATATCGGTAGCAATATCTGGATATCTCGCTGCGGGAGGTCTTTCGCTGGCGGAAAAGCTGCGCTCTCCCTTGGCGACGCTACCTCCTCGTTCGCAAAGCTCACCATAACCTGAAGGGTGAGCGCAGCGAACGGGCCAAAGCCTGCCAACGAAACCAAATCAAGCCCGGCAATCCCAATGACTTCTCGGCCTCCCTCGGGAGGCCGAAGTCGTCTTTAGACCTCAGAAATCAAGCCCCGCCGCATCAGCTCATTAAAAACCGCTTTCTGTTCGAGGAAGGCCGGTTGATACACCCATCCAACAAACCAACAAAACCAAGCATTCCCTCCCGTTCGGCCAAAAAACATCAGGCGATCTCTGTCAATTAGTGCGCAGACTGTGCAGGTCTGTCGCTGAGGTTGATGTGTGTGTGCGGACTTTACAAAGTCCTGGATAGGAATTTGAATAAGTCCGGATGCACAAGGCGGAAGCAAGTCAAGCTTCTGTTAGTCGTCTTTCGTGATTTCTCAGCCACAACCATCCCGAAAACTTGTGCGCGTTAATATCCCCATAGCGTTGTAGCTCTGACTAAGCTACATCGTGGGTGAAGGCTCAAAGTGAATGGTTCGCGGCGGCAGGTGTGTCTATCTGCAACTTAAAGGGGAATAACTTCGCGTATGGATGGTATCGGTCCGCAGCATCACGACTCCGGTCTTCGTGCGCTTTGCGGTATCGCTGCGTTCTATCGGATTGCCGCTGATCCAATCCGCCTTCAGCACGATCTGGCGCTGAAGGGACGTGCATCCGAAGCCATCGACATCCAGCGAGCAGCAGGGATTATCGGTCTCAAGGCGCGTGTCGTGGAGAGGGTCAAGGAGCATCGCCTTCGATCAATGCCGGTCCCGGCAATTGTCAAAACGCGCGGCGGCTCCTTTCAAGTGCTCGGCGGTTTGAATCCATCCGGTAAGTACAGGCTCGTCGATCCGATAACGCGTGTTGATCGCGAAATTGCTCCTTCAGATATATTGGCGGAAATCGGCTCGCGTGTGATCCTCGTCGGTCGGAGGATCGGAGGGGAAGGATCCGATCCCAGGGAGTTCGGCTTCAAATGGTTCGTGCCATCCATCTGGCGATACCGCAAGCCGCTGGCGCATGTTTTGCTTGCGTCGCTATTTATACAGATATTTGCGCTCGTCACACCCTTGTTCTTTCAGGTCGTGGTCGACAAGGTTCTGACACATAAAGGTTATTCGACGCTTTTTGTTCTGGTCGCAGGCATCGCGATCATTGGCCTCTTCGATGTCGTGCTTCAATATCTCAGAACCTATGCGTTGGCGCACACGACAAACCGGATAGACGTCGAACTTGGGCAACGGCTGTTCCATCACCTGCTGCGGCTGCCTCTCGGCTATTTCGAGACGCGCTCGGCGGGTCAGACCGTTGCAAGGGTACGCGAGCTTGAAACGATCCGCGCATTTCTAACTGGCCAGGGGCTTTTCTCGGCGCTTGATGTCATTTTTACCTTTGTGTTCATCGCGGTTCTCTTCGCTTATTCGTGGAGCCTGACGCTGATCGTCATTGCTGCGATCCCGATCTACATCCTGATCGGTATGACCGTCAGGCCGCCGCTTCGCGAATTCGTCAAGGAGAAATTCAACCGGGGTGCTGCGAGCCAGCAGTTTCTCGTCGAAGCGATCGTCGGCATCCACACGGTCAAATCTGCTGCAGTGGAGCCGGTAATGCAGGCACAGTGGGAGGAGAAGCTTGCAGCCTATGTGCGGACAGCTTTCGATACGACGCTGCTTAGCGCTGGCGGACAAAACGCCATCCAATATGTCAGCAAGCTCTCGACAGCAGCTCTTCTGCTCTTCGGCGCGAAGGCTGTCATCGATGGCGATCTATCGGTTGGCTCGCTGGTCGCCTTCAACATGATTGCCGGCCAGGTCGCTCAGCCGGTCTTGAGGCTTTCCCAGCTTTGGCAGGATTTTCAGCAGGTGCAGATCTCCGTCGATCGGCTCGGCGACATTCTGAACACCCCGATGGAGCGTCCGCCCGGTATCCGCTTGTCGTTGCCGACCCCAAAAGGGCATATCGAATTTCGAAATGTCACCTTCCGCTATCGGCCTGGCTCTCCGGAAGTCCTGAAAAACGTCTCGCTCGAGCTCCGGCCCGGAGAGGTGATTGGCATCGTCGGGGCCTCCGGTTCTGGAAAATCGACGCTGACCAAGCTCGTCCAACGGCTCTATCTTCCGGAAGAGGGGCAGATCCTTCTCGACGGGGCGGACCTTTCGCAACTCGATCCCGCCTGGCTTCGAAGCCATATCGGAGTAGTTCTCCAAGAGAACCTTCTGTTCAACCGCACGATTCATGACAATATCGCTTTCTCAAACCCGGCAATGCAACGGGCTCAAGTCATTGCTGTCGCCAAGCTCGCTGGCGCCGATGAATTCATCACAAGGCTACCGCAGGGCTATGACACGATGATCGAGGAGCGCGGCGCAAACCTCTCCGGTGGCCAGCGCCAGAGGATCGCTATTGCCCGGGCTCTTGCGACAAATCCACCGATATTGATCTTAGATGAGGCAACCAGTGCGCTTGACTACGAGAGCGAGAGGGTCATTCAGGCGAACATGGGGCAGATCGCCAGCGGCCGAACGGTGATCATCATCGCGCACCGGCTTGCCGCGATCCGGCCATGCAGCAGGATTGTCGGCATAAAAGACGGCCGGATCGCCGAGGTCGGCGGCCATGACGAATTGCTGGGGCGGCCAGATGGGCTCTATTCGCGTCTTTGGGCCTTGCAGAACGACAGGGGAGCGGCATGAGCGCAACGGCGAACGCCTCTCGCTATTTGGGTCTTCCGCGACGGCCGGCAACGCGCGCAGATCACGAATTTCTGGCGCCCGCCCTCGAGGTACTGGAAACGCCACCATCGCCCATACGCATGACGCTGATCCTGATCATCTGTTTGTTCACCACGGTTGCGCTGGTCTGGTCCTATCTCGGCCGCATCGACATTATCGCTGCAGCGCAAGGCAAGATCCAGCCGACCGGCCGCGTCAAGGTCGTGCAGCCGTTGCTGACGGGCAAGGTGAAGACACTTCCGCCACAAAACGGCGACCACGTGCGCCGCGCCGATATTCTGCTCGAACTTGATCCTACGGATGCTCTCGCAGACGAGAGAGACGCCGCAAAAGGCCTTGCCTCGGTTAAGGCGGAGGTTCAGCGGCGCAGGGCTGCCATCCAGTTCGTGCGTTCGCAACCGGCGGTGGGATCGGTTGCGGAAATCAGCTGGGACAAGGATACCGGCCTCGAGCTGCAGCAGCGCGAGAACGGCATTCTGCGCGGCGATATCGAGAAATATCATGCGACCATCGCCTCACTCGGCGCGCAGCAGCATCAGAAGGAAGTGGAGCGTGAACGGCTCAAAGTGACAGTGGCCGCGCAGGAATCCCTCGTTGAGACCCTCAAGGAACGTGTTGCGATGCGCAGCATGCTTGCTTTGAAGGATGCCGGCACAATGGCAAGCGTCATCGATGCAACCGAAACAATGAAGGAACAGGTGACGCAGTTGGCGATACAGCAGGGGCAGCTTGCCGACGCCGAGGCCGCAATCGATGTCTTCGCAAAAGAGAAACGGAAAGCAGAAGGCGCGTTTCTGAGTGATCAGCTTGACAGGCTTGGCGATGCCGAGCGCCGCGCGGACGAATTGGAGCAGCGTCTGGCGAAGGCACAGAATTCTCTCGATCAGATGACGTTGCGCAGTCCGATTGATGGAACGGTGCAATCCTCGTCTGTCACCGGCCTCGGGCAGGTAGTCATCGTTGGCCAGGACCTGATGCGGATCGTACCGCAAGACAGCACGCTCGAGCTTGAAGTCTATATGCCGAACAAGGACATTGGCTTCATCAGAGTGGGTCAGGAGGCGGTCGTAAAACTCGAGGCCTTTCCCTTCACCCGCTACGGGACGGTTTCAGCCTTCGTCGTGAAGGTCGCAGCGGATGCCATTCCGGAGCCAGACGCAACCCGTCATGAGGGTGACCCTATCGCAAGGCAGTCAGGTACAGCTTTTGGTACTGCGGAGCGAATGCAGAATTTGGTCTTTCCGGTCACTCTGCGCCTTGCAAGCGATCACATTCAAGCTGACGGTGCGGACGTCAAATTATCTCCAGGCATGGCGGCTGTCGCCGAGGTGCGCACCGGCCAGCGCAGAATATTGGAGTATGTGTTTTCCCCGTTGGTTGAGATAGCTGACGAGGCGCTCCATGAGCGATAAAGGTAGTGGCTACAAATGTCTTTGACTGCAGTAGATCTGCTCATTTTTTGAATAATTATAGAACTTACCTTGAATTTTAGGGGCTGAAAGGCGTGTTTTCTGCAAAATATGTTCTTGACGTGATTTGCCTTTTGACTCAGCGCAAGAAGCCAATTGCCAGGGCTGCCGGCGTTACTGTGTATCCGGACTTAACTTCAATTTTCGGCCGAGTGTCGTGCGCGTGGGGAGATGAGCTGACCCAGGACACGGTAGGACGGTATGAGCAAGCGGTGATTTCATGACGGGCATTGTTACACCCACGAAGAACGTCAACTTGACGGGGGATCAGAAAATTGACGGGCTTCTCAGTGGCTACGCCTGGGACGGTACGATAACCTATGCGTTTCCCACAAGCTCGATTTCGTACTCCTATAGTGGCGAGAAGGATTACGGCTTTTCCGCGATTTCCTCGCAACAGCGCTCTTTTGCCTTGTTCTTTATGGAGCAATCCTACGGAAACACGGCAAATGACGGCTTTTCCGTAGAGGGATTTACCAACGCCAATTTTGTGGCCGGGAGCGCGGACACCGCGTCGGTGCGGTTTGCACAATCTTGGGTTCCCTCGACTGCATGGGCGTATACCCCAAGTCCGGATAGTGCCGCTGGCGATATATGGTTCGGGACAACATATGCCGGTACGGGAGATGATTATCGCTATCCGGAGTTCGGCAATTACGCAGGCCACACGCTGGCACATGAGCTGGGTCACGCTCTCGGTCTGAAACACGGTCATGAACCGTACCTAGGCAATTCGCTGGTCGTGCCGGGTGCCTACGATTCCATCGAATATACGATCATGACCTACCGCACATATGTCGGAGACAGTGCGAGTGGTTACAAATACGAGCAGAATGGCGCGCCACAGACCTTCATGATGCTCGATATCGCCGCCCTGCAGGAAATGTACGGCGCGGATTACACGACCAACAGCGACAATACCGTCTACAAGTGGAAGCCGAACGAAGGCGTGACCTATGTGAATGGAGTCGCGGCCATTACTCCGGACGCGAACAGGATCTTCGCAACAATCTGGGACGGCGGCGGCATCGACACCTATGATCTAAGTGCCTACACCACGAGCCTTCAAATCGACTTGCGACCAGGGGGGTACTCGGTCTTTTCGCAACTCCAGTTGGCTTACTTGGGAGGTGGCTCGAATGGCGGCGATGCTCGCGGTAACATCTTCAATGCGCTTCTCTATCATGACAACCTGGCATCGCTGATCGAGAATGTTCAGGCAGGCTCCGGTAACGATACGATTGTTGGCAACGAGGTGAACAACACCCTTTGGGGCAATGCGGGAAATGATACGCTTACCGGCGGCGCCGGCGACGACACATTGAACGGCGGTGCCGGACTGGACCGGATGTCGGGTGGGGTGGGTGACGACACCTATATCGTCGATGTTGCAAACGACGTCGTAACCGAGAACACGGACGAGGGAACGGACACGGTCAGGACGGCGCTTTCGAGTTACACGCTCAGCGTTAACGTCGAGAACCTGACCTATACGGGGACGACGTCGTTCATGGGTACCGGCAACGCCGCGGTCAATGTGATCACTGGCGCAGCAGGCGCCGACACGCTGGACGGCAAGGCGGGCGCCGATATCCTGATTGGTGGTGCGGGCAACGACACCTATGTTGTCGATGATCTGGCCGACGTTGTGACCGAGGCTGCCAATGCAGGCACGGATCTGGTCAAGACGGCGCTTTCTGCCTATGCGCTGACCAACATTGCCAATGTCGAGGACCTGACCTTCACTGGCATCGGCAATTTTGCCGGGACGGGCAATGCCTTGGCCAACACGATCACCGGGGGCGCCGGCAACGACGTGCTGGACGGGGGTGCGGGTAACGACAGGCTGATCGGCGGGGCCGGCAATGACGCGCTGATTGGCGGCGCCGGCGACGACTGGCTGGATGGCGGCATGGGAGCTGATGCGCTTTCCGGCGGTACCGGCAACG
>NZ_JBFTPD010000070.1:0-6297 GCF_056398305.1 Rhizobium sp. 01T444
GTAGGAGACCATCTAAAACCACGAGATCTCTAAGTGAATTACCATCCTTAAAAAGTTCAAGAATAGAATTACCAATATCCCGAACGCTCCCAGAAGACGCGCTGCCGTGATAACTTGCCAACATTGATACACAAGCAAAACTGAACTGTGATATCGCAGCGTCGGCTTCTAAAAAATCCTGATCAAATAGAGAAAACTGCTTCTTGATCAGTTCCCGTCCGCCCTCCAAAAGACCAAGAAGGTGAAGTTTGAAATCGTCGCTACTGCCAGCATAACGCTTTACGATACCCGAGCAAAATAGGGAGTTGAGGCCGCCGAACTTGTTTAGCAAACGAACATCAGTTTTGCTGATGGTTTCTGAAACTAACCGCTGACTCATGTCGAGCATCGCGAAATATTCAGGCATGAAGTCGAAACGGAATGTTATAATTTCCCGATGCTTCAGCTCCTCCTGAGATAGGAATGGGTGCGTTTCCAGGTGGACCGCGATCGCTTCAACATCGCGCTGACCGAGAATGTCTTTTAATAGTCCCCTGAAAGCTTGACGATGGACGAGTACTTGCTCGCCCTCTTGCATTCTGGCAATTGCAGAGAAAACCTTTACCTGGAGGTCAACCGTCAAATTGAGAAGAGGGTCAATGACCTTGTGTATCTCGCGGTGGCAAAATTGGCCGACCACTCTATCAAACTGATCCTGTGGATTCAAAATCGCTGAAGCGAACGGAGCGAAAGTTGCGCTTGAGCCATCCATTTCTTCGGCTACCACGTCTCTGATCAAGCTCAATACAAACGGGACGTATCGATTATCTGGCAGTTTCGCGAGTTGATCACTTAGCGCGATTGCTTTGCGCAGCCTGTTTGGGAAGCGCTCAAAGGCCTCTTCGAAAAACTCTCTTCGCTTAGCCTCGTTGAATGCTAAAAGGTCCGCAACAATAACGTGCGGGTAGTCAAGGCGATATTCGTCGTCATCGAAGAAAATATTCCGGCAAGATATTATGACCTTGCCTTCGGACGCTTCGGAGAAATGCGAATTAAGATCCGAAAAAAAATGATTTGCGTTAAACCGAGAACGATTGCGGGAAATGACTTCATCGAGTCCATCGATAAATATAAGTATGTTCCCTAACTCAAAAGCATTGTAGAACGTACTCTTATCGAGCCATTCTTCACTATCGGATCCGTGCAGCGCTGCGCAGGACGAGACATAAAGATCATAGATAGTAAGTTCGCCGCCCTTTAGATAAGCAGCGGCTATGCCTCGATTTATATCAGTTGAAGTGATAAATATAACTCTTCTCTGTATGGATTTTTTAAATTGAATTTTATTTTCGGTAATGCGCTGCCGAAGATTAAGCATTGCCCAGGTTTTTCCAATCCCTCCCTGGCCGACTAAAACAAGAACTCCCGCATTTTGCTTCGAGATCCAGTCTGCAACAGCAGAGAATGTCTGCTCGCCGAGATCCGGATGCTGACTTGAGAACCTTACTTGCGGTTCGATGAACTCTCTAACAACGGCTCCTGTGTCCGAAATTACGCCGACATCGATTGTGTCAACTATTAGTTTAAAGACGGCATCCTCAAGATACTCGACATCTTCGCACTTCAGAGCTACTCGGATATTCTCTAAGCGATCCTGTGGGCGCGCCGCACCCAGTTCCATGGGCAATAGAACGAATTTCGATGCGTCGCTGAACAAGTCTGGATAATTTTGCTCGATATGGCGAGCAGTATTGGTGATGGTCACGCCTCTGTGAAGGTGAATATAATAATTCTTCTTTTTCCTGACCTTGTGTGTACATTCGAATATTTGGTACGAAATCTTGTCTTTGGTGACTCGTTCGTGTGCGGTTTCCGTGATATTAAATCCGGGTTCAAGTCCCTGTATGATCGATTTTACTTCTTCATAAGAAGATAAATTTTCTGCTGTTTCATCAAGTGACGTGAGAACACTAAGCTGTACAAGTATTTGCTCGCGTGTAATTGGTCCATCAAGAAGGTATTGAATTTTTTCAATCCATTTTCCGCGAATCAATTCCTTCACTTGCGCCGTTGTTAGCACGAGAAAAATTCTGGAAGCACTTCCGGCTTTGGATCGTTCATGAAGATGTCGCATGACATCATCTATTCGATATTTGGAAGCTGATTTAGATCCCGGAAATATATCAGGAGATAGGATGACGATTAGCGCGCCGGTTCTTTCATTCAGGAGTTGAGACGGATTTTCGGCTATGGAAAATCCGTCTGTGTTCGGGAAATTGACCAAAACAGGAATGTTAATGGACTTTACCAGACGGGCATACTCCAGCGCAGCACGATGGCCGCCCTCTTGACAAACGATAGAGACATTCGGAATCATTGGAACCTCAACTTGAACGGGTATTGAAGCAAAGTGTCGGACATAATTCAAGCGGTTCCTGCAGAATCGGTAAATGCGGCGATATACATCAACTATAGAGATTCTATAGAGAAGAATATCGACCGCAGATATTCGGTCACAAAATTTAATTTCTCGGTTATTGGTGCGGTTGGGGTAGGGTACGGTTTTCTTAAGAGCGATAAAATATCGGTAGCTGCGCCGGTATCATCGACTTTAGCAAGTACTATGCTAATTCTTTCGGCAATATTTTGCGTGGTTTGGGTTTTTCAAATATTACGCTTTCGAGAAGTGTCTCGTATAAAGCATGAAGTTGCGATTGAGATGGAGAAAAATCTCGGAATTTCCGCAGTTATATCTGAAGAAGAAAAATTCATGAAAAACTCATCGATCGTGGAGTATACATATATTGAAATATTTTTCCCGGTTATGGCCGGAATTCTTTGCGTTCTCGGATTCGTTATTTTGATGTAATTAGGTATATATAAATAATACAGTGTCGCTTCTTTCTGGGTTCAGATCATTGCCCCGGCCGCCCAGTCTTGCCCTTCGTCCGGCTCTTGTGCTTCTGCTCGCCGGGATCCTCATAGCTCCCGACACCCGTCTTCCCGCGCACCAGCGGCCTGACACCATCATCGCGCTCCGGCTGGCTCTCCAGCAACGGCGAAAACCGCTGCGTGCCCTTGGCCGCATCCGGCTTTTCCGGCACATGTCCCGTCACCGGCTTTTCCGTCCGGCCCACGGTCATCTCATCCAGCGTGTTGCGGCGGAAGAGGGTCTTGCCGTTGGCGTTGCGGCCGCCCATGTCGTCCAGTTCAGGCTTGGCGAAGTAGGAGGGCGTGGCGCTCTCATCCGCCTTGCCGTTCGATTTCTCTCCCTTCGAGGGAAGGGACTCGCTGGTGGCCTTGGCGTTGCGGCGGATGCCTTCCATCGACTTGGCTTCCTCGCGGGCGAGCGGGTCGTCCATGGCGGCGAGTTCGACGGCCTTGAGGCGTTTGATTTCGTCGCGCAGGCGGGCGGCCTTTTCGAAGTCGAGGTCGGCTGCGGCGTCGCGCATGGACTTTTCCAGCGCGTTGAGGTGGGTCTGCAGGTTGTTGCCCACGAGGTTGCCGCCATCGGCGAAGCCCTTGCCGGAGGCGCCTGATATGTCGGCACGCACGTGGTCGCGCTCGTAGACCGAGTCGAGGATATCGGAGATCTTGGCCTTGACGCTTTCCGGCGTGATGCCGTGCGCCTCGTTATAGGCCATCTGCTTTTCGCGACGGCGGGTGGTCTCGTCCATGGCGCGCTGCATGGAGCCGGTGATGTTATCGGCATAGAGGATGACCTTGCCGTCGACGTTACGCGCGGCGCGGCCGATCGTCTGCACCAGCGAGGTCTCGGAGCGCAGGAAGCCTTCCTTGTCGGCATCGAGAATGGCGACGAAGCCGCATTCGGGAATGTCCAGGCCCTCGCGCAGCAAGTTGATGCCGACGAGCACGTCGAACGCGCCGAGGCGCAGGTCGCGGATGATCTCGATGCGCTCCAGCGTGTCGATATCCGAGTGCATGTAGCGCACGCGGACGCCCTGTTCATGCAGGTATTCGGTCAGGTCCTCGGCCATGCGCTTGGTCAGCACGGTGCAGAGCGTGCGATAGCCCTTGGCGGCGGTTTCGCGGATTTCGCCGAGCACGTCATCCACCTGGCTGCGGGCGGAGCGCACCTCGACGGGCGGATCGATGAGGCCGGTCGGGCGGATGACCTGTTCGGCGAAGACGCCGCCGGCCTGTTCCATTTCCCAACTGCCTGGCGTGGCCGACACGGCGATCGTATCCGGGCGCATGGCGTCCCATTCCTCGAAGCGCAGCGGCCGGTTATCCATGCAGGAGGGCAGGCGGAAGCCATATTCGGCCAGCGTCGCCTTGCGCCTGAAGTCGCCCCGGTACATGCCGCCGATCTGCGGCACGGTGACATGGCTTTCGTCGATGAAGACGATGGCATTGTCAGGCACATATTCGAAGAGCGTCGGCGGCGGGTCGCCGGGGTCGCGGCCGGTGAGGTAGCGCGAGTAGTTCTCGATGCCCTGGCAGGAGCCGGTGGCTTCCAGCATTTCCACATCGTAGCGGGTACGCTGCTCCAGGCGCTGGGCCTCCAGCAGGCGGCCGGCCTTTTCCAGCTCCACCAGGCGGCCCTTCAGCTCTTCCTTGATGGATTTGATCGCGGCATTCAGCGTCGGGCGCGGTGTTACATAGTGCGAGTTGGCGTAGATCTTGACCGATTTCAGGTCGCCGGTCTTCTGGCCCGTCAACGGGTCGAATTCGGTGATGGCGTCGATCTCGTCGCCGAACATGCTGATGCGCCAGGCGGCATCCTCCAGATGGGCCGGGAAGATTTCAATGGTATCGCCGCGCACGCGGAAGGAACCGCGCTGGAAATCCATGTCGCGGCGCTTGTATTGCTGGGCAACGAGGTCGGCCAGCAGCTGGCGCTGATCCAGCCTATCGCCGACATTCATCTGGAAGGTCATGGCCGTATAGGTTTCGACCGAGCCGATACCGTAGATGCAGGAGACGGAGGCGACGATGATGCAATCGTCGCGTTCGAGCAGAGAGCGCGTCGCCGAGTGGCGCATGCGGTCGATCTGCTCGTTGATGGAGCTTTCCTTCTCGATATAGGTGTCGGAGCGCGGCACATAGGCTTCCGGCTGGTAATAATCGTAGTAGGAAACGAAATATTCCACCGCATTGTCGGGGAAGAAATTCTTGAATTCGGAATAGAGCTGGGCGGCCAGCGTCTTGTTCGGCGCGAGGATCAGGGCCGGGCGCTGCGTTTCCTCGATCACCTTGGCCATGGTGAAGGTCTTGCCCGAGCCGGTGACGCCGAGCAGGACCTGGCTGCGCTCGCCGGTTTCCAGCCCGCCCACGAGATCGCGGATCGCCGTCGGCTGGTCGCCGGCGGGCTCATATTCGGAGGACATGCGGATGGCGATGCCGCCTTCGGATTTGTCCGGCCGGGCAGGGCGGTGCGGCGTCCAGATCTTGCCGTTCTTGTGCAGCGGGTTGCCGCTCTCGATCAGCGCCGACAGCGCTTCGACGGTAGCCGTGACGCCGCCGTTGGCGAGACTGCCGGCATCTTCAAGGGAAATATCCAGGCCGGCAACGGGGTTGAGACCGGCCGCTGCACGCGTCTTCGGATCGGACGAGCCGCCGATGGAAACGCCGCGCGCCGTCTTGCTGACGGTGGCCTTCTTGTTGACGCTGACGGCCTCCGTATGCTTGCGCGCCTCGTTCTCCACCTTCTTGCGGTGCTTGCCCGCCTTGGAGGCGATTTCGCGCTGGCTTTCGACGCCAGCCTGCTCGGCATCGGCTTCGAGCTGCTTCACCCAATCGGAGACGCTGCCGCTGAGCGGGGCACCTTCGAATGACGATTGGGGGGCTTCCTCGAAACCGGTCGAGGCGGGGGATTTCTTCGGAGATTTTGCCATGGGCGGAATATGGCTGTTGTCATCGTGAAATGGAAGGGGTTGAGAGTACAAAAGGGAAACGAATGAATCGTTCGGATTTTGGAATAGTGGGGGTGTCTCTTAAGGGCTCCACCCTCGCTTTTAAGCGTCGACTTCGCTTTGGGCACCGACGGCAACTCCAATTTCCCTCATTCCTGTGCCTGTCACAGGAATCTAGCAGCCGCGTGTCCACGCGGCGGAAGAATCTTACGATCCTGCGGCTTTTGAAAATGCCCTTGCGGATGCGTTTTTAAAGAGTCTCTCGGCTTGCAGACGCAAGCCGGCTGGCAACTGTGTTTGTCAGGTTGGATTGAACATCGTTTTGTCCCTTATCAGAGCGTTTGCGGTGGCGAGGATTTTTCGCGCGATGGCGATGATCATGACTTTGAAGGGCTTGCCCTTGGCAGCCATGGTCTGAGCCGTTCTGGCGAATGGTGTATTC
>NZ_JBFTPD010000071.1:0-5438 GCF_056398305.1 Rhizobium sp. 01T444
TCTCCCCCCTTGTGGGGGAGATGTCCGGCAGGACAGAGGGGGTGTCACTCGGCACAGCTTCAGTTTTCAGCCCTGACCCRTTGCTGCCGGGACCCGAAAGAACAGGTGAAATCCATTAGAGAATAAAAGTATCGGATCCGCACATTCATAGACCATCAAAAGCTGACTGACCGAAACATTCTGCAAAACAAATCCATGAAGATGAATTTTATTCCTGAACAATAGACTACTATAAATTTATATAACCACGCAAAATGGACTACATATGATTTATTACTAAAATTATCTTGACGTGCACCTTATGCGATAGTTTACTTGCAATATTGCCACCTCACCGGGAGGTTGCGCATCGAGACGGGGGCTTGTCGCATGAGCAATAGCAGCCGCGTTATCCTTTTGGCCGTGTTCTCCTCACTCGTTGGTCCGCTGACAGCCAATGCCGCGCACCACGCGTACCGAGGCATTTGCGAGGCCTCGGCCGCAGCATTGGTCGATAAGTCTCATGTGGCCGTCGCAAGCGACGATTTCTCTGCGATCATGATCTATCAGCGGGGAAAGCCGAAACCGGTCAAACATTTCGCCGTCGATGATGTGACTGACATCGAAGGCAGCGCCCGTATCGGCGACACCATATTCTGGCTCACATCCCATTCGCTGAACAGCAGTGGGGAAGACAAGAAAAAGCGCAAGGAACTGTTTGCAACCGCCGTGTCGGCTGACGGGACATTGTCCAATTCCGGCGAGGTCTATCGCAATCTTCGTGCGGACATGGCCGCGGCCCTCGGCAGCAGCGAAGACAGTTTGAAGGCCCATCTCAACATTGAAGGTCTGGCAGCGACACCCGAAGGGCATCTCCTGATCGGCCTGCGGGGACCGCTATCCGATAATCGCGCCGTCGTGCTCGAACTCGCCAATCCGATGCAACTGGTCAAACTGGGTACCGGCGACGTGGGCTCTGCGCAAATTACCCCTCCCGTCATGATGGACCTCTCCGATGGACCGGGAACGACCGGCCGCGGCGTGCGTGACATCGCGCTGGTCGGCAACCGATATCTCGTCCTTGCAGGCTCCGAGCCAGATGGCGGCAACCCGCCACCAAAGCTTTTCTGGTGGGATGGAAATAAAGAAGGCCGGGTAACGCCCGGTCCGGAGGTTGATTTCAAGGGGATGACGCCGGAAGCAATCGTGGTCTGGAACGATCACGAGGGCGAAATCCTCAGCGATAGCGGCGGCGCGCTGATCAAGGGCGTGGAATGCGCCGACAAGGATCCGCCGAAGGACGCCTTCTTTCCCACCGTCGACCTGAAATTCTGAGTTTCGGCAACGTTTGATCCGGCAAGGCAAATGCGTGCCGAGCGTGATCAACGCCGCCTTGGGCTAAGAACAGGTCCCCGTCGCCCGGTGAGGGTCTGGGACCGTAAACGCCATCACACCCGCCCCTCGACACCCGCGCCGGCTGCCACCTCGAACAACTGCGGCACGGCCGGGTTCTTCGCCGTGCGCGAGGCGCAGAGCACGACATCGAATTCCGGCGCATCGTCGAGCTGCCGGGACACCACCCCCTCCGCCAGATCGCTGCAAAGCGATTGCGGGATCAGCGCCACGCCCAGCCCCTCCTGCACCAGCCGGATGATCGTGTGCTGCAGGCGCGGCTCGAAGGCAAAATGCGGGATGACGCCGCCGGCAGCGCAATAGAGGCCGATCGCCCAACGCAGCGTTGGCGCCACGGTTGCGGGCGCGGCGATCAGTTTTTCGCCCGCAAGCGACTGCGGCCCGATGGTTTCGGCCTCGGCCAGCGGGTGGCCTGATGGCACGATCAGGCACAGCCGGTCACGGGCAAGCAGCAGCGTGCGCAGATGCGGTGCGGGACCGCCGCCGAAGGTGACGGCGGCATCGAGTTTGCCTTCGGTGAGCATCTCCTCGATATCGGTGGGTATGCGCTCCTCCAGGATCAGCCGCACATCCGGACGCGCCCGCGAATAAAGCCGCACCAGTGCCGGGATGACGCTATGAGCGGCATGCATCATGAAGCCGAGCTTCAACTCACCCTTCATGCCGCTGGCGACCAGTTGCACATCGCGGCAGGCAGCATCGAAGCGTTCAAGCACGGTGCGGCAATCGGCCAGGAAATGCCGGCCGGCCGGCGTCAGCGCCACATTGCGCGAATTGCGCTCGAAGAGCCGCACACCGAGCGCCTTTTCGATGGCTGATATCTGCCGGCTGAAGGGCGGCTGGCTCATGTTCATGCGCGCGGCCGCATGGCCGAAATGCAGCGTTTCGGCCAGCGCCACGAAATAGCGCATATGGCGTGTGTCCATTCGATACCCCAGAAGTATCAATCAGCATTGCAGATGACATTGGATTATCTCGATCTCAGGCGCTAGGCAATGACCGCTCCAGGTACGGAGCTGTGCCGAATTGCCCGAGTTGCCCATGCTGACGAACCTTTCGATTGTCCTGCCGATCTTCGCCCTCATCCTTGCCGGCTGGATCGCCCGCAAGACTGGGGCGCTCAGTGAAAATGCCACGCGCGAGGTCAACCGGCTGGTCGTCTATCTCGCTTTGCCCGCGCTCCTCTTCGATATCATGGCCAATGCCAAACCCGCCGAGATCTGGCAACCGGGCTTCATCCTGGCGTTTACCGCCGGCTGCGCCGTCATCTTCGGCGCCACGCTCTTCTGGCGCGTCGCCAGGGGCCGGCATCTGGCGGATGCCGCGATAGACGGGCTGAATGCGAGCTATGCCAACACCGGTTTCATCGGCTTTCCGCTCGTCCTGTCACTGATCGGCGACACCGGCATGGCACCGACGCTGATCTCGACCATCCTCACCGTCTGCGTACTCTTCGCCGTCGCCATCATCCTGATCGAAGGCGGGCTGCAATCCGAAACCCGGCGGCGCGATATCGCGCTCAAGACGGCGCGTTCGCTGGCGAAAAATCCGCTGCTGGTCGCCCCCGTCCTCGGAGCTCTGGTGATGCTCTCGGGTGTGGCGCTCCCCGCCCCCGTGCATGCCTTCATGAAGCTCCTGGGCGGCGCCGCCTCCCCCTGCGCGCTGATCGCGCTTGGCTTGTTTCTGGCCGGCACCAAGGCCGGCGAAGCGGGCGCCCGGGCGACGACAACAAGCATTCTCGTCGGACTGAAGCTGATCGCCCAGCCCGTCGTCACCTGGCTGATCGCCGCACCGCTCCTCAACCTGCCACCGGCTRCCACCCATACCGCCGTGCTGCTCGCAGCGCTGCCGACAGGCACAGGCCCCTTCATGCTGGCGGAATTCTATGGCCGCGAAGCGAGCCTGACGGGCCGCGTCGTGCTCGCCTCCACGGTGCTTTCGGTGCTGACGATCTCTGCCTATCTGGCGCTGGCGGGGCGGGTATAGGAACTGGCGGCACCATCCATCTCAGAGCCCAAGAAATCGGCGCAGCAGTTTATCCATATCCCGCCTCTTGAACCGGCGCGGCGTTGCAGCATGTCCTTGACTAATCACTTTTCGTTAGTCGCCAGAGCGTGGCGGTATCTTTGGTCAGGGAGGATGCAGCCATGGAACGCGTAGAGCCTGCAGATGTCGAGCATGATGCCCTGACCAAGGTCTGGTCCGTTACTGAGTTCTGCACCCGACACCGGATCGACGGCAAGGAGGAGAAGCGGCTGCTGCAGCTCTTCGGCGCTTTCGCCACCGCCAGTGAACTTCTGCACAACGCCCGCCGCGAACCGCGTTTCCGGTAATCGCCCGGCAGCATCAGGCATTCGGGAGCAGGCCGGACACTCCATTCAGCGCGCGCAGATTTCACCTGGCTAATGTGCGGTAGCCCACCTTTTTTCATCCACCGGCTGCACTAGCTTCTGTCGCGGAGATCCGATCCCTGGTGCATGAGGCGGCATGATCCGAAGACGCAATCTGCTGGTCGGCGCAACGGCCGCAACCATGCTTGGCACGGCGAAAACGACCCGCGCCGCCTTTTATCCCGAACCTTCGGGAGAGCCGGGCGCGCCGTTCGGCGATCCCAATCTCAAGCTCGTCGTCATGTCCGTGATGATGGACAAGGGCATTCTCAATCTCGGCACACGTGAGGAACTGGCAGGCCATGTGCTCGGTCGCGCCGTCGATCTCGACACTGACGGCCATCATCCGCTCCTGCCGGTGCGCACCTATCTGGAGCGCTATCCGCTGACGCGGGAGATGCTGGACCAGGTGGACACGCTCTATTTCGACGGCGGCAACACCATCTATTCCTACATCTGGAAATTCTGGAGCGGCGAAGATGACAGCTTCGATGTCGCCAGCATGGCTGGTATCGCCAACTGCCCCAATATCACCGCGCTAGATCTCACCTCGATGGTCCGCTTCGTCGATCTCGAAACGCTGAAACCACCGCTGAAGCTGCAATATCTCACCCTCGGTGTCGATCTCGCCAACCTGCCCGCGCTGCTCGACATGTCCGCTCTGCGCGGCGTGAAGATCTATGATGACGATATCTATCGCGATGTGATGACGCCGGGCAGCCCGGCCCGGCATGTGATGGAGAGGCTGAAGGCACGCGGCGTGTCGGTCTGGGTTCACTGGATATCAAGCGATCAGGGAGAGCCGCCGGCCTATCAATGAGCAGGCTAGAACAAGCCGACCAGCCGGGCGGAACTGATCGCAAGGCCGGCGATCGCCACCAGGATGAAGGCGCACATGATGACGAGAAAGATCGGGTTCTTCACTGTTTCTCCTTCGAGGCCGGGCGATGGCTAGAGGGTGACCTAGCAGCTGCCGACAACAGCGACAACCATTCCGCCGACGACTTGTTTGTCACAGACCCGTCTGCGGGCGGGCCGCATCATCGACACCGGCCAATTCGACACCTCAAAAGCCGGATATCGTAATTGCCCGCCACGCCGCAAAGATGCAGGATCAGCTGCCGTATTCATTCCAGCCGGCATTGAAGGAAGCAGGGCCGATCATGTCATCGATCACCACAGGCAATGAGCAACAATATAGCGACAGCAAAAAACTTGCCGCGCGCGGGCGCCTGAACCGGGAATATACAATTGCCGAAACCGGCTGGTTTCCCTGGGTGGCGCGGCAGCTTCCCCTCAAACCGGGCGATCGCGTGCTGGACATTGGCTGTGGTCCCGCCTGGTTCTGGGCTTCCGTGGCAAACGAGCTGCCCGACGATCTCGACCTCACGCTTGCCGATCGCTCCCCCGGCATGCTGCAGGAAGCGCTCGAGCGCTGCCACCCGCTCTCCTTTGCCCGCGTCACCGGCCAGCAGGCCGACGCAACCGCCCTGCCCTTCGAGGACGGCTCCTTCGACACCGTCATCGCCATGCACATGCTCTACCATGTGGCCGATCAGGCGCAGGCGCTTGCCGAAATGTACCGCGTGCTGAAGCCGGGCGGTCACCTCGCGGTGACGACCAATGGCGCCGGCAACATGCGCGGCATGTATGCGC
>NZ_JBFTPD010000072.1:0-4965 GCF_056398305.1 Rhizobium sp. 01T444
ATCTCCCCCCTTGTGGGGGAGATGTCCGGCAGGACAGAGGGGGGTAACGCACCCGCCGACCCCACCGAGATGGACTCCCGCCGCGCCGCACTCGAAGCCGCCGGCGTCGAGGTCCTCTACTGTAATCCCTATCACCCCGAAGTCCTGCTGCCGGCGCTTGCCACACGCGGCATCTCCTCGCTCCTGGTCGAAGGCGGCGCGAAGACTGCGAAGCTTTTCCTCAAAGCCGGACTCGTCGATCGCATCCAGCTTTATCATGCGCCTGTCGTCATCGGCGACGGCGGTATTGAATCCCCGCTGCAGGCAACCGACATACCATCCGGTTTCGCCCACAGGGGCACTTACATATTCGGCGCGGATCGCCTGGACGAATACGAAAGAGAGAATTGATGTTCACCGGAATTGTCACTGATGTCGGCACGATCGAATCCGTTTCGGCGCTGAAGGAAGGCATCAAGCTTCGCGTCGCGACAAATTACGACCCGGCGACCATCGATATGGGCGCTTCCATCTCTCATTCAGGCATCTGCCTTACCGTGACCGGCCTGCCGCAGGATGGCAGCAACGGCCGCTGGTTTGAGGTTGAAGCATGGGAAGAGGCGCTGCGCCTCACCACTATTTCCACCTGGCAGGCGGGCAGCCATATCAATCTCGAGCGCTCGCTGAAGATCGGTGACGAACTTGGTGGCCACATCGTTTCCGGACATGTCGACGGCAAGGCCGAGATCTTGTCTGTGACGGAAGAGGGCGACGCCACGCGTTTCCGCCTGCGCGCACCCACCCAACTCGCGAAATTCGTGGCGCCCAAGGGTTCGATCGCGCTCGATGGCACGTCGCTGACCGTCAATGCTGTCGATGGCACGGATTTCGACGTGCTGTTGATCCGCCACACGCTGGAGGTCACGACCTGGGGCGAGCGCAAGGCCGGCGACTTCGTCAATTTCGAGGTCGATACGATGGCGCGTTATGCCGCTCGTCTTGCCGAGTTTCCTACCGCGAAAACTGAATGATCGGGCCGTTATAGTCGGTCCGCGCCGTTTCCCTGAAACCGAGCTTGGCCGCGACCTTGAGCGACGGCGCATTATCAGGGCTGATGATGCAGGTCATCAACCGTCCCGGAAACTGCTTCTCGCCCCAGCCGATGATCGCCTTCAGCGCCTCCGTGGCATAGCCCCTGCCATGGGCTGAAGGGATCAACGCCCAGCCCACCTCCATCGTGCCTTCGATTGAAGGCTGCATCTCGCGTTTTGCTTCGAGGAAACCCGCTTCACCGATGAAGCGGCCTCCATCCTTCTCTTCGATCGCGAAAAAACCGAAGCCCATGTGATGCCACATGCCGGCAAGGCGCAGCAGGCGCGACCAGCTTTGTTCGCGGGTAGAAGGCACGCCGCCGATGAAGCGCACGACGTCTTCGTCGCGCCAGAGTTCGAAATGCGCGTCGAAATCATCGAGCCGGTGCGCGCGCAGAATGAGCCGTCCGGTTTCCAGTGTCGGAATATCGATCATGAATAGGATGCTCTCAAGCGAGGGGTGACGACGGTGCTTTTTATCAAAGGCCCGGCTCGCCATCCCAGTAATCAAGTGCATTTTCTCCCCGGCCGATATGGTCGAAGGAGCTGCCGTCGCGATTGGTCTTGGCGAGGAATTTGCCGGAATCGGGATATTCGCAGATCTCGGTCTTCGCCTTGGTCGACAGGCCCAAATAGATAAGCGGCGTTGATCCGGTATTGATGATCTGATGGGCCGTTTCCGGCCCGCCCGAGGGGGCGCCCAGCACATCGCCCTTCTTGATCGGATAGCGCTGGTCGCCGAAGCGATATTCTCCGGTACCCTCGATGATATAGAAGAGCTCGTCCTCGACATGGTGGTTGTGAAAAGGGCAGCCGGATTTGCCGGGCGGCACTTCACTGTAGCTGATGCCGAGATTGGCAAGCCCCAGATCTTTTCCGAAAGACGTGTCGCGGCTTTCGAAGAGCCTTCCCCTCGTCCAGTGTTCGAGGGAGAGATCGGCCGTGTTGATGACCGGTGTTGCGTTCGTCGCCATGGGGTCCTCCGCTTTGGCGAGAAGACAATCCAATCCGGCGGAAAATGCAACAGCGATTTCGATAGAAGGCGGAACGGACGGTGAGGAGATCAACCGCCCATGCCGCCTTCCAAGCTGGCAGCCTCAGCGAACGTAGAACGTAATGCCGCCGTCGGCTGCCTGTTCGGCGTTCACGACATTGCGGATATTGACGCCATCATTGTTGAGCTGGTGTGCCAGCGACCTATTGGCATCAATGGAAGCCTGAATGGCGTGGACAGCGCTTTGGGAGCGCTGGAGGACGGAGCGCGGGCCGGTGCTTTCGTCGTCGAGGTTGTGCCAGTTATAGACGGGCTGGATGTCGAAGTTGTTGCCCTGGAAGGTGCGGAGCGTCTGTTCGATGCCCTCTGCGCTATTCATGCCAAGGCTTTCAGCCTGGCTGACGCCGGCAAATGCGAGGGAGGAGAAAGCGGCGGCAATGGTGATTTTAGCAAGGCGGTTCATGATGGTATCCTTTCGTCTGCAGCGGCGGTCGGCTGTCAACAGGGGATCGTCTGCGTTACGACTGAGATTTGGCGCTGCAGCATTGTTCTTTCAATGGATTAAGCTACTGAAAATCAATTACAAATTGTTCATGAATTCTGCCTTGGATTTGCCGTTATTGCGTCAGCCGGCTAAGCATGTTTTTTGCGTCGTTGCACCCGACGAAGCGCGCCTGAGCTATCCCATTGCAGATATTTTGTCTTTCCTTCAGAGCGCCACCCGAATTTGCTTGCCATTCGTTCGAAGGCATGTTTTGACCGCGGCCTGCCCGAGTGGAAAATGCCCCTCCAACCGAAGGTGAACCATGCCGAAAGAGACCGCTCCCCATATTTTGATCGTCGAAGCACGCTTCTATGACGACATGGCCGATGCTCTTCTGGAAGGCGCGACCTTCGCGCTGGAAGAAGCAGGCGCCACCTTTGACGTCGTCACTGTGCCCGGCGCGCTGGAAATTCCGGCGACGATTGCCATGGCGCTCGATGGCGCGGATAATGACGGCACGCAGTATGACGGTTTCGTCGCACTCGGCATGGTCATCCGCGGCGAGACCTATCATTTCGACATCGTGTCGAACGAGTCCTCGCGCGCGCTTATGGATCTCGCCGTCAGCGAGTCCCTTGCCATCGGCAACGGCATCCTGACCGTCGAGAACGATGAACAGGCCTGGGTGCGCGCGCGCCGCTCGGAAAAGGACAAGGGCGGTTTCGCCGCCCGTGCAGCTCTCACCATGATCGAGCTGAAGAAGAAGTTGGGTGCATAAAGAATGACTGACGAAAATACCGAACGACCGGTCAAGGCTGCCAACCAGCGGGGCGCTGCACGCCTCGCGGCTGTGCAGGCGCTTTATCAGATGGATATCGGCGGCACCGGCGTTCTGGAAATCGTGGCGGAATACGAGGCGCATCGCCTCGGCCAGGAACTTGACGGCGAAACCTATCTGAAGGCCGATGCCGGCTGGTTCCGCTCGATCGTCTCAGGCGTCGTGCGCGACCAGCTCCGCCTCGACCCGCTGATTGCCTCTGCCCTACAGGACGACTGGGCTCTGTCGCGCCTGGACAGCACTGTCCGCGCCATCCTGCGTGCCGGCGTTTTCGAACTCGTCGACCGCAAGGACGTGCCGGTCGCCGTCATCGTTACCGAGTATGTCGAGATCGCTCATGCCTTCTTCGACGACGATGAGCCGAAGCTCGTCAACGCCGTTCTGGACCGCATCGCCAAGCAGGTGCGCGGCGACCAGAAGAAATAGGCACTTAGCCGCCAAACGATCCCTCCCTTTCTTTCTTCGGAACTGCAAGGCTTTTGAAGTTTTGCAGTCTTGACGCGACGTTATCGACCACGCAATCTCCGCTCGCCAGCTGAGCGTTTCTATGGAGAGGAGTCGATTCAGCAGCATTCGTCGCCGGAGAAGGAGTGAGTTCCGGCTTATGGGAGGAAAGAGCGAATGACCATTCTTTTATTGGTAATCGCATGTGGCCTGCTCTCGGTGGTCTATGCCATCTGGGCAACCCGGTCGGTGCTTGCTGCCGACCAGGGCAACAGCCGCATGCAGGAGATCGCGGGCTATATCCGCGAGGGCGCCCAGGCCTATCTGACGCGTCAGTATAGAACCATTGCCATCGTAGGCATTGTCGTTTTCATTGCAGCATGGCTGCTCCTTTCCGCCACGGCAGCGATCGGGTTCCTGATCGGCGCCGTCCTCTCGGGTGCTGCCGGCTTCATCGGCATGCATGTCTCCGTCCGCGCCAATGTGCGCACCGCCCAGGCCGCATCAGCCAGCCTCTCGGCCGGTCTGGACATCGCCTTCAAGTCGGGTGCGATCACCGGCCTTCTGGTTGCCGGGCTCGCACTGCTCGGCGTCTCCATCTATTATTATGTGCTGACGATCGTGCTCGGCCACGAGGCCGGCTCGCGTGAGGTCATCGACGCCCTCGTAGCGCTGGGCTTCGGCGCGTCGCTGATTTCGATCTTCGCCCGTCTCGGCGGCGGCATCTTTACGAAGGGTGCCGACGTCGGCGGCGACCTCGTCGGCAAGGTTGAGGCCGGTATTCCGGAAGACGATCCACGCAACCCCGCAACCATTGCCGATAACGTCGGCGATAACGTCGGCGATTGCGCCGGCATGGCGGCCGACCTTTTCGAAACCTACGCAGTGTCCGTCGTCGCCACTATGGTTCTTGCGTCAATCTTCTTTGCCGGCGCACCCATCCTGCAGTCGGCTATGATCTATCCGCTGGCAATCTGCGGCGCCTGCATCATCACCTCGATCATCGGCACCTTCTTCGTCAAGCTCGGCTCGAATGGCTCGATCATGGGCGCCCTCTACAAGGGCCTCATCGTGACGGGCCTTCTATCCATCATTGGTCTTGGTGCCGCGACCTCGATGACGGTCGGTTGGGGGT
>NZ_JBFTPD010000073.1:0-4723 GCF_056398305.1 Rhizobium sp. 01T444
GTTTTAGATGGTCTCCTACCGGAAGAAAAAAAGCTAAAGCTGGATTTTCGCGGCTTAGAGGTTGAAAACTGCTTATTTAACTCCATGGATTTCTTTGCATGCCAATTTGATGGAAGAACATCATTTAAGAAATGCAAATTCTCGAATTGCACTGGAGGCTTTTCAAAAGCCAGCGGCATCCATCTCGCATCTTTTGCACCTGATTGTCTGTTCGATGATGCTTTCGAGAGTGTCATAAGTTCGGCAAACAAGAAAATCTCAAGTAGCGCGGAGCAAGTATTTGACTCGCTGAGGTCGTTTATCTCTGATTTCCACAAACATGGGGGATTCAGACGCGTTAATCGTTCGAACCTAGAGCGATATTATGGCCAATCCAACAGTGCAGTGTCGTTTAAGAATATATACCGGGTGATGAAGCGCCACAATGTAATCGTCGAATTTGACAAAGGGCATTATATTGAAGTTGCTATCGCGAGCGCAGCTGCACCCGCTGCTGAGCGGTTAATTACACAGGCGGTGTTGATGGAACCTCTTGGTGGTGTCGCGTTTGACCTCATTGATTAATCTAGAGAAGCAAATTGGGGTGCCCGGGATTGCCCTGAGCTTCGCGTCCGACGCCGAGGCAGAGGCAAGCACGATAAGCGAATTCTGCAAGTTTTATTCGGTATCATATTATCATTATCTTGAGAGAGTATACTCGCAAAGCGGAATTGATATATATGATGCTATGCGGTTTATATACACAAAAACAAGAAATGTTATAATATTAAATTCTCCTATGTACAGAAAATCTGAAGCAACAATATTTGAATACTATTGCATCGCACAAGAAGTAAACAAGAAAAACATTATGATAATCGATACAGGTGGAGATATTATCGACTTTTGGGGAAAATATACTCCAGAATTTAAAACATACTCTTCAGAAAATATTATTAACTTCATATTAAGCGCCCGTATTTTCTAAAAAATATTTAAAATCCTTACGACAAGCACGGAATGTATGGCGCTTGGGCGCCCTCTCCCTCCATCCCCTGCCACCTGTCTTGCTGGCGCAAGGAGCTATCGTAGCCGCCTCGCCCCTTCACCACCCACCCCTGTTCAATTGATCTCCTCCATCCCGACCTAACTCCACCCTGCCTCGCGTTCGCGGGCGTGGTGCGTGGAAAATGGGAAGCGACGACCATGCAGGCGGGGCATTCCTCCCGCACGGGCGGCTTTCGCGATGCGGATGGCAACCATGTGAAGGAAGACAGGCCCAATACGCTAAGCGCCATCGGCGAGATTGTCGAAGACAAAACCCCGAAAGCACTCGTACAGGCCCTCTACAGCTTCAACACTAACACCGCCTCCGACCACACCCCCTCGCCCTATTCGGCTTTCTTCTCCGACCACCTGAACGGATGCTCCAAGCCAATCTCGACAACACGCCTGATGGCGAAGTCGGCGCGCTCGATTTCGATCCCGTCATTGCCGGGCAGGATGGCGAGGCTGATAACCTGAAGATCGGCCAGCCGATCCTGCTGGACGATCGCGCCGAACTGGAGGTGCAGTTCCGCAACGGCGAAGAGGTGACGCTCTATTATACGCTGGTGAAGGAGCACGGCGGCTGGAAGGTGGAGGATATTGCCAACCAGCAGGGCGAAGAGCCCTGGAGCCTCAGTGCGCTGCTGGGCGATGCGCAGTAGGCGGCGTTGAACGAGCGGCATGTCATTGCCGCCGAACATGCCTTCGGGCAGCGGCGGCACCCTCTGAAACGAGCCGGGTTTATTAGCGCCCGGTCATTGTAATGGCCGGCCGGCGCCCCATATCCCCAGTGTGGCGGCATATGGAATAAAACCGCCTTTTGCATCGGTTTACCCGATGCCCTCAAGGGAAGACGCGCTGTCTTCCGACACTTTGCAGAACAGCTTTTTCGCAGCATCCTGAGCAGCATGGCCGCGCCCCGAAAGGGCCGGCAAAGAGCAATGTCTCTCATACGCCCAGACGCTTAGGAGACCGCGCTGAAAAAGACCTCTGACGCATTCGATGATGAGCCGTGCATATCCCCGCCTGGTATCAGGCGTGGCCGCTTATGAGTCCCTGGCAGGAGCCGGAGGCGCCAATTTCTGGAGAAACTTCGATGTCCCTGATCTTCCCCAATAGAAGCCGCAGTTTCGACGAGGGCCGCGATGGGGTTCGTTTCTCCGGCTATGACGGCATGTTTGAGGTGCGGTTTCTGATCGAGGCGAGCGCGTTGCGCTCCATCGCCCAGACGGGCCGCACGGAGGCCGAATGCCTGAACGCCTTCGATGCGGCGCGCCCCGCCATTCTGGAGGCGGCATCCGGTGTCTACGGCCGCGGCGGCAAGGACCGGTATACGCTGACGGAGAAGGATATCCGCCGCTAAAGCATATCGCGCAAAAGTGCGCAGCGGTTTGCGACGACGACATGCGTAAAACGAAGACTTAAAGCGTGGAAAACGAATCCTGGAGATCGCGACACGCTTCAATTTCACGCCCGGGATGAACCGGGCACGGAGATGAGACATGTCAGTCGACAGAAAACATCTGAGCGTGGTGGGCAGACGCCCGCGTGCTCAACCCGAAGACGTCGATCTCGAAACGGCTGTCTACGATGCGCTTGCCCATACGGGCGATCTCGATCCCAGCTATATTTTCGTAACGGCGCGCGGCAGCGACGTCACGCTCGCCGGCTGGGTCTCCGTCAGCGAGGAAATCTCGCTCGCCGAGCAGGTGACCCTGCGGACACGCGGCGTGCGCAGCGTTCATAACGAGCTGTCGCGGGATCTCTAGCGCACCCATTCGTCTCGGCGCGGCTGCGCGCCGACCTCCGGCATCGCTCGAACGCAGGCCGGAGGCGAGGAGCCCGGCCCCGCGCCGGGTTCCACGTTGCCGGGCACGAGCCCAAACCGATTCCCCCACACACGACCGATTGCGATCGGCCCCACACGATCGATGGATAAGCATGCGCAAGAAAATCGACGAGATCACCAGACCGGCCCCTTCCGCCACAGGCCGGCATGCGACTGCCAATGAGAACCGCCCTGCCCGAAGCCCCTCCGCAGGCGAGATGATCGCCGAAGCCGAAACTGCCCGCGCCACGCTGGATACGGACGGCGATGAGCCGGCTACGGCGGAAAAGCCCGGTGAAGGCCAGGCAGACAACAAGGCGCTGGCGGGCGGCCCGCTTCCGACTATGGAAGAGCTGGAACTGGCCCGTGACGACCACAGCAGAAAGATCGCCGGAAGAGAGGCGGATGGGGAGGATTGAGCTGTGCGGGCACGGCGGTTTCGTCGCGCAGAGCAGGCTCGGAAAGCCCGAACCCGAGCGCCGGCATGGCCGAGCGGCTGCATTTTCTGTAGCGTGAATCGACAGAAACGCCACCGACCGGACTCGGACAACAAGCAATGCCAGACATCCGCATCGACCCATTCCCCTCGCCCGATGAATTCGGCGCTCTCTGGGCCGCCGCCTGGGATGGCGCGCAGGCACCGGATTTCGCCCGCATCCTGCCGCGCAGCCTTGCCCATCTCGGCGCCTATGACGACGGGCGGCTGATCGGCTTCGTCAATGTCGCCTGGGATGGCGGCATCCACGCCTTCATCCTCGATACTTCAGTTCATCCGGATCTGCGCCGGCAGGGCATTGCGACTGCGCTGGTGACGGAGGCGGTGCGGATTGCCCGGGAGCGCGGGGCCGAATGGCTGCATGTCGATTTCGAGCCGCATCTGACCGGCTTTTACCGCGCCTGCGGTTTCAGGCCGACGGAGGCCGGCCTGGTACAGCTTACCTAGAGCTCGGCCTATGACAGAAGCGGCCGGTAGCCGCCGCCGGGTTCGCGCCGGGTCAGGAAGAAATGCAGGAGATTGGCATAGCCGCGCGCATCATCGATGGCGCGGTGCGTGTGGGGCACATTGCCCAGCCATTCGCGCGGATAATGGGCGATATCGCATTCCCACGGCTTGCGGCCCGTCGCACCCGCCACCAGCGACAGGATGCAGAGCGGCGGATGGCGAAACAGGCGATCGGCAATCCACGGCCCCTGGAACAGCGGCCGGCCGCTGAACCGATTCAGGTAGTGATCGAGCCAGGGACCATCGAGCGCCACAGGGTGAGCGGCAAAGATCGGCTCGGCCTTGAAGGTTTTCACCCAGGCGATGAAGCGAGCCATGACCTCGGCGGCCGGCTCGGGGTTTTCGGTCGCCGCCGCGAAGGCTTGCGGATGGGCCTGCCAGAAGGCCGTCGTCACAGGGTCGCGCCCGGCGCCCTCGAGCGGCTGCAGCACGGCTTCGAACTCGCCGAGAGCCTGGCCGGACTCGGAAACGGCGACGGAGGCGAAGGACAGCATCGAATGCGTACCCGGTATCGGGCCGTCGAATTCGCAATCGGTGACGATGTAGATATGCGGCACGCGCGGGTTCTCCCGGGTCTGCTTCGGTGTTGGGAGCAGCATAGCCGGATATTTGCGGGTTGCCATGGGTGGTTTGGGGTGATCGGCGTCGATTGAGGACTTGACGCCTCTCTCTCCTCCGTCATTCCTGTGCTTGTCACAGGAATCCTGTGTGTTGGAACTGTGGTAGAAGGGTTGCGGGCGGAAGGCCGTCGGAATCCTGGTCGTGAGAGACCGTTTGCTGGCTCTTGGTCCTCCGCCCGCTTCAAAATCCCAACCTGAACAGTTGATTGAGGCCGTTGCCGCGGACCTCGTAGCACAGGATGAGGC
>NZ_JBFTPD010000074.1:0-4183 GCF_056398305.1 Rhizobium sp. 01T444
GCTGATAGCTGACCGAGCCACGCATTTTCCGATCCTGAAGCATGCCGCGATCTTTCAGATTCGCTTTCCACACTTTAGGTCTTTGTCTTCACGCAGGTCGTTATCGCAAAACCGCTGCACAGTTTTACGCGGCATGCTTTAGCAAAATCCCGTTGCAAGTTTTCGAACTTGCGACGGGATTTTTGCTTGATCGTTATTCGGCGCATTTGACAATTTTATTGACTGACCACCAGTCAATAATTTAAAGATCAGTTCATCAATCGCCGCGATGGAGTTCGCCATGTCCGCAAAAACACTCCTGACCTCTCTCTTTCGATATAAGGCCAGCGCTGATGAGGAACTTCTGACCGCGCTTGCTGCTTTTCCCGAAAGCGGGCTATCGGAAAACCTCCAGTCCGCTTTTCGTGTTCTCAATCACGCTCAAATCGTCGATCGGATTTTCGCTGCCAACCTGCGGAAGGAGCCGCATGGTTATACGGCGAGTTGGACCAGCGAGCCGCCAGCTTTTGGAGATCTTGCTTCCGCGATTAGGAAAACCGACAGGTGGTATCTGGATTATATGGTGCAGGTGGCGCCCGAGGAGCTCGAAGAGACGATTGACTTCACTTTCACCGATGGTGGGCAGGGCCGCATGTCGCGGGAGGAGATGCTGGCCCATGTCATCACCCACAGCGGTTATCACCGCGGGGAGGTCGGTCGTCTTTTGCCCGACATTGAAAACACTGCTATGCGCGACGTATTCGCGGGCTACCTGCACCGGGCGGAGCCTCAGCGTCGCGGGCATTGACGGACTTTCCGATGACATCACGCATGGCCGGCAGGCCAAGAACCAAACCAGCCGAGGAAAGGCGGGACGACCTCATGGTCGCGGCCGAACGCCTCTTTCTCGACAAGGGGGTGGAGCATACGACGATCGAGGAGATCACCCGAGGTGCCGCCGTCTCGAAGGGTGCCTTTTACCTTCATTTCTCTTCGAAGGCGGATGTTATCGAAGCATTGCGGACCCGCTTCGTTCAGAAGCTTCTGAACGGCATCGTGGAAGAAGTGGGTAAGCAGGAGACTGGCGACTGGGACGGCAAGTTGACGGCCTGGGCAAAAGCCTGCGCCATGGGATATCTAAAAGCCGCGCGCCTGCACAATCTCGTTTTTGCTGCTTCTCCGCCTCCAAGCCGCGAGGGCCTGACGAGCAACATCCTGATCTATAGTCTCCAGCAATTGCTTGCAGCAGGAAGCCGTGAGGGAGCTTGGTCACTGAAGGAGCCGGCATTCACCGCCATATTCCTGTTTAACGCATTGCACGGCGTCGTAAATCAGAGCGGCATCGGCGACGATGATGCCGGGCAATCAAAACTGCTTAGCAATATCGAGAATGGTGTTCTGCGCCTCATCCGATGAGGCGATTTGCAGTCACTTCCGTGCCGGCTCGTTCATGCTCGATGCGATCTTCGTACCGCTGCCGGTCTGTCCGGCACCGGACGGAGACATCATCGCGATGCTGAGGACCGAAGCAATCATAACGGCAACGACGGCAATCATCAGGCGCATGAACATCTAGATCCCTATTTGTCTGGTGGGATTAAACGCCCGGCGACGTTGCGGGTTCCGGATCGGTTATTGCACAGATGGAGGTGGATTTGATGGCGTCGTCGACGGTGCCAGGGGATCCGGCTGGCGGATCGGGTGAGACCTGTCCACCCACGTGATGCTCAAAATGACCATGACGAGGACCGCAATGAAAAGAACGCCGAAGATCAGCGGTCGAATTGCCATAGTGCGGATTCCCTTTTGCCGGCGCCCCAAAGATGAATGCACTGCCGATGATAGTGACCGGCAAGCTCTTTCCAAGGCGGAATATGGACCAGGGAAGAGGGTGTTCAACCGCAATGGCGACCATCATTCCCTCTCTCTGCGACATATCAACAGTGATCTGCCGACTGTGGCCTATGCCTTCAGGTGCAGTCCCGCTGCATAAAGGGCAATCGCCGCGGCATTCGATACGTTCAGCGATTTGATGGCGCCGGGCATATCGAGCCGGGCGAGCGCGCTGACGGTTTCGCGGGTCTTCTGCCGCAGGCCCTTGCCTTCGGAGCCGAGCACCAGCGCGATTCGACCACCTGAGAACGTGCCTTCCAGCGGCGCCGGTCCTTCCGAATCAAGCCCGATCGTGAAGAAGCCGAGCTTGTGCAATTCGCCGAGCGCATCCGAGAGATTGGTGATCTGTATATAAGGTATCAGTTCCAGCGCGCCGGAAGCCGATTTGGCAAGCACGCCCGATTCAGTCGGGCTATGTCTCTGGGTGGTGATAACGGCGCCTGCATTGAAGGCGACGGCCGATCGCATGATGGCGCCGACATTGTGCGGATCGGTTACCTGGTCGAGCAGGAGAAGCAATGGGCTGTCCTTCAGTGCTTCCAGGCGCCGGACGGGCAGGGGGCGTGTTTCCAGCATCACGCCCTGATGGATCGCTTCGGGGCCGAGCACCTTGTCGATATCCTGCGGCGAGACCATGTCGACGGGAATGCCGATCGTATCAGGATCGATCTCCAATCGAGCAAGCGCGTTCTGTGTCACCGATAGCTTGATGTTTTTGCGCTCAGGATTTTCAAGCGCGGCACGAACGGTATGAAGACCGTAGAGGAAGACCTGATCGGGGGCGAGCGCCGGCGGTTTCCAGTCGTCTCCGCCACGCTTGCGCTTCTGTGGTGCCGGTGTTGGAATCTCACCGCGTTCGCGCTTGCCGTCGCGATGCGCGCGTCGCAAGGTTGCGTAATGCGTGTCCTTTGCGGACTTGTCGATAGCGGGCTTGTCGCCGGATTTCTTATCTTTGCTCATGCGGCTTTATAACGATGGCGCCTGTTGCCGCATAGGCCTTCTTTCATACGCCGGCTTTCAACAGGCGATGAAATTTTTCCTGTCTTTTCCATTGTCATCGTGTTGACAGACTGAAATCGTCCGGTCATATACGCGGCGCAGACGACGGGGCGGCAACGCTTCAAAGTCTGACGAACTTGGTCTTCAAGATCCGGACGAAAAACTGGAGAGATGCCCGAGTGGTTAAAGGGGACGGACTGTAAATCCGTTGGCTCAGCCTACGTTGGTTCAAATCCAACTCTCTCCACCATTCGTCATTGGATCGGACCAACCCCGCGGGTATAGCTCAATGGTAGAGCAGCAGCCTTCCAAGCTGAATACGCGGGTTCGATTCCCGCTACCCGCTCCATCTTCCTTGCCGTTCTCGACGAATCACGCCCGCTTTCAGAACTCGAATACGAGATTCATGAAATTGCCAATGATCCAGTAGCCGAGCACCCCTATGGCGATGCCGGCGATGAAGACCGAAGACTGGCCCGTGTTCTTTTTGACGCCCGTGCCTGCATCGTCTTCGCGCGGATAGCCGAATTCACGATGGTCTTCCATGAATGCCGAATAGTGGTTGGTATAGCTCTCCGATTGCATTGGGTGTCCCTCCGAATATTAGAGGGATATCATGCAAGTTTTCCCGTTCGGTGAAATCAATTAGTAAAATGTAATATAATCTTGTCGGCAGGCGTCGCGCCGATGAGATCGCGCGGCACCCGGGTCACGACTGCAGAAATTGCAGTCGCTGCTGGCATCAACAAGGCCAGAAGCGGGCTTTCTCTCGATTTTACCTTAGATTTCAGGTGTTTTGGGGCAGGTGCCGACGAATCGTCTTGCGGGTTGCGAATTATCTCCCATATGCGCTGACACGCCAAGAATGGCGTCTGCAATTAAGTCTTGCGCAATTTCGCCGAAAGCCTTAAACGGCGGCACTAAACCGGTTCGCCGGGGTCACCCATTTACGTCCACAGGAAGCATTCAAATGGCAAAGAGTAAGTTTGAGCGCAACAAGCCGCACGTCAACATTGGCACGATCGGCCACGTTGACCACGGCAAGACGTCTCTGACGGCAGCGATCACGAAGTATTTCGGTGAGTTCAAGGCGTATGACCAGATCGACGCTGCTCCGGAAGAAAAGGCACGCGGCATCACCATTTCGACGGCTCACGTCGAGTATGAAACGCCGGCCCGCCACTACGCGCACGTCGACTGCCCCGGCCACGCTGACTATGTCAAGAACATGATCACGGGTGCCGCGCAGATGGACGGCGCGATCCTGGTCTGCTCTGCCGCTGACGGCCCGATGCCGCAGACGCGCGAGCAC
>NZ_JBFTPD010000075.1:0-3653 GCF_056398305.1 Rhizobium sp. 01T444
AGCCCCGCGTATTTTTTGCGCCAGTTGTAGCCCCGCGTATTTTTTGCGCCAGTTGTAGAAGGTCGCATCGGAAATCCCTGCCTTGCGGCAGACCTCACCGATCGGCGTCCCATCCTCCGCCTGCTTCAAAACGAATGCGATCTGCGCTTCCGAAAACTTCGAGGCCTTCATCGAATTCTCCTCTTCTTCCCAACAGGGATCATAAGTGGAAAATTCCAGGTCCGAATGGCCTAATTTAACGGGGGCACGTCATGACCAAGCCGTTCATAGACCAGGTCGCGCGTGCTTTCAGGGAGGAATGAGTACCGTCGGACGGGAATATGAGCTCAAGGTGTGGTCGAGATGGCTTTGGTGACCAAAGCGTGTACCAGCAGGATCATGAAGACGCTCTTCCTGCTCTGGTTCGAATATGTCGAAAACGTCAGACAGCCCTCCCGCGGTCTGTCGGAGCGAATAAGTGGGGGGACGCCGAGGATCGTCTGAAATCCTCGATCTCCTCCTCGCAGACAGTTTCGCGCAGAAAACGGTATGCGCGCAGCACACGCAGGTTGGTGCTGCTGAAAGAATGAAGCAAGTCGTGAAAGACACGCAGTCGAACGATTCTAGATGTGTTTAGCCCCATCAAACGGGCCTCGATGAAACAACTGAAGCCTGCCGTTGCGGGAATGATTGAGAACTACGGCTATGCTGAAACCAGCAACGCCAATTCCTGCGATTATATCGACAATATAGTGGCCGCCTTCAGTGATCGCCGACAGCATCATTAACGTGTTCCACAAGATCAGCGGAAATCGAATCCATCTTATCGGCCATACTGCCCAGCTGCATAGTACCGCCACCGCGGCATGGACCGACGGAAATGAAATGATGCCGCTTACCTGCTCCAATCGGAGGACAAAGTTCGGATCATCTCTTACCGCAAGGATTTGCGGGACGTATTCTACGCCGAGCATGCCATTGATGTTCTTCAGATCTTTAGGATCGAGAGCAAAATCGGTGTAGGTTCCGAGCGCAGGATACCAGATGGTGACGATGCAAGCGATGACGCAAATAAGTCCGTAGATCCCTACGAGCTGATACGCACGAGCGCGGTGGCCGCAAATGCTTAGCACTATTGGCAGAAAAAAAAGTTGATGATGGAAGGTATGGTAAGCAAATGTCAGTGACTTGGCCAGCAGGGCAGTTGAGTCAATGAAAGCGATCAAGCTCACCCAGTCTATGCCAAGACGCCGATCCAATTCGAGAAGCTGTTGATCCTGTAGTGGAAGATCAAGGGCAAAAGCAGTGTAGGCGGACACTATAAGTGGCGCGGTAATCAACAATCCAATGCCGGCGCACTCGACAATGCACTTGAGGGAGGGAATTCTGCGCCAATGGCAAAGAGGGGCGAAGACCAAGAGAAAAACCATAGCCGCCAGGATTACCTCGGCGAAGCCTCTTAGGTCGACCGACAGACCAACAACCCACGCCAGGACTGGGACGACGATATAGGCACATCCGGTAAGGCCTATTAAGAATTGTCGCGCTCGGGCTGTTTCCGACATGTGCATCTCCTAATGCATCTTCGGGTAGTAGCAATCAGAAGTTAAATTCTCGTGTAAGTATCGGATGGCCTGCACCAGCTGGGTGACCGTACGACTCTGGCGATATAGGGGAAGACGAATTCTTGGGAGATAAGGATGAGCTCTTATAGTTTGCCCGGCTCGAACTCTAGTGCTGAACGTTTGCCCTTAGGAGTATGTTGAGATCTACTCACTTGCAAAAACATTTCGGCATCGTCCACATGTGGACGAACCATCTGCGCAAAGAAGTTGCGGTCCCCGATTGGCTGATTTGTGGGTCGCAGGATCATATCTCCTCAAGGCGGCCATCGAGGCGACTACTTTTCGAGGCGCACGCCTTTGCCGCCGCTTGGGGAGGGTCCCTCGTCCAGAAATATGACGCCGCGCTCCTGATAGACACGTTTGATCGCTTCGATTGTGACAGGCTGCGGACCGCGGGGGCCAATATCGTCCTGCTCGACACGGCTCACGGTATTGGCGGTGACTTTCGCCAACTCGGCGACTTCTCGTACGCCAAGCTTCAACATAGCACGTGCAGCTCGAGCTTGAGCAGGGTTCACCGCGACCTCATATTTATTTCGATACAGGGTATTGACGTACGTTCAATATTGTTATAGATACACTGTATTCATGGTTCCATCAATGAGAGTGGACCAGACTGGGTGCATTTTGCGCCCGGTATACTCTTCTGTGCTCATCAGTCGCCATCGGAGTGAATGCATGGAACTGCGCCAGCTATCCTATTTCAATGCGGTGGCCGAGGAACTGCATTTCGGCAGGGCTGCCGCCAAGGTGCATATCGCCCAGCCGGCTCTGTCGAACCAGGTGATGGCACTGGAGAAGGAACTCGGCGTGCAGCTGTTCCTGCGCACGACACGGCGGGTGGAGCTGACAAGGGCAGGGGCAGCCTTTTACGAACGCTCGGTGAGGATCCTCAGCGAGGTGGATCTGTCGACCGAGATCGCCCGGTCGGTGGCCGGCAAGACGGCGCGCAGGATTGCAATCGGCACCGTCTATCCCGCCACCATCGGCGTGCTGCCATCCTTCCTGTCTCGCATTGCCCGCAAATATCCCGATATCCGCATGCATATCGAAAGCGGCACCACCGATGACATCATCCGCCATATCGAGGCAGGCCGCATCAATCTCGGCTTCATCCGGCCGGTGGAGAATATCGGCTCCTTACGCTTCTTCTCGATTGCCCATGAGCGCTACCTGCTGGCGGTTGCCAAGGAGAGCCCGCTATCGCTGAAGAGCGAGATCGACATCGAGGATCTGCGTAGTGAGAAGATCATTTCCTTTTCCCGCCAGAACCTCTCCTACAGCGAGCGCTATTTCGCCGAAAAGTTCGAGGAGCACGATCTAACCGGCAATGTCGCCTATACATGCGACGACACGTTCTCGCTCGTATCGCTGGTTTCTGCCGGCCTTGGCATCGGCTTCGTGCCGGAATGGACGCAGGATCTGCCGAACCGCGGCTTCGAGCTCAAGAAGGTCAAAGGCGTCGACTTCAAGATCGGGCTCGGTGTCGCCTGGAACCGGGAAGATCCGACGGCCTCACGTGACGACATCATCGATATTGCCCGATCGCTGGCGCGGCCAGGCAGGTGACGGAAGGCAAGCATAGTCTAGTTGCCTTCCCTGGTATTTACCGGCGCTTTTTGCGCCAGGGCGCATTCTTCTGCCAGTCGCCGGCCATGATGCTCCCGTAGGGGATCACCTCGTCGACCACTTCGGCAAGGCCGTAGTGCTCGATCTGCGACCGCGCGTTCGCAGCACTCTTGTAGGCTCTCGGCAGTTCCGAGATTCTCCAGCGTCAGTTGACGGACGCTCTCCGCGATATTTACGCGAACGCCGGAATGCAAGTAACGGTAAGCGCGATTTTCGATGCGCATTGACGGCGGTTGACGGATACTCGCGCTTAGCTGGGTAGCAGTACCCAGCCTTATCAGGCCGCGATGGTCTTGGAGTAATTGAACGGCAGCAGGTCGCCAATGTCGGCAGTTTCTTCGCGCTGAGGCAACTCAGTGAGGACGTGGCGCAGCCAGGAGAGCGGATCGACGCCACAGGCGCGGCAGGTCAGCATCAGAC
>NZ_JBFTPD010000076.1:0-2565 GCF_056398305.1 Rhizobium sp. 01T444
GCGCGCCGGTCGAACCGGTTTCCGCTGCGGACAGACTGCAGGACTGCAGGCGCAGCGGCGCTTTCTGGAAATGAAGCGGACCCGCATGCAGCCCGACGCGTTGGCTGCGGTGCCGCACGTTGCTGCTGATCCTGAGCCGACAAAGAACGACCTGATCCGCGCGGCGCTTCTCAAACGGCGGTCGTTGGCCGCAAAATAATCGGTCGGATCCGGCGCCGTGGCGGGACAGAGCGCATATGAGGCTTTCGTTGCGTTGCGGGCATTTGATCAACACGAACGTTGAACTCGATCTTCCGACGCCGGGATAAAAAACCTATCGCCGTAACAGCCGCGCGATACCCGATGTCGGCGGCCTCCAGGCCCATTCCTTACTCGCGATCGGAACCTTTCGTTCGGATACGCCTTCCGTCAGCATCTTACTCTGACGGGAGCTACACCTTGATTAACGACCTTTGGTATAAGAATGCCGTTGTCTACTGTCTGTCGGTAGAGACATTCATGGATTCCAACGGTGATGGCATCGGCGATTTCCAAGGATTGCAGCGACGACTAGACTATTTGGCCGGGCTCGGCGTCACCGCGATATGGCTGATGCCGTTCCAGACTTCGCCCGGGCGCGATGATGGCTATGACGTCTCCGACTACTACAATGTCGATCCGCGTTACGGCTCGCTGGGCGACTTCGTCGAGTTCACGCACGGCGCCAAGCAGCGGGGGATTCGAGTTCTCATCGATCTCGTCGTGAACCATACCTCGGACGAGCACCCGTGGTTCAAGGAGGCGAGAGCGAATAGAAACTCTCGTTATAGAGACTGGTACGTTTGGTCGAAGACGAAGCCTGAAAACGCAAACGAGGGTATGGTGTTTCCCGGCGTCCAGAAGTCGACGTGGACGCGCGACAAGGAATCCGGGGAGTACTTTTTCCACCGGTTCTACGAATTCCAGCCCGATCTCAACACGGCAAACCCGCTTGTTCAGGCCGAAATCCTCAAGATCATGGGCTTCTGGATCCAGCTCGGTGTATCCGGCTTCCGCATGGACGCTGTTCCTTTCGTAATCGCGGAGAAGGGTATTCAAGTGAAGAAGCCTAAGGAACAGTTCGACATGCTGCGAACGTTTCGGGAATTCCTGCAGTGGCGCAAGGGCGATAGCATCATCCTGGCCGAGGCCAACGTCGTTCCGAAGGAGAATTTGGAATACTTTGGAGATGACGGCGACCGTATGCAGATGATGTTCAACTTCCACGTCAACCAGGCGCTATTCTATGCGATGGCCAGCGCGGACAGCCGACCGCTTGTAAGGGCCATGCAAGATACAGAGCAGCGTCCGATGACCGGACAATGGGGTGTATTTCTGCGAAACCACGACGAACTTGATCTCGGTCGGCTTACCGAGAGCCAGCGGCAAGCTGTCTTCTCTGCCTTTGGGCCTGACAAGACCATGCAGCTATATGATCGAGGAATCCGGCGCCGACTTGCTCCCATGCTCGGTGGTGACATCCGTCGGCTGAAGCTCGCCTACAGTTTGATGTATTCGCTCCCCGGCACGCCGGTTCTTCGCTACGGCGATGAGATCGGAATGGGAGACGATCTCTCGCTACCCGAACGAAACTGTGCACGAACTCCGATGCAGTGGTCCGATGAGCCTCAAGGAGGCTTCACCAAGAGCGATAATCCGGTGCTTCCCGTCATTTCGGAGGGACCGTATGGATTCGAACATTTGAACGTCGCCTTTCAGCGTCGTGACAGTGAATCTATGCTGAATTGGACCGAGCGGATGATCCGCATGCGCAAGGAGGCACCCGAGATCGGCTGGGGGACCTTCAACGTCATCGATAGCGGCGATCCCGGCGTACTGATCATGCGCTACGAGTGGCGGAAAAACGTTGTGATGATCATACACAGCTTCCACGATAAGCCCGTCGAGATCACGTTCGCTCTCAAGGAGGACGACGACGCAAAGTCACTTGTCGACATCCTGGATGGTCACGATAGCCGGGCTGATGGCCAGGGAAAGCATCACATGGTGTTGGAACCCTATGGCTTCCGTTGGTACCGGGCTGGGGGACTGGACTACCTGCTGAAGCGCAGCGTCGTCTAGTAAAGAGCAGCAGGAGCTACCGCGTGGCGGCCTTTGATCACAGTACCCGAAGGTCTTCAGCCGCTGTTTTGCCTGAGCGTCGATCCTGCGTTGTTTCGAAACTGATCTTCTGACATCGTTAAGACCGGACAGACCAAAGCGCTCCGATATGGCGTACATTCATTTTGGTCCCACGGACTTCGGATGTTCCATAATATCTATTATGCGATACTAAAAGCACAAATGGTACATTCTATTTCCAAGTGCGACATGCCAGTAATTTCAATGGCTTCACTTTGGAGATTTTGGCATGTCGCTTTGCTATCAGCAGTTCACCCTCGCCGATCGTCGCCGTCTTTATCACCTCAGAGAGCGAAAGGTGCCAGTTGGCGAGATCGCCCGCCAGCTCGGACGTCATCGCTCAACGATCTATCGTGAGCTCAAGCGCAACACTTTCCACGATCGCGAGTTTCCCGAGTACACCGG
>NZ_JBFTPD010000077.1:0-1617 GCF_056398305.1 Rhizobium sp. 01T444
TCGCGGGATACCGGCTCGTGCCGGTTGCGGCTCTGCCGCAGGTCGACTTCCCGACCATCAACGTTTCGGCGCAGCTGAGCGGCGCCTCGCCGCAGACGATGGCGACTTCGGTCTCGACACCGTTGATCAAGCAGTTCGAGACGATCCCCGGTATCAGCGAAATCAGCGCGTCGAGTTCGCTCGGCAGCACCAGCATCGTGCTGCAATTCGACCTGAACCGCGATATCGATGCGGCCGCCGCCGACGTGCAGGCGGCCATTTCGCATGCGACGCGGCAGCTGCCCGACAACATGACGACACCGCCGAGCTACCGCAAGACCAACCCGGCCGATGCGCCGATCATGCTGCTTTCGGTGCAGAGCAACACCATGCCGCGCAGCAAGCTCGACGAGATCGCCGAAGACATTATTTCGCCGTCGCTGTCGACGCTTCCGGGTGTCGCCCAGGTCAGCGTGTTCGGTGCGCAGACCTATGCCGTGCGCGTCGAGGTCGACCCCAACAAGCTGCTGACCCGCGGCATCGGCATCGACACGGTCAACAAGGCGCTTGCCGCCGCCAACAGCCAACAACCGGTCGGCACGCTGCAGAATAATACGCAGAGCATGACCATCACGGCGAATACGCAGCGCACCAACGCCGAGCAGTTCCGTTCGCTCGTCATCGCCAATCCGAACGGCGCGCCGGTCCATCTCGGCGATATTGCCGATGTCCAGGACAGCGTCGAGAACCAATATACGGGCAGCTGGTATGACGGCCAGCGCGGCATCATCCTTGCCATCCAGCGCCAGCCGGATGCCAATACGGTCGATGTCGTGGATGCGATCAACGCCAAGCTGCCGCAGCTCCACGCCGAAATCCCGCCCTCGGTCAACACGGTCATCATGAACGATGCCGCAAAGCCGATCCGCGATGCGATCGCCGACGTGAAATTCACGCTGCTTCTGACGATCGGCCTCGTCGTTCTCGTCATCTACCTCTTCACCGGCCATGCAACGGCTACGATCATTCCGGGCCTTGCCGTTCCGCTGTCGCTGATCTCGACCTTCGGCATGATGTATGTGCTGGGCTACAGTATCGACAATATCTCGCTGCTGGGGTTGACGCTCGCGGTGGGTCTCGTGGTGGACGACGCGATCGTCATGCTGGAAAACATCCTGCGCCATGTCGAGGAAGGCATGCCGGTGCGGGAGGCGGCTATCAAGGGTGCGGGCGAAGTCAGCTACACGATCATCTCCATGTCGGTGTCACTGATCGCGGTCTTCATCCCAATCCTCTTGATGGGCGGCGTGGTCGGCCGCGTGTTCAACGAATTCGGCATGGTGGTGGCGATCGCCATCATCGCTTCGGCCATCGTATCGCTGACGGTGACGCCGATGCTCGGTTCGCGCCTTTCCAACAACCACAGCCGTCCGCCACTCATCATCCGCATCTTCGACGCCGGTTTCGAGCGGACGCTGCGCGGCTACGACAATGCGGTCGGCTGGTGCCTTCGCCACCGCCCCTTCATCCTCGGGATCTTCTTCGCTTCCGTCGCGCTGACGATCTATTTCTTCATGACGCTGCCGACGAGCTTCTTCCCGCAGGAAGATATCGGCCGCCTGACGATCAGCACCCAGG
>NZ_JBFTPD010000078.1:0-1449 GCF_056398305.1 Rhizobium sp. 01T444
CCGGCGTCGGTTATGCCGAGCGCAAGGGCGAGGCCTACCGCTTCGTCAAAGCCTGAAGCGTGCATCGGCATTGCGTCCAGAATTGCGTGAAGCAAAACTCTAAGAGCGGCCTGCATATTGCGGAACGCCATCGGGAATCTCGTAGAAATCACCCTTGTCGGCACAGAAGATATGATAGCCGAAGCGGAGCCCGTTTGGTTCGTCGAACGCGCCGGCCAGGATGGACATAGCCGGCCCGCCGAGCCTCTGCCAGAACAGCGCCGAGCCGCACTGCAAGCAGAAGCCGCGCCTGGCCTCATCGCTCGACTGATACCAGCGCAGGTTTTCCTCGCCGGTAATAGTCAGCGCCGAAACCGGTACGTCGGCCGAAGCATAATAAAGCCCCGTCTGCCGCCGGCATTGCGAGCAATGGCAGCCGACCACGACATCGGGCTTCTCCCGCGTTTCGAACCGCACCGCGCCGCACAGGCACCCGCCTGCATGATGTTCGCTCATTTCCGTTCTCCCCGAAGCAGTTGGGAGAGTGACGTCGGTACAACAGCCAGTCAAATCCAAAGCGCTGATCAAAGGCTTCAGGAAAACTGATGCTTTGGAAGAGGCAGAGCATCATCTCGTCGGCTCAGCCCGCCGGCGTCCCTTGATGGAAGACGATTTTCCAGCCCACGTCTGTCCGGCGCCAGATGGTCGAATGGCGCGTTACGCGCTGCGGCTCTTCGAGTATGTAGGACAAAAGGAACAGCCCATCCGCCAGCACCGTGATGGTAAAATCCCGGCAGGGCCAATCATGTGGTTCTGGCCCGTTCGCGTAGCGCGCAAGCGATGTTTCGATCGCATAACTGCGCTGATAAACTCTCCCGCTCGCACCGATTTCCCAGAAATTGCTATCGGTCATCCGCTCGAGATCGGCCCGCGACGTGCCGAATTCCCGCCTGTGGAAGATCGGCTCACGGGCAGCAAGTTCTCTAAGAATATGGTCCAGATCCAGATCGCTCATGCCGCCAGAATGCATAAATGGCCCGGGTGCCGCAATGCGAAAAGCCGGTTTGACAAGCGCCYGCCCTGCAAGTACGAAGCTTGCCATGAGTTCCAACAGCGCGCCCCTCTCCCGTCTTGACCGCACCTGCCTGCAGGTTGCCGTTCTGCGCGCTTTTGGCGGACGAGGTCTCCGCGTCCAGTCGTGACGTCCGGATGCCCCAGGTGTCCGGCGAACTGCTGGACGTAAAGCCCCTCCGCAAAGCAATTCCAGCAAAAGTGCTCAGCGGTTTTGCGTCCGGAATTGCGACAAGCAAATAGGCAGAACTTTTCCGTTCTTCGAAGAAAACGGAAAAGTTCTCAGGGCTGCCAGGGAGACAGGCACCGTGCTCAATCTTTTCAATGTCAATTCGCTCGTCCACTGGGAGGAGCGTGAAATCAACATGCGCGACCATATGGTCCGCTTCTTCTCCGAGG
>NZ_JBFTPD010000079.1:0-1435 GCF_056398305.1 Rhizobium sp. 01T444
TCTGAGACGAGGCTGGAGGACCGCTTTTGGCCGCATTCTGCCCGTCAACGGTCGAGGCCAAATCGCTGCCAGAGCTCGGCCCGAAGGCGGTCCAGCGGCTGGTTCAGTTCGACGCGCTCATTGAAGTCTTCGACCCATACGTTGTAGTCCGCAAATGAGCCAGCCCCTCGATTCATGGAAGCATAGATGGACCTGGCGTCCTCCATTCCATTCGAGGACGCGAGAGCTTCACGCGCGGCGGTCACGCCTCTGAGCCAATTCTGCTCGCCACGAGCGCGGAGCAGCGACTCAAGCTGCCGCAGGAGTTCCTCGATGGATGCTTCGTTCGATGGCACAGCTAGTGTAGTGTTGCATTCTGTTTGGAACTTAAGCGGCTATTGGCGCGAATGACCTTTTGCAGGATGTCGCGCGCGCTCTTGGTCCAGATGAATGGCTTGGGTTCTTTGTTGTGATGAGCGACGTACTCGTCAATGGCAGTGACCAGTTCGGGCACGCTGGTGAACACGCCTCTGCGCAACCGCTCGGTCGTGATGTCRCGGAAGAARCGCTCGACCATGTTCAGCCACGATGCCGAGGTCGGCGTGAAGTGCATGTTGAATCGCGGGTGCTTGGCCAGCCATTCCTGCACGGCAGGATGCTTGTGCGTGGCGTAGTTGTCAGCAATCAGATGCAGCGTCTTGCCTTTGGGCGTTTCGCGGTCGATCTTGCGCAGGAACTTCAGCCACTCCGCGTGAGTGTGACGCTGCTGGCAATGGCCGATGACCTGCCCGTCGAGTATGTTGAGTGCCGCGAACAATGTGGTCGTGCCGTGACGCTTGTAGTCGTGCGTCATGGTGGCCGCGCGACCCTTCTTGAGTGGCAGTCCCGGTTGGGTTCGATCCAGTGCTTGCACCTGGCTCTTCTCGTCGCAGCACAACACCAGTGCGTGCTCAGGCGGCGACATGTACAGGCCCACGATGTCCTCGAGCTTCTCGACGAACAGAGGGTCGCGCGAGACCTTGAAGCCGCGAACGAGATGCGGCTTCAGGCCATTGGCACGCCAATGGCGCGAGACGCTGGCTGCGCTAACACCCAACTCAGTCGCCATCTTGCGCGTGCTCCAGTGCGTGGCCGCTTCAGGCTTGCTCTGGGTGGTCAGCTCAACCAGTCGAGCCACATCAACCTTGACCGGCGGCGCGCCGCGCGGAAGGTCTTGCTCGATACCCGCGAGCCGCGACTCGGCATAGCGATCACGCCAGCGCGAGACTTGCACGCGGCCGACTGCAAGCCGGGCGGCGATGTCCTTGTTCTGCAGGCCGTCAGCGGCGAGGAGAACGATGTGCGCGCGCTGCGCCAGCCGCACGCTCGTCAGCTTGGAGCGCACGAGTCCGGTCAGCTCTGCCCGTTCCCCGTCCGTCAGCACAATCTCGATGGCAACTCGCACGATCAAACCCCG
>NZ_JBFTPD010000080.1:0-1327 GCF_056398305.1 Rhizobium sp. 01T444
CGGAGCCAGGGCAAGCGCGGTGATTTACAGTCTGATGCTGACCTGCCGCGCCTGTGGCGTCGATCCGCTCTCCTGGCTGCGCCACGTCCTCACTGAGTTGCCTCAGCGCGAAGAAACTGCCGACATTGGCGACCTGCTGCCGTTCAATTACTCCAAGACCATCGCGGCCTGATAAGGCTGGGTACTGCTACCCAGCTAAGCGCGAGTATCCGTCAACCGCCGTCAATGCGCATCGAAAATCGCGCTTACTCATCTTCGGCAGTTTTGTGGTTCGAACCCGTGTGCCGATGCATAACTAGGTGACCAAGCTCGTGAGCGGCATCAAACCGACTGTGCTCAGCTGTCTTGAGCGTATTTAGGAAGACATACGGCTTTTCATTTCTCCAAAATGAATAGGCGTCGAGGTGGCGTGTTTCCTCGACAAGAGAGAAGACTCTTACACCATGAGCTTCCAGCAGATTCACCATGTTGGCAATTGGCTTTTCACCAATTCCCCATCCGGCACGAACGGCCGCAGCGGCCGCCACCGGAGTTTGATTATTTAGTTGGGGAATAGAATGTTCGGGAAGCTCGAAGCGGTGTCGAATCCAGTCATCAATTTCGAAAGCAAGCGCACCAGCCGCCAAGGCCGCGTCACGCGGGCCCGCAGTTAAAGAGCGCAATGAACGAAAGCTCACACCGTCAGGCGATGGGTAATCAACGCCCGGCTTTTCGAAAAACGAACGGCTATATCCTGAGATCGTGCACAGGCGATCCATTAGCTGTTCACTAATTTCGCCCCCTTGCTCCATTCTCTGTACTGTTTTGCGATCAACGCCTAGGCGTTCGGCAAACGCCATTTTGGTCAGACCGAGCCTCAGTCTGACCAAATCAATTCTCTCTGGATTAGGCATGGCTATTTTCGTTTTACGGTGATGTCGATAATCTCGAACGCGTCGTCATCAGCGCGCTCAGAAATTTTCTCCTCTGAGCCATCCAACAGGATGATGCGTTTCCCAAACTGGGTGAAATAGCTTCCGTCGAAATCGACAGGGAGAGATAGTTCGGCACCAGTGGGCAAATTATCGTCAATACGCATGCTGTTGGTTTCCACGCAGAACTGAGCCGGTTAGGCGCATAATTTCCATTGAGAATTGAGCCATGTGAACCTTCCCCCAACGCGGTGAGCGACGGGGGCAACGGAGTGAACCACATGGGACTTTTAAACATCATCCGTCGGATGAAGCTGCGCGAGAAGCAGTCGATCCGCGAGATCAGTCGGCATACCGGTTTGTCGCGTAACACGATTGCGAAGTATTTGAACGCTGGCACGATCGAGCCGACGTTC
>NZ_JBFTPD010000081.1:0-1304 GCF_056398305.1 Rhizobium sp. 01T444
GCCTTGCATCGGGCGCTGCGAGCAGGCGCCTGCCGTGGCTGTGGGGCAGCGTGCGGTGCCGCTGGCCGATGCCGACGCGGTCCTGCGCATGCTCGACGCGAAGCCGGCCGCCGCGCCCGCGACGATCAACTTCGAGCCCTCGGAATACGCTCAGAAGAGCGTTTCTCCCGCGCCTGGCGCGCTGGAGGAAACCCCGGCCTTCACCGACTACGCCACGTACCGCGCGCACGGCGGCTATGCGCTCGCCGCGGCGCTGGTCAACGGCGAGGGCGACGCCGAAGCCATCATTCAGGCGATGGAAGACTCCGGCCTGCGCGGCCTCGGCGGCGCGGGCTTTCCGGCCGGACGCAAGTGGCGCATCGTGCGCGACCAGCCGGCGCCCAGGCTCATGGCCGTGAACATCGACGAGGGCGAGCCCGGCACCTTCAAGGACCGGACCTACCTCGAACGCGATCCGCATCGCTTCCTCGAAGGGGTGCTGGTGGCGGCGCAGGTCGTCGGCATCGAGGCCTGCTACATCTACCTGCGCGACGAGTACCACGACTGCCGCGCGCTGCTGTCGGCCGAGCTCGCCAAGCTGCGGGCGGACCCGCCCTGCGAGCTGCCGCTGATCGAGTTGCGACGCGGCGCCGGCGCCTACATCTGCGGCGAGGAGTCCGCGATGATCGAGAGCATCGAAGGCAAGCGCGGCGAACCGCGCATGCGCCCGCCCTACATCGCGCAGGTCGGCCTCTTCGGGCGGCCGACGCTGGAGCACAACTTCGAGACCCTGTACTGGGTGCGCGACATCGTCGAGAAAGGCCCGCAATGGTTCAGCGGCTTCGGCCGCCATGGGCGCAAGGGCCTGCGCTCGTTCAGCGTCAGCGGCCGGGTCAAGCAACCGGGCGTGAAGCTGGCGCCCGCGGGCATCACGGTGCAGGAACTGATCGACGAATACTGCGGCGGCATGCAGGACGGACATGCGCTGCATGCCTACCTTCCCGGCGGCGCGTCCGGAGGCATTCTTCCCGCGAGCATGAACGACATCCCGCTCGATTTCGACACGCTTCAGCCCTACGGCTGTTTCATCGGCTCCGCCGCCGTGATGGTGCTGAGCCAGCACGACCGCGCGCGCGACGCGGCGCTCAACGTGATGCGCTTCTTCGCGCACGAGAGCTGCGGCCAGTGCACGCCATGCCGCGTGGGCACGGGCAAGGCGGCGGCGCTGATGCAGGCGCCGGTGTGGGACAACGAGACGCTCGAGGATCTCGCGCAGGTGATGGGCGACGCATCGATCTGCGGCCTCGGCCAGGCCGCCCCGAACC
>NZ_JBFTPD010000082.1:0-1289 GCF_056398305.1 Rhizobium sp. 01T444
GAGGAAGGTCATCGTCACGCTCGCCGGCATGGCGATGTCCTTCGCCGCCGCGCGGATCGCCGCCACGCTCTTGCCCAGCGCCACGCCCGGCGCGGTATCGAAGCCCACCGTCGCCGCCGGGTACTGCGCCACGCGCGTCACCGCCAGCGGCGCGAGCTGCTCGCGCACCGTTGCCAGCGAAGACAACGGCGTCGCCGTGCCCGCGCCGGTGCGCAGCTGCAGGTTGCCCAGGCCTTCCGTCGATGACAAGGATTCACGCTGGGCTTCGAGAATCACGCGGTACTGGTTGGTCTCGGTGAAGATGGTCGAGACGATGCGCTGGCCGAAAGCGCTGTAGAGCGCATCGTCGACCGAACTGGCCGTGACCGAGAGGCGCGAAGCCGTGCTGCGGTCGATGTCGACATAGGCCGCCAGGCCCTGCGCGCCGGCGTCGGTGGTGGCGTTGCGCACCTGCGGCGTCGTCGCCAGGCGCTGGACCAGCTTCTTCGCCCAGTCGTTCACCACCGTGGTGTCGGCCCCCTCCAGCGAAACGCGGAACTCGGTGGGGCCGGTCTCGGCATCGATCGTCAGGTCCTGCGTCGGCTGCAGATAGAGCGTCACGCCCGCCACGTTCGCGCGCACGCGGTCGCGCAGGCGCTGCATCACCACCGCCTGCGCATCGTGGCCGCTGCGCATGTTGATCAGCATGCTCCCGATATTGAGCGCCGTGTTGTTGGCCGCGTCGACGCCCACCACCGAACTCAGGCTGCGCACGTCGGGATCGGCCAGGATCGCGTTGGCCGCCGCCTGCTGCAGCTCGGCCATGCGCGTGTACGACACCTCCTGCGCCGCCTCGACACGCGCCGCCAGCTGCCCCGTGTCCTGCGTCGGGAACAAGCCCTTGGGTATCGCCACGTAGAGCAGCACTGTCAGCACCATCGTCAGCAAGGCCACCACCAGCGTGAGCGGCTGGTGGCGCAGGACCCACTGCAGCCAGGTGTCGTAGCGCCCGATCACGCGTTCGAAGAAGCGCTGCACGCCCGCGCCGAAGCGCCCGCCCTCCTCGGCCTGCGGCCGCAGCCAGCGCGCCGACATCATCGGCACCAGCGTGAGCGAGACGACGGCCGAGATCAGGATCGTGATCGCCAGCGTGACGGCGAACTCCCGGAACAGGCGCCCCACCACGTCGCCCATGAAGAGCAACGGGATCAGCACCGCGATCAGCGACACCGTCAGCGAAATGATCGTGAAGCCGATCTGGGTCGCGCCCTTGAGCGCCGCCTCGAAGGGCGGCTCGCCCTCCTCCAGGT
>NZ_JBFTPD010000083.1:0-1285 GCF_056398305.1 Rhizobium sp. 01T444
GGCATGTAGTGCGCCAGCGGCAGGAACACGGCCGCCGCCAGGATCTGCCCGGCCTGCACGCCTTGCAGCGTGAAGCTGGCGAAGAAGCCGCGCCGGCCGAAGGGGGCGTGCTCGAGAATCATCGAGCTGGCGCCGGAGATCTCGCCGGCGACGGCGAAGCCCTGGATCAGGCGAAGGATCACGAGCAACGTCGGGGCCAGCAGGCCGACCTGATCGTAGGTCGGCAGCAAGCCGACGGCCACGGTCGAGAAGCCCATCAGGAACATGCACAGGATCAGCACGTGCTTGCGGCCATGGGTGTCGCCCCAATGGCCCAGGACGAAGGCGCCGATGGGACGCGCCACGTAGCCGACGCCGTAGGTCGCGAGCGAGGCGATGATCGCGATCTGCGGGTCACCCTTGGGAAAGAAGATCTGCGGGAAGATCAGCGCCGCCGCTGTGGCGTAGATGAAGAAGTCGTAGTACTCCAGTGTCGATCCGATCCAGCCGCTGGCCGTGGCCTTTCTGGACTGGTGCGTGCCTTGCGGCTCATGCGCGGTGATGCTTGACATTGTCTGTCTCCATGGGGTGATTGAAAGAACTCATTCCTGCGCCTGGGAGGCCATGCGCGCCGGTGCGTTGCTGGCGCCATACCCGTCGTACCGGCCCACGCGCTGCACGATCTCGAAGAAGATGCCGTGCTCGAAACTCTCGGTGTAGATGTGCAGGTATTCGCCCGCGGCCGAGCGGTCGAACAGCACGCCGGCCGCGCGCATGCGCGATAGCAGCGCGGCATCGATGTCCAGGCGCGTCGGCAGGTCGTCGTAGTAGTTGTCCGAGATCGGCACGAAGCGCGTGCCGTTGGCGCGCAGCCGGGCCACCGTCTCGAAGATGTCCTCGCATGCCAGCGCGATGTGATGGACCGCGCCGCCGCCGCTCTTGCGCACGGCGCGCGCGGTGCGGGTGCGCTGGCTCAGCGACACGTTGAGCACCAGCCGCACGCTGCGGTTCGCGCTGGCGACGCCGCGGCTGCGGATCAGGCCGAAAGGGTCCGCCAGTTCGAGGCTTTCGCCGGGCTCCAGGCCCAGCACGGCGCGCGAGAACAGCACCCAGGTGTCGAGCTGGTCGAGCGCAAGGCCGAGCGCCACGTGGTCGATCGACTGCAGGCCCGCGCCGCAGGTGTCGGCCGCGTCGTCGAGCACGAAATCCGCTTCGAAGAGGCCGCGGGCGCCGAGTTCCGAAGCCACGAAGTGAATGAGGTTGCCCCCGGGAGAGACCATCGCCGGCACCAGCATCTCGCCGGGGC
>NZ_JBFTPD010000084.1:0-1254 GCF_056398305.1 Rhizobium sp. 01T444
TCGCGTGGCTGCCCATCGTCGGCGATCCGCTGTGCGCGGTCGCCGGCTGGCTGAAGCTGCCATTCTGGCCGTGCGTGGCCTACATGGCGATCGGCAAGTTCGCGCGCTACATCACCATGACGGCCGCACTGCTGCATCTCTGGCCGAACTGATGCGCGCGCCCACTCAGCTCAACAAGCCATAGGGGCCGCCGCGGTCCAGGGCGCGCTGGTAGGCGGGGCGCGCATGGATTCGTTCGAGATACGCCATCAACCGCGGGCGGCTCGCATCGAGGCCGCCTCGCGCCGCCGCGGCCTCGACCGGAAAACTCATCTGGATGTCGGCGCCCGAGAACGCATTGCCGGCGAACCATTTGGTCTTGCCGAGTTCGCCTTCCATGAAGTCCAGGTGGCTCGTGATGTTCGGCGTGATGAAGCCCGCCTTCGCCTTGCTCGCGATGGCCCTGGCGATCGGCCTGGCAAAGAAAGGCATCTTCGATTTCTCGATCTTGTCGAACACCAGTTTCAGCAGCAGGGGCGGCATGGCCGAGCCTTCGGCGAAGTGAMGCCAATAGCGATAGCGCAAGGCCTCGGGCGTGCCCGCCGCCGGCGCGAGGCGGCCATTGCCGTAGCGCTCGATTACCGTTTCGACAATGGCGCCCGATTCCGCCAGCGTGAGTCCGTCATCGGTCGTCACCACCGGCGACTTTCCGAGCGGATGCACGGCGCGCAGGGAGGGCGGCGCGAGCATCGTCTTCGGATCGCGCTGGTAATGGACGATCTCATAGGGCAGTTCGAGCTCTTCGAGCAGCCAGAGAACGCGCTGGGAGCGCGAGTTGTCGAGATGGTGGACGGTGATCATGAAGGCACTAAGGCGGGAGGCTGGACCTGCTTTCTACACCCATGTGGCATGCGTGGGCCTGCGCCTACAGAAGGACGGCGCGCCAGTGAATACATGCGCGGCCGCCGCGTTCCTAGGGTGCTGCTCTCGGAATGCATTGAATGCATGCGGCCGCATTGGGCGTCCCAAGGAGTCTCCATGCAAGCGCCCTCCACGCCCGAAGCGGACGATTCGAAGTGGCCCGTCACGCGCCGTGCCGTATTCCAGACCGGCGCGGCTTTCGCCGCGGTCCAGGCAGTGGGCACCGCGGCCGCGCAGTCGAGCGCCCCCGCGCCCAACGAGGCCGAACTCCCGCCGCAGCGCATGGCCGTGGAACTCCACATCAATGGCAAGGTCCAGCGGCTGACCGTCGACACGCGCACCACGCTGCTCGAT
>NZ_JBFTPD010000085.1:0-1243 GCF_056398305.1 Rhizobium sp. 01T444
CATCACGCGCCAGAAGCGATTCCCACGCCCCAGAAAGTGGTGCCCCGCTGCGGCGGCACAGACGCCAGGATTGATGCCGCAGAACAGCACCTTGAGACCCGGCTGGAGAATATCCGGCAGACCGGCGACAGTGGGCTCCTGCACGATGGATTCCTGTGTGTCGGCAAGGCGCGAGCGGAGTGTCCCGTTTCACATGCCGGCCGTGCCTCGGTAGGGTTTTCGTTCGCGCCAGTCTAGGCGAGCGAGCCTCGACTCCCCTGTGCGATGCCAGTTGAAAGCGGCCAAGCTCGGTTGATTTCTGGCCAGCATTCAACACGCGGCGACCGAAGGCATGGGACCTGGTGGCCTTGCAAGCCGAGGGAGACCGATCTGTCTACAATCCTTCGATGTCAACTTCAACTGCGCAACTCGCCGAGGATGCACTCCCGTCTCGGAAGATCTTGATGACGGCGCATGACCTCTTCTACCGGGATGGCATTCGCGCGACAGGGATCGACAGGCTCATCGCCGAATCCGGCGTGGCCAAGAAGACCTTCTACAGGCATTACCCGAGCAAGAACGATCTCGTCCTCAAGTTCTTGGACTATCGGCATGCCAACTGGATGGAGTGGTTCGAGGAGGCACTCGGGCGCCATGGCGGAAGCCCCGAGGCCATTGTCCCGGCCCTCCGCGAATGGTTCAGCACCGAGAACTATCGCGGCTGTGCCTTCATCAACGCCGTGGTCGAACTGGGAGACAGCCTCCCGGAGGCAGTCGCCGTTTCGCGGCGGCACAAGGCGGACATGGTGACCATCTTGCGAACACTGTTGCCCCGGACGCCGACAATGGCGCTGCAGGCACGAGCGCTTGCCGTGGGTATCGACGGGGCCATCGTGACGGCTCAATTCGGAGAGCCTGTCGAAACGGTGCTTGCCAGCCTGGCCGAGCTTGTGGAAGGCATGCAGGCCAAAGCCACTGCGACAGCAGCAGCAGCAGCAGCAGCAGCAGCAGCAGCGAGCAAAGTCAAACCCGGGATTCGTCGACGAAATGCCTATTCGCTGAATCCCGTTGCAGGAAAGAAGGTCAAGAAATGAAGCTGGCCATCGTTGTGGTGGATGGGGTGCAGGCGCTGGACGTCGCGGCTCCGATGGATGTCTTCGCCGAGGCGAACAATTTTCTTCCTCCGGATCAGCAGTATGAGATGACGCTCATCGGCATGCATTCCGGGAGCGTGCGTTGCGCCAACGGGATGGAACTCAAGGTC
>NZ_JBFTPD010000086.1:0-1184 GCF_056398305.1 Rhizobium sp. 01T444
CACCAGCTGGTCCTGCAGCTGGTCGATTTCTTCCTGGACCTTCTTCTTGTCGACGCCGTTTTCAGTCGCGGCAACGATCTTTGCCTTGATTTCGCCGACGACGTCGATGGCGCTGTCCATGGCGGTGTAGGCGGTGTCAACCTTGGCAGCGCCGAGGCCGAGAGCGTCGGAAACGGCCGAGAGGGCCTTGTTGTCCGAACGCATGGTCGTTGCGATCGACCAGTAAGCAGCGTTGTCGGAAGCCTTGCCGATGCGGTAACCGGAGGACACATGATCCTGGGTCTTGTTGAGGCCCTGGTTGATGCCACGCAGCGTCTGGAGAGCTGCCATTGCAGCATTATTGGTGTTGATGCTCGTCATAGTTTGATTGCCCCTTGTTGGCAGACGTTAAATAAAGGGACATTCCGGATTTGGGCCGGCCCACAGCGATCAGCATCATGCCTGTTAACCATTCTCGTTAAGGTTAACTCGCCGTTTCGATGGGCCTAGAAAACAGCAAGATGGTTAAGGAAAACTAAATTCGAAAACGAAATTTCGTAAAAATATCTGATACTTAGAAGCGTTTCCATTAACCTTATGTTAAAACATTCGAGGCCGGGGTTACCCGGCCTCGACGTTTTTCGCGATATGGCTGAGCCGCTATTAGCGGAAGAGCGACAGGATGTTCTGCGAAGAGGAGTTGGCGATCGAGAGCGACTGGATCGCGAGCTGCTGCTGCGTCTGCAGAGCAGAGAGCTTGGAGGACTCTTCTTCCATGTTGGCGTCGACGAGGCGGCCGATACCAGAGTCAAGCGAGTCGCTGAGCGCGCTGACGAAGTCGTCCTGCATCGTGATGCGGGTGGAGATCGAACCGAGCTTAGCACCGGCAGAGGTCATCGCCTTCAGGGCGTTTTCGACGTTGGTCAGGGCGAGGCCGAGGTCGGCGTTGGTGAGGTTGGTGATGTCGAGCGAGTAGACCGAACCGATCGTACCGTTGCTGGAGCCGAGGATACCTGTGGAGGTTTCGATTGCACCGGTCGTGGTCATGCCGAACAGAACGTTGCCGGCCGAAGCGTTCGACAGGACGTAGTCGGTCATCTTGACGGAAACGCCGTTCGAACCGTCGCGAACGAAGGAGGAAACAACGCTCTTCGTGCCGTTGACACCGGCAACCCAGTTTTCACCGGAGAAGGAAGCCGACTGAG
>NZ_JBFTPD010000087.1:0-1160 GCF_056398305.1 Rhizobium sp. 01T444
GCTCCCAGCCTCAAGAGCATCAGCCCGCAATTTCGAGGATCGGCTGTGAACGCGTGCTTCGTGTCCGACCTGGACGATCGAATCCTGAAGTGGCAACCCGCGCTCTGGCTTCACGGACACACGCACGACAGCTTTGACTATCGAATCGGTCGCACCCGCGTTGTCTGCAATGCCAGGGGTTACACCCGGCGGGATGACCCGATGGGCACGGGGCAACCCGAGAACCCGAAGTTCGATGAGCATCTGGTTATCGAGCTGGATGTCGCCCCGACCGCGACCGCGGATGAGCACGTGCAATGGCCTGAAACATAGGTTGTTTGGCAGCTTCACTGCCCACATCGGCAGTCCAGCGAGATCGAACCGATCTACCATTTTGTCTGGCGGCCGCAGGGCGGCCCGGATCTATCGGATCGGCCCGAAGTCGATCTCCGCGTGGGCATACAGGACCCACTGCGCCTCATTCATGCGTTAGGGAATGGAAATGGAATTTGCTGGCGAACAAGCACGCACGGGTGTCTACAAATCTGCGGCGGACTTGCTCGCCATGGCTTCCATCCGGCTCAACGGGACCGATCCCTGGGACATGAGGCTCATACGCGCCGACGTGCCGCAGCGAGCCTTGTCCAGCGGCAACCTGGGCCTCGGAGAGGCGTACATGGACGGGAGCTGGGAGTGCGATCGTCTGGATCAATTCTTTTGCCGGCTGCTCGAGTCCCGGCTCGCAGATCAGGTCAAGCCGCTGCGCCTCATCGGACATGTGGTCGCAGCCAAGTTGCTCAATCTGCAAAGTCAGCGGCGGGCGAAAGCGGTCGCGGAGGTTCACTATGACCTCGGCAACGACTTCTATGCCGCAATGCTCGACCCGCGCATGACGTACACGTGCGGCTATTGGGCGAGCGCCGGCAACCTCGCGCAAGCCCAGGAGGCGAAGCTCGATCTGATCTGCCGCAAGCTGAGACTGCGCCCTGGAATGCGGGTGCTCGACATCGGTTGTGGCTGGGGAAGCTTCATGTCATTCGCGGCCGAGAGATACGGCGTCGAGGCGGTCGGGGTCACGATATCCAAGGAGCAAGTTGAATGGGCGAGGCGGCGTTATCGACATCTCCCGCTGGAGTTCCGTCTTCAGGACTACCGTGAGGTCGATGAGCACTTCGATGCAG
>NZ_JBFTPD010000088.1:0-1141 GCF_056398305.1 Rhizobium sp. 01T444
GACTGGCAACTGTGTTTGTCAGGTTGGATTGAACATCGTTTTGTCCCTTATCAGAGCGTTTGCGGTGGCGAGGATTTTTCGCGCGATGGCGATGATCATGACTTTGAAGGGCTTGCCCTTGGCAGCCATGGTCTGAGCCGTTCTGGCGAATGGTGTATTCAACCTATGTGCAACGAAAGCCGCCATGTAGAGCGCGTCGCGCACCCGCTTTCGCCCACCTCGGATGTGGCGTTGCCCGCGTTTGGTGCCGCTGTCGGCATTGAAGGGCGCAAGGCCGGCCAGCGCCGCCAGCGCCTTTGGCGAACTGCCGCCCAGTTCCGGCATGTGGGCAAGCAGTGTGAAGGCCGTCACCGTTCCGATACCCGGTATGGACAGAAGCCTGGCATTCTGCTCGCTCATGACCCGGTCTGCCCGCACGTGCTCGCGGCACGYCTGCTCGATCCTGATGATCTCAGCATCGAGCCAGACGAGATGGCTTTCGATACTGGCGCGTTGGGCGGGATCGGCGCCTTTGCGGCGGGTGCGTTCCTGCTGGCGCATGGCCACCAGCTGATCGCGCCGGCCATGCAGGTCGTAAAGCTTTCGGCGCGACGGATCGGGAGGCACGCTGACGGGCGGCGAAAGCGTCTGGCCCATGAGGGCCAGCAGGCGCGCATCGATGGCATCGGTCTTGGCCAAAAGGCCGAGCGCCTTGGCAAAGTCGCGGGCTCTGGCCGGATTGACCCGGCAATAGGGCCGATGAGCGTCTTCGAGCGCGACGCACAGCAGCCTGTCATAACGTCCGGTCGCTTCCAGGATGACCGTGACGTCACGCTCGGCCAGCGTCGCAAGCCAGGCGGCGATGGCCTCAGAGGTATTGGCTATGCGAACATGCTTCTGGGTCTGGTTATCGAAAAGATCCAGATGCGCCTTGGCGACGTCGCATCCGATGAAAACAGGGTGTATCATGGCAAGCCTCATCCTGTGCTACGAGGTCCGCGGCAACGGCCTCAATCAACTGTTCAGGTTGGGATTTTGAAGCGGGCGGAGGACCAAGAGCCAGCAAACGGTCTCTCACGACCAGGATTCCGACGGCCTTCCGCCCGCAACCCTTCTACCACAGTTCCAACACACAGGATTCCTGTGACAAGCACAGGAATGA
>NZ_JBFTPD010000089.1:0-1136 GCF_056398305.1 Rhizobium sp. 01T444
ATCAAGTACGTCGGGCTCATCATGCGGGCGGACAACCATGGCGAGGGCGGCCTGATGGCGCTGCTCGCACTGGCTTCGCAGGCCGTCAAGGACAAGCCGAAGGTCCATCGCGTATTGATGGTGTGCGGCGTCTTCGGCGTCGCATTGTTCTTTGGCGACGGCGTGATCACGCCCGCCATCTCCGTGCTGTCGGCGGTCGAGGGCCTGGAGATCGTCACCCCGGCCGCCAAGCCCTTCGTGCTGCCGATCTCCTTCGCCGTGCTGGTCATGCTCTTCATGTTGCAGAAGAGGGGAACGGCACAGATAGGCCGGTTCTTCGGTCCCGTCATGGTGCTCTGGTTCCTGGCGATCGGGCTCAGCGGATTGCCTTCGATCATCGACAACCCGGCCGTGCTGAAGGCGATCTCGCCCACCTATGCCCTGCGTTTCGGATACGAGCATTACCAGCTGGCATTCATCACCCTGGGGGCGGTATTTCTTTGCGTGACGGGGGCGGAGGCGCTCTATGCCGACATGGGCCACTTCGGAAAGGGCCCCATTCAATGGGCATGGTTCGGCCTGGTGATGCCCGCATTGAGCCTCAACTATTTCGGCCAGGGSGCSCTGGTRCTGGCSAATCCGAAGGCCATTGAGAATCCCTTCGTCCTCATGACGCCGGCCTGGGCTCTGATCGCGATGGTGGTCCTGGCGACCGCGGCGACGGTCATTGCGTCCCAGGCCCTCATCTCCGGCGCGTTCTCGGCGACCAAGCAGACGATCCAGCTGGGCTATCTGCCTCGAATGACGATCAAGCACACGTCGGAACACGACAAGGGGCAGATCTATGTGCCGGCGGTGAACTTCGCGCTGCTGGCCGGCGTGGTCCTGGCGGTCGGCATGTTCCACTCATCCACCGCCCTTGCGGCGGCCTATGGCATCTCCGTCAGCCTGGTCATGGTGATCACGACGGCGCTGACCTTCTTCGTCATCCGGTATGGATGGGGCTACCCGCTGCCGGTATGCGTGGCGGCCACGGGCTTCTTCTTCGCCGTCGACATCTCCTTCTTCGCATCGAATCTGCTCAAGATCGTCGATGGGGGTTGGTTCCCGCTGCTGATGGCGGGAGGCCTGTTCGTGATCCTCGCCACCTGGAAGGA
>NZ_JBFTPD010000090.1:0-1130 GCF_056398305.1 Rhizobium sp. 01T444
CGCCAATCCATGCCGCCAAGAGCGCCCGCAGGATTGCYACCAGCGTCGGTCGGTTGGCGGGTAGCGACCAGTCGATTCGCACGCCTAGCGAATCACAAGTGGCCTCGGCGGTCCTGCGGGCGGCATCCAGTCGGCCCAAAGACGCAGCATTGCCAAGGTCGTTCACGCTCAGTAAGCGTCCGGCGAACCCGTCTTGACGACGGGCACGGAGGTCAGTGCGTGGTGGACGCTGTCTGCCAGCGATGTGGCAGCAAGTCATCGATCCGGCTTGCCGGGTGGGTCGGCAGTCGCTCGAGGACRTCCTTGAGGTACGCATAGGGRTCRTGCCCGTTGATGCGTGCCGAGTGGACTAGGCTCATGACCGCCGCTGCGCGCTTGCCCGCTCGCAGGCTGCCGGCGAACAACCAGTTGCCCCTCCCCAGAGCGATAGGTCGGATCTGGTTCTCAACCCAATTGTTCGAGAGCGGCACGTCACCATCTTCGATGTACCGCGTCAATGCCGGCCAGCGCTTCAGGCTGTAGTCGATCGCTTTGATCGTGGCCGAACCTGGTGGAACCTGCTGCCTTTGCAGGAGAAGCCATTTGTAGAGCAACGCGGCCACCCGACCCGACTTGCGCTTGCGAATTCGTCGCCGCTCTTCGGGGGGACGGTCGCCGAGCTTCGCCTCGATCTTGAACAGCACCCGGAAGTACCGCAGCGCCTTCTCGCCGACCTGGCTGCCGTGGTTGGCCCACAGCTCGTGGAATTTACGGCGCGCGTGCGCCATGCAATTGGCGGCCGTCACGCCCTTCGCGATGGTCGCGTTGTAGCCTGAGTAGCCGTCGGTGACGAGCGTGCCCTTCCATGGCGTGTCGCCGTCCTGGCCGAGGAATCTGCGAACGTTCTCTCCGCTGCGCGTCTCGGCGAAGTTGAACACCACCGCCTTGGTTGAGTTGAAGCTGGTCGTGCAGAAGCTCCAGATGTAGGCCTTGTGGGTCTTCTTGTTGCCAGGCTTGAGCATGGCCACCGGTGTCTCGTCGGCGTGCAGTACGTCGTGGCGAAGCAGCTCGCCCTCCAGGGCGTCTACCAGCGGCTGCAGCTGCGCCCCGCATTCGCCCACCCACTGCGCCAAGGTCGAGCGCGCGATGGC
>NZ_JBFTPD010000091.1:0-1119 GCF_056398305.1 Rhizobium sp. 01T444
CAAGTACGCAGCGTCCTCTTTTTTCTTTCGCCTCGTCTTGAGGCAGATCAACGCAAGGCGCGCGGCGGCGCGGCCGCGTGCCTTCAGGGCTTGAGTTCGCCCAGGATGGTCGGGATCAGTTCCGAGACCGTCGGGTGGATGTGCATGGTTCGCCGCAGCGCGTCGCCGGTCCCGCCGCAGGACATGGTGTCGATGAGGCAGTGGACGGCTTCGTCGCCGCCGACGCCCAGGATCGCGGCGCCGAGGATGGCTTCGCTCTCGGCGTCGACCACCACCTTCATGAAGCCCGCGGTCTCGCCCTTCTCGACCGCCCGCCCGACCCGTGTCATGGGCCGCTGGCCGACTCGCACCGCCTTGCCCGTCGCGCGCGCCTGCGCCTCCGTCAACCCGACCCGGCCGAGCGGCGGATCGATGAACAAGGCGTAGACCGGGATCCGGTCGCTCACGCGGCGCTTGTCGTTGTCCAGCAGGTTGGCCGCGACGATCTCGAAGTCGTTGTAGGCCGTGTGCGTGAAGGCGCCGCGCCCGTTGCAATCGCCCAGCGCCCAGATGCCGGGCGTGCGGGTCTGGAGCTGCTCGTCGACTGGAATGTAGCCGTGCGGGTCCAGCTCGATGCCCGCCTGGTCCAGACCGAGGTCGTCGGTGTTGGGCCGGCGGCCGACGGCAAGCAGCACGTGGGACGCCATCACCTCGGGCGCCCCGGCCAGGCAGTCCACGCCGACCTGGATACCGTCGGCGGCGGGCTGGAAGCGGATGCACTCGGCATCCAGGCGCACCACGACGCCTTCGCCCTCGAAAATGTCCCGGATGGCGCCCGAGACCTCCTCGTCCTCGCGCGCGACCAGGCGCGGCCCTTTCTCGATGACCGTCACTTCCGCGCCGAAGCGGCGGTACATCTGGGCGAACTCCAGGCCGATATAGCTGCCGCCGATCACCGCGAGGTGGCGCGGCACCTGGTCCAGTTCCAGGATGGAGGTGTTGGTCAGGCACGGCACCTCGTCCACGCCCGGGAGCGGCGGCACGAGAGCGCGCCCGCCGACGTTGATGAAGATGCGCGGCGCCTGGAGGAGGTCGTCGCCCACGCTCACCTCGGTCGCCGAGACGAAGCGCGCATGGCCC
>NZ_JBFTPD010000092.1:0-1094 GCF_056398305.1 Rhizobium sp. 01T444
GTTCCTGGCCGTGCTCAAGGATTCGGCCAGCCGGGCCATCCTGGTCGTGCCGTCGCTGATGCAAAGCCTGCTGTTCGGCTATGCCGCCACCTACGACCTGAGCAATGTCGACTACGCGCTGCTCGACCAGAGCCGCAGCGGCGCCTCGGTCGCGCTGATCGCCAGGATCGACGGCACCGGCGTGTTCCATCGCGCCGCGACCTTGCGCACGCAGCAGGACATCGCGCGGGTGATCGACACGCAGAAGGCGCTGCTCGTGGTCCAGATCGGTCCGCGCTTCGAGCAACAGCTCAGCGCGGGAGAAGACGCCCCCATCCAGTTGATCGTCGACGCGCGCAATTCAAACACCGCGGGCTCCGCCGCCGGCTTCGTCAGCGCCGTCGTGACGGCCTTCAACGACGAATGGCGCGAGCAGCATGGCGGCGGCAAGCCGCCGGTGACGGTCGTATCGCGCGCCTGGTACAACCCGAACCTGGAGACACGCTGGAACTTCATGCCCGGCATGATCGCCGCGCTCAGCATGCTGCAGACCTTGCTGCTGACCGCCCTTTCGGTGGCGCGCGAGCGCGAGCAGGGCACTTTCGACCAATTGCTGGTGACGCCGCTGTCGCCGACCGAGATCATGATCGGCAAGGCCGTGCCGCCAGTGCTGATCGGACTGGTGCAATCCACCATCGTGCTGCTGATCACCTTGCTGTGGTTCCGGGTGCCCATGGCCGGCTCCTTCATCACGCTCTACGCCGGCCTCACCTGCTTCACTATCGCGAGCGTGGGCATCGGGCTGTCGATCTCGGCGGTGTCGGCCAACATGCAGCAGGCCATGCTCTACACCTTCGTGCTGGTCATGCCGATGATGCTGCTGTCCGGCCTGACGACACCGGTGAGCAACATGCCGCACCCGCTGCAGATCGCGACGCTGGCGAACCCGCTGCGCTTCGCGATCGACCTGGTGCAGCGCGTCTACCTCGAGGGCGTCGGCCTGCTCACGGTCTGGCACAACCTCATTCCGCTCATGATCATCGCGGCCATCACGCTGCCTCTGGCGGCGTGGCTGTTCCGCAACCGGCTCGTCTGAAACGGGAGAAGCCATGAAG
>NZ_JBFTPD010000093.1:0-1088 GCF_056398305.1 Rhizobium sp. 01T444
GCGTGCGGCAGGCGCAGGCGCAGCTTTCCCAGCACCTTGGAGTCGATGACTGGGGCGGACGGCTCGAGTGTCGCGTAGAGCTTGCTCGCAAAGGAGCCCTCCAGCCGCCCGGTTGACCGCTGAAGCTCGTCGAGAATGTCGCTGAACGTCAGCTCCTCCCCCCTGGCCCGGTCCATGAGGTCGTAAAACGCTACGCGCCACGGGTCGCCTCGACGGACACGATAGAAGTGGTTGAACCGCCTCTGAAAATCAGGGTCCGCGGGGAAGGCTCCCCCATTGGCGACTTCGCCCTGCAGCCAAGCGTACTGCTGGAGGCCCTCTTTAATCTTGGGCATCGTCGAGTCGATTTCTCGTCGAGTGAGCGTGATTGCCATTGCCTTATCTGCTTGTTGTGGAGCTGCGCTTATTCGGGAGGCGCTCGCGCATTGTGCTGTCGACGCCGCACGAGCATACGTGACGGACTTCACGCTAGCACGCTCGGGCTGCGCTTTACGTTGGCTCCGCCGCACACCGCCTGGTGACGAGCTAGTGTAGTGCGCCACTCAKATATGTACTTATCTYGTACTCCTTGCCAGCGCGGCCTTGGCTCGCKTGACCTTGGCCARGATGTCGSWSGCGCTCTTGGTCCAGATGAARGGYTTGGGATTGGCGTTGTGGTGGGCSACGTACARATCGATSGCCARTTCCAGTTCRGGCACGCTGGTGAAGCTGTCKCGCCGGATGCGGTTCTCCGAGATGTCGCGGAAGAARCGYTCGACCATGTTSAGCCACGACGCGCTCGTSGGCGTGAARTGCATGACGAAGCGCGGGTGCTTGACCAGCCAGGCTTGAACCTCCGGGTGGGTGTGCGTGCCGTAGTTGTCCACGATCAGGTGCAACTGCAGGTGCCTGGGCGTCTTGCGCTGGATCAGGCGCAGGAACTGCAGCCACTCCACGTGCCGGTGCTGCTGCTGACACATCGAGATCACTGTGCCGTCCAGGGTGTTCAAGGCGGCGAACAGCGTGGTCGTGCCATGGCGCTTGTAGTCGTGCGTGACAGTGCCGGCGCGGCCTTTCTTCATCGGCAAGCCCGGCTGGGTGCGGTTGAG
>NZ_JBFTPD010000094.1:0-1062 GCF_056398305.1 Rhizobium sp. 01T444
GCCAATGTCGAGGACCTGACCTTCACTGGCATCGGCAATTTTGCCGGGACGGGCAATGCCTTGGCCAACACGATCACCGGGGGCGCCGGCAACGACGTGCTGGACGGGGGTGCGGGTAACGACAGGCTGATCGGCGGGGCCGGCAATGACGCGCTGATTGGCGGCGCCGGCGACGACTGGCTGGATGGCGGCATGGGAGCTGATGCGCTTTCCGGCGGTACCGGCAACGACATCTATTGGGTTGACAATGGCGGGGATATGGTCACCGAGGCTGCCGACGAGGGCAGCGATACGGTATACGTGCAGTCGGTCTACTTCGCGAGCTATACGCTCGGCAGCAATGTCGAGAACCTGACCGTCTCCGGTACGACGACTTTTACCGGCATCGGCAATGCGCTGAACAATATCCTGACGGGCGGGGCAGGGATCGACACGCTGAAGGGTGCGGCAGGCGATGACACCTATATCATCGGCACCGGCGATATCGTCGTCGAGAATGCCGGCGAGGGTACCGATACCGTAAAGACGGGCCTTGCGGCTTATACACTGAGTGCCAATGTGGAGAATCTGACCTATACCGGGTCAGCCGCCTTCACCGGTACCGGCAATGAACTGGACAATGTTATCAAGGGCGGAGCGGCCGCCGATAAGCTGACTGGCGGCGCCGGCAACGACACGCTGGATGGCGGAGCCGGAGCCGACACGCTGATCGGCGGAGCTGGCGACGACATCTATATCGTGGATGCCGCAAGTGACGTGGTCACGGAGGCAGCAGGTGCGGGCACAGACGAGATCCGGACGTCGCTTGCGACCTATTCGATCGCGGCACTCGCCAATATCGAGAACCTGATCTACACCGGGTCGGCTACCTTCACCGGCATTGGCAATGCTGCGGCGAACGTGATCACCGGCGGCGCCGGCAACGACACGCTGGACGGCGGAGCCGGAGCCGATACGCTGAACGGCGGAGCCGGTAACGACACCTACATCGTTGACAATGCCGGTGACGTCGTCACCGAAAGTGTCGATACGGGGATCGATACGGTGAAGGCTGGGTCGGCG
>NZ_JBFTPD010000095.1:0-1054 GCF_056398305.1 Rhizobium sp. 01T444
ACCACAGGTCATAACCCAGGAATTTGCGCCCGAACGCACTGGCGACCGCACTCTTGGTCTCGTTGACCTTCAAGCGCAGCTTGTCATACAGCCGCCGCAGCAGCGCCATCACCCGCTCGCCCGCCCGACGACTGCGCACGTACACGTTGCAGTCATCAGCGTAGCGCGCGAAGCAGTGGCCCCGGCGTTCCAGTTCCTTGTCCACTTCGTCGAGCAGCACGTTGGCCAGCAGCGGCGACAGCGGCCCACCTTGCGGTGTGCCCTGCTGCCGTTCCTGTACCACCCCACCGTCCATGATCCCGCTGTCCAGGTACGCCCGCACCAACCGGATGACTCCGGCGTCGGCAATGCGCCTTTGCAGGCGATCGATCAGGATGTCGTGATTGACCCGGTCGAAGAATTTCTCCAGGTCCACGTCCACCACGACCCTGCGCCCGGTCTGCACGAACGCCTGCGCGGCCAATACCGCATCCTGCGCACGCCGCCCGGGCCTGAAGCCGTGGCTGTGCTCGCTGAAGGTGGGGTCCAGAATCGGTTGCAGCACCTGCAGCAGCGCCTGCTGGATCAGCCGATCTACCACCGTCGGGATGCCCAGCTCGCGCTGGCCTCCGTCAGGCTTGGGAATCTCCACCCGCCGTACCGGACTGGGCCGGTACTCGCCCCGCAGCAGTTGCCCCCGGATGCCAGGCCAGGCCGTCACCAGATGCTCCACGGTCTGGTCGATGTCCAGTCCGTCCACACCGGCGGCGCCCTTGTTGGCCCGCACCCGCTTGAGCGCGCGCTGCAGGTTGTCTCTCGTCAGCGCCGCTTGCAGCAGCGCTGAMCCCGTGTCTGTCGCTCCATTTCGCGGGCCCTCGGCTTCGTCGCTGGCAGGTTGGCTCACGGCTTCACCGCGCGCGACTCCCGCCCGCCCCGCTCGCGCGGGCATCTGACGCATGACCTCGGACATCGACATCTCGCTCAACACTTGCTCTCGTTTGGTCCTTCGCCGTTTGACTTCTGGCCTCCTCAGCCCCGCAACTCCGGCTACTACGACCTCTGCTGACTTCTCGCT
>NZ_JBFTPD010000096.1:0-1054 GCF_056398305.1 Rhizobium sp. 01T444
GGATGAGCCTGCCCACTTCGAGCAGTTCAAGGTAGTGCAGGTCGGTGTTCGGCATGGGATGGGTGCTCCTCTCGATGGAAGGGTCCAAGGTAGCGGCGATCCGCCGATGTCGCTTGGACTGCGGCGCCACGTCGATGTGCTGATACCGCCAAGTCACGAAAGCAGCGGCGCGCGGGTGTGGAACCCGGTCGCCTGCTGGAAGGCATGGCCGGTGCGCAGCAGCGTGGCCTCGTCGAAGGGCCGGCCGATGATCTGCATGCCGATCGGCAGACCGTCGGGATCGAAGCCGCAGGGGACGTTGAGCGAAGGCAGGCCCGTGAGACTCGCCACGCCCGTGAACTGCATGATGGCCGAGAGCATGTCTTCTTCCACGCCGTTCTCGATGACGACCCTGGTCTCGCCGACACGGGTGGCGGCGAAGGGCAGCGTGGGGCAGATGAAGACGTCCACCGTCCTGAAGGCCGCCAGGAACTCGCCGCGCAGCAGCGCGCGATAGCGCTGCGCCTGCAGGTAGTGGGTGGCGAGCAGCAGTTCTCCGGTCTCCAGCAGGGTGCGCACATCCTCGCCGTAGTCGCCGGGGCGCTCGCGCAGGTCGCGCTGGTGGTAGGTGCTGGGCTCGGCCGATTCGATGGTGAGCTGCGCCGAGATGTTGCCGTGGATGTTGCGGATGTCGACGTCGACGACCGTCGCGCCCAGTTCGACGAAGGTGGCGAGCGCGGCCTTCACCGCATCGCGCACCGGCGCCTGCAGGTGCTCGAAGAAATAGCCCGGCACGACGCCGATGCGCAGCTTGCGGCAGCCGCCCGCGAGTTCGCGCAGGTAGTCGTCGCAGGCCCGCGGCGCGCTGGCGGCATCGCGGGCGTCGAAGCCGGCCATGGCGCCGAACATCAGGGCGCAGTCCTCCACCGTGCGCGTCATCGGACCGGCGGTGTCCATGCTCCAGGCCAGCGGGACGATGCCGTGGTTGCTCACGCGCCCGTAGCTGGGGCGCAGGCCGACGGTGCCGTTGACGGCCGACGGCAGGCGGATCGAGCCTCCGGTGTCGGTGCCCACG
>NZ_JBFTPD010000097.1:0-1050 GCF_056398305.1 Rhizobium sp. 01T444
GTGATCGCCATGCCGTTTGCCGGTCGGTGCGCGGCGCTGCAGCGGTGCTGCTTTGGATTCTTGCCGACCCGTCGGCAAGCTCCAGGCGGTGGCCGGGGCCACCGGGCGCCGGCTGCGCGGGGCGATCAGCGCGTGCGCCGTGGAGGCAGCGCGGGCCTACTTTGCCCACAGCCGTTTCGGCGGCGGTTGGCCAGGCGGGTGGCATGATCAGCCCAAGATGACTTCCCCCAAAGTTCGCCAAGGGCGACAAGGTGCTTCTTCATGAGAGCGTTTCATCGCTTCCATCGACATCTTGGCGTAGACGCCGACCAGCCGGGCGGTAAGTCGGCGGTGATGCTGGCTTTCGCGGCCGGAACCTCGATCGCGCTTGTGAAGACGCTGGCAGCGGTCTTAACCGGGTCCGCGTCCATGACGGCCGAGGCTGTGCACTCTTGGGTCGATGCCCTTACCGACAGCTTCCTCGTCGCCGCTTATCTCGCGGCCCGGCGCCCGGCCGACGTGCTTCATCGGCTCGGCTATGGACGGGAGTCGTACGTGTGGTCGATGTTCGGCTCGATCGCCATGCTCGCCCTGGGCGCGCAAGTCGGGATATGGCGAGGCGTCCGCCAACTCAGCATGGCCGACGCGACGACCGACTACCGGTTCGGTTACGCCGTCATCCTCGGATCGTTCGCGCTCCAAAGCATCTCGACCTTTCAGGCGCTTCGGTTCCTGAGCCGACGTGCGGCAGATCGTCAGCTGAGCGCAGTCAAACATGTGTTCGAGACGTCCGACTCTCAGTTGCGGACGGTGGTGACGCAGGATCTTCTCGCGCTGGTCGGGCTTGCCGTCGCGGGGCTGGGGATGCTGCTGCACGACATCACCGGCAATGTGTTGTACGACGCAGGAGGCTCCATAGTCGTGGGCCTGCTGATGGGGACCGCCGGGGTCTTTCTGGTCAACTTGAACCGCCGCTACCTGGCCGGGATGCCGCTGCCAGCCGATCGGCGGGCGATGGCAATCGAGCTGTTGAAGCAGGCGCCCGACGTCAAGAGAGTTACCCTCCTGTTC
>NZ_JBFTPD010000098.1:0-1027 GCF_056398305.1 Rhizobium sp. 01T444
CGCCATCACCAGGCATTGCGAGACTTCCGGATGCGTCTGCAGGCGGGCCTCGATCTCGCCGGGTTCGATCCGGTGGCCGCGCACCTTCACCTGGAAGTCGAGCCGGCCCTGGTGTTCGAGCAGACCCTCGTGGCTCCAGCGCCCCCGGTCGCCGGTCTTGTACAGGCGGGCTTCGGGGTGCGGGCTGAACGGGTCCGCGATGAAGCGCTCGGCGGTCAATTCGGGCCGGTCGAGATAGCCCAGCGTGACGCCGTCGCCGCCGATGAAGATCTCGCCGGAAACGCCGGCCGGGCATCGATGGCCCCACGCGTCGAGCACGTGGACGCTGGTGTTGGCGATCGGCCGCCCGATCGAGATGGCCTGCGGTTGCGGCGGCACCTTCCAGCATGTGGACCACACSGTGGTCTCGGTCGGCCCGTAGAGGTTCCACAGTTCGGTCGTGCGGTCCAGCAGTTCGAGCGAGAGATCCGCCGGCACGGGCTCGGCGCCGATCCAGGCCCGGAAGCCGCGCTGCCCCGACCATTGTGCGTCGAGCAGCAGGCGCCACATGCCGGGCGTGGCCTGCAGGATGGTGATCGCTTCCGAGTCGAGCAGCGCCCGCAGCCGGTTGCCGTCCATGGCGACTTCCCGCTGCACGATGACGATCTCGGCGCCCGCCGCCAGCGGCAGCATCACCTCGGGGACGGCCATATCGAAGGAGAGCGTGGTCACCGCGGCCAGGCGGTCCTGGGCATGGATGCCCGGCTCGCGCTGCATGGTCTCCATCAGGTTGGCCACGGCCCGGTGCGGCACGCACACGCCCTTGGGCTTGCCGGTGGAGCCGGAGGTGTAGATCACATAGGCCGTGTCTTCGGCCTGCGCATCCTGCGCGCCGGCCACGGGCGGCGTCGCCGGCTCTTCGAGCCAGGCGGTTTCGCGGTCGAGCAGGAACACGCGGTTCGCCGAGTCCGCGCGCCAGTGCTTCGGCGCGGCGGCAATCGACGAGGCCGTCAGCAGCAAGCCCAGCTTCGCGTCCTCGGCGTAATAG
>NZ_JBFTPD010000099.1:0-1023 GCF_056398305.1 Rhizobium sp. 01T444
GAAGTTTCTCATCGGGTACCTGCGTGTGCCACTTGAGCGAGGATTCCGCGGCGGCCGCGATTTCCGAGTCGCTGCGCTTGTGCGTCGGCGACAGCTTGACGTCCAGCTCGACGGCCAGGGCCCTGACCCCCTGCACGCGCTGCACCGCCCGCTCGATGGCGAACTTCTCTCTGTAGGTATCCAGGTGCCCCGTGAGCGTGACGACACCGTCCTTGACGGCGACGCCGACGTTGGCTTCGTTGATCGATGGGTCCCACTGGAGTTCGGTGGTCACGTCCTTCTTCAACTGCGAATCGGTTTTCATCATGCGACCTTTCGTGCATGGATCTGTGATTGTTGCCGCGTCGGCCGGCGGCCCCGGCGGCAAGACCTGCGGGCTGCTGGGCCAGCCCGAATGCAATGGTGCGACGGACACGGCCGCGCGCCATTGATCCCGCGCAACAAAGTGCGCCATGGGCGCACTCGAGATCTGGCGAATCGCTCGCTTTCGTCCTAGAAGATGGAATCAGTCGCGAAGCTGGTTGGAAAGGCGAAGTCCCTGGCTTCCAGCGTGACGGGCCTGCCGGATTCGTGCCGATGCCTCTGCAGGGCCGCCTCCTCGATCAGATCGAAGTGGTGCCGACAGGCATTCAACAGGCTGTCACCGCCTCCTTGCGCTCCGAACACGTTGCGCAGCGCATCTTCCGAAATCTCCGCGACGACGCGATGGCCCTGGGTTCCTCGCGGATAAATGGCAAACAGAACGCTTGCCCTGGCAAAACAGAAAGACCAGAAAGACGCGTCGTTGTTCATCCTCACCTCCTTCAGGCCGAAAGCCCTTGGCATCCCACGATGTGCGGAGCGTCGCATCTGGCGAGCAGGAGGGTATTGCGTTAAGTCAAGGATTGCGCATCACCCGGCGTGCGCCATGCACGCTGGGGCGCCGAACAAGGCGATGGCGCCTTGGATGCGCAGCAAGACTGGAGAACCATTTGGATGGCTCGATGATGCCCAGCGCGACGAGCATGGCGATCACGGTCCACG
>NZ_JBFTPD010000100.1:0-1012 GCF_056398305.1 Rhizobium sp. 01T444
GGTACATTCTATTTCCAAGTGCGACATGCCAGTAATTTCAATGGCTTCACTTTGGAGATTTTGGCATGTCGCTTTGCTATCAGCAGTTCACCCTCGCCGATCGTCGCCGTCTTTATCACCTCAGAGAGCGAAAGGTGCCAGTTGGCGAGATCGCCCGCCAGCTCGGACGTCATCGCTCAACGATCTATCGTGAGCTCAAGCGCAACACTTTCCACGATCGCGAGTTTCCCGAGTACACCGGCTACTTTGATACGATCGCCGATGACATCGCCAAGGAGCGGCGCCGAAGGCTGCGCAAGCTCAGGCGGCATCCAAGACTGCGCGAGCTGGTCATTGACCGCCTGAAGGCCTATTGGTCACCGGAACAGATTGCCGGTCGCCTTGCCGAAGACAGCGCAAACCCCGTCCGCATTTGCCCGGAGACCATCTATCGCTTTGTCTACTGCAAGGAGGATTATGGTCTGGGCCTCTATCGCTACCTGCCGGAGGCACGTCGCAAGCGTCGCCCTCGAGGCTCTCGCCGACCGCGCGGCAACGTCTTCCCGGCCGATTGCAGGATATCCCAAAGACCTGATTTTATTGGTAATCGAACCGAGTTCGGACATTGGGAAGGCGATCTGCTGATCTTCAAGCGGGAGCTTGGGCCGACCAATGTCACCTCACTGGTTGAACGCAAGAGCCGCTATACGGTCATGCTCAAGAACAACAGTCGTCATTCGCGACCGATCATGGATAAGATCGTTCATGCTTTCTCGCCGTTGCCAGCGTTGGCGCGGCGGAGCTTTACCTTCGATCGCGGCACGGAGTTCAGCGGCTTCAGGGCTTTGGAGGAAGGCATCGGCGCGAGGAGCTGGTTCTGCGATCCCAGCGCGCCATGGCAGAAAGGCGCCGTTGAGAACACCAACAAACGTATCCGACGCTTCATGCCTGGTGACACGGATCTTGCCAATGTCACCCAGCAACAGCTGACCGAGTTGGCGCATCATCTAAACTCACAGCCTCGCAAATGCCT
>NZ_JBFTPD010000101.1:0-1004 GCF_056398305.1 Rhizobium sp. 01T444
CCACTGGAGTGCTCGCTGGGCACCAGACCCAGGTAGCCCATGAGATCGCGCGGATGGGCAAAGCGACGCATATCGCCCAACTCGGCCACTACAGCGGTGGCCGCCACCAAGTCCAGACCGCGCAGCGTCATCAGCGCGCGCACCACCGCCAGCATGCGCCAGTTCTCGATCTGCTGTGCCAGGGCTTGAGTCAGGCGCTGCACACGTGCATCGGCCTCGCTGACCGCCTGCCGGTATTCGGTAAAGGCAATATCCTGGGCCGGATGCTCGAAGCCGAGTGTGGCCAGATAGCGTTCGTGGGCCGCCGTCCACGACGTCTTGCCGGTGTAGCGACGTCCGTGGCGCAGCAGCATCGCCTTGAGTTGCTGGCGGGCCTTCAGCCGCGCCTTCACGGCATCCACCCGCGCACGACACAGATCCCGGATGGCCTCATCTTGTTCGTCGGGCACGTTCACCGTCGTCAGGTCGCCCGAACGCGCCAGCGCGGCCAGCTTCAGCGCGTCGCGTCGATCGGTCTTGACACGCTCCCCCGGCTTGCGCGCAATCAGCGAAGGCGCCACCACCTCGCAGCGGTAGTCTCTGGCCCGCAGCTCGCGCACCAGCGCGTAGCCACAGGGTCCGGCCTCATACACGATCAGCAGCGTCGAGGGCTTGCCAAGCTTGTCCAGGGCCTTGATCAGCTCGCTCAGGCGAGCACCGACCGTGCCGATAAACCGTGGAGTCTCGCGCCCGGCGTGCGCCACCGCGATTGCCGTGGACTGCGAATGGACATCCAGACCAACAAAAACCGTGCTAACTTCTTCCATGTCTGCCTCCTGTGCAAAGCTGCAGATCACACCCTCGGGTGTTCTGCATGTGGCTCGGCGCACTCGCAGTGCGCAACCCACGGTACTCCTGCAGGAGGCAGACCTTCCATCTCCCATCTACTGTCCGCCTCCTCCGAGGACGGGCCATCATGTCTATCGCTGTCTCGTCCTGACTGCGTCTCTTGCCCCGCTCCAGCG
>NZ_JBFTPD010000102.1:0-997 GCF_056398305.1 Rhizobium sp. 01T444
GCCCGATGTCGATCGCGCTCATCGTCATCGTGCTGGGCGTGCTGCTTCTGCCGCGGCTGGCCAAGCGCATGAGCGACAGGAGGCTGCGCGCCACGGCCCGCTGAGCCGGGCGCCCCCTGCGCACCGGACGACCGGCGAGATGCCGACAGCTGTCGTGCGAGGAGACGGTTTCTTCATCGAAAGGGAATATCAACGAGAGAAACCACGGTTAATTGACAATCTTTCTTCACAGAAATAGACAATTGATAAATATCGTACCGCCATTTGAATTACGGGAATTGGCCCAATAACGCCATCTAGAATGCGGTGCAATGCTGCCAATGGGTGGCAATGAAGAAGTCCGACGAACAATGAGGCCGGCGCACCCGATGCGCCCAGGAACCTCAGGCAGGGAGCGCCGTGAAGCGCATTGTTGAAAGCAAAGCATCTCGCGGCGGCGAGAGGGCCATGAGGGCGTACTGGCCGAGGGGATTCTTCGGCTGGTTGGGCTATCTGCTGGATCATCGATTGCATGGCTACCAGCGACCTGTCGATTGGACTTCGGTGTGGGCCCTGGAGCACAGCGGCTACGGCCTGATGGTGTGCGCCGGCGATGCTGTCCTGCCGCTGCTCGGTGACGAAGTGGATGTCTTTCGCCTCGTGGCGGCCGGCCTCGGTGATCCGGAGATCGCCACCCTCATGCATCTCGCCGAGCCAAGGATTCGTGCGCTGCGACGAAAGATCGTCGATCAGCTCGGAGTTTCGCAACAAGCCGAGTTGGCCGCAATCGCCGCAACACACGGACTCAATGTTCAATCTCTGCGCGCCGCAGCCGGCTGAGCCGGCCGCTTCTGCTTCTGTCTCTCCCTCGTCCTTCAGTTCGCGTCCGAGCCGATGCCGAGCCCGGCGCTGGTGGTCGCCGCGATGCCGGCACCCTTGATGCGCTGGACTTCGGCCACGAACTCCGGGCCGTTGCGCATGCGCTGGTACATCGCGACCTGCGAGCGGTAGGCCGGGT
>NZ_JBFTPD010000103.1:0-996 GCF_056398305.1 Rhizobium sp. 01T444
GTGAGCGACTTCAATCCGAAGGCCGACGCGTTGGCGAGCATCGACGCCGCCCTGGCGGACCCTGCCCGCGCGATCCAGCGGGCCGCGGCTGTCTACTTGTATGACACACACAGCTGGATGGCCTCGCGCAGCCCGGTGCAGAGCGCGGCGTTCGAGGCCGACCAGCACCCCGACGCGGTCGATCCGAAGCCGCAGATACAGATCGCGATGTCGCACAGCGACGGCTTCGGAAGAGCCCTTCAATCGAAGAAGAAGTGCCCCCCGGGCTGGCCTGTGTCGTCACGCCTGCGGGAGAGCTCGAACTCGACGGCAGCGGCAAGCCGGTCGAGCGTGACACGGGAGACGCGGCGCGCTGGGCGGTGTCGGGCCGTGTCGAGTATGACAACAAGGGGCAGGTGATCCGGGTCTATCAGCCTTACTTCATCGATCGGGCGAGCCATGTCAACGACGCGCAAGCGCGCTCGTGGGGCCACGCGGACACGCACGCCTACGATCCCCTGGGTCGGGAAGTAGCCGTCATCACGGCGCTCGGGCACAAGCGACGGACGAGCTACTTCCCGTGGTTCGACATGAGCGAGGACGAGAACGACACCTTGGGCGATGTCTCGCCATCGACCGCGATCGAGGGCAAGGCCACGCCCAACATGCCGATCACCCGGGGCGCGTTTCCAAGCAGCATCGCGATCGCGAACGCCGGCACTGTGGGCACGCTGGGGGTGACGGTTGAGTTGACATACACCAGCGGCGCCTTCGTTCGGGTCGAACTCACGTCGCCGGCCGGACAGACGGTCGCACTGCCGAACGTTCATTCGAGTCCTGACGACCAGGTTCTCAGCCATGTCTCGACGGAACAGTCGTCCCCGCTCTCGCCGTTCATCGGTCAAGGCATGCAAGGGAGCTGGACATTGAAGATCAGTGAATTCGGCTCGACACGCGAGATGAGAGGAATCTTCAGCAGGTGGTCGCTGACGATCACGCCTGCGGATGCTGCCCGAC
>NZ_JBFTPD010000104.1:0-981 GCF_056398305.1 Rhizobium sp. 01T444
CGACCCATCCGTGCCAGGAGCAGATCTACCTGAATCGATAGGCCATTGTCCGGATGATCCCGCCCCATTCCTCTACCTCGCACAGGACGGTCTGCGCCATCGCATCCATGTTGAACGGCGCGCTCGTCAAGACAATGCCGCTGTTGATCGCGAGCCTGTTGTCCGGACCCGCGGATTTGTCGAGATTGTGCGGAAAGGCTTCGGGCGGCACGTGCTCGGTCAGGACCAGATACCGATACTTCGCCGGGATCTTCCGCACCGCGCGCGCGATTTCGGCGTTCGACAGATGCTGAAGAACCTGTCGAACGAAGACCACATCCCCGGCCGGCAGTTCATCGTGCGTGAGGTCCAGCGTCCTGAAGTCGACGCCCATCGACTTGTATCTCTCGGCATTGGACGCGATCAGCGAGTCCACGATGTCGCAGGCGATGTAGCTGGCGCACAGGGGCCGCACTCTGGACCCCACGTGGAAGTCGCCACAACCGAGGTCCACGACGTCGGGCTTGCGGCCGAGCGATCGAAGGAACTTCCCTACCGCTTCGATATAGCTCTCCACCGCCACATCGCGCGATCCGCTTCCGGAGAAGTATTTCTGATCGGGGTCGCCATCGCCGCCCCAGACCCCGTCCTCGTAGATCTTGGTGAAGACGGCCTTCGTCGAGAGGCCCGAGAACTCTCTCAGCTTGGACCTCCCGCGATAGGTGCGCAGAGCGTGGAGGATGGGGGCAGGAAGGCGCCGCTTGATCGCGTTGGTTACGTTTGACATGGTCGCCAACTCTGTCCGGCCACGAGAACGCGCGTGTCGGACAACGCCTGATGTCGCTGTCCCGCGCGTCCGAAGCATCCGGCGATGCGATGCTTCTTTGGGGGCGTCATTGTCGTTCGCCGCCCTCGCCCGCCACGGCCGTCCACCCCTGGAATCCCGATGTCGGGCGTCAGACGAAGCGGTTTCTGATCGCCCCGACGCCGTCAATTTCGACA
>NZ_JBFTPD010000105.1:0-980 GCF_056398305.1 Rhizobium sp. 01T444
GTCCAATGACGGACACCAGCGTTCCGCCGGCTCGAATCAGGCGCGGACCGTTTACCAATCTCGCCGCCGATGACGTCGAACACCAGATCGACGCCACCAACGTCTTCAAGCATATCGTTGTCGAGGTCGATAAACTCCTGCGCGCCGAAGTCGAGCGCGTTCTGGCGGTCGGCCGCGCGTCCGGTGCCGATGACGTGGGCGCCGGCCTCTCGCGCGAGCTGGGTCACCATCGAACCGACCGCGCCGGCCGCGCCGTGCGCGATAACACTGTGCCCCGCCCGAAGGCAGCCGTGTTCAAACAGTCCCTGCAACGCGGTGAGCCCCGAGATCGGCAAGCTCGCGCCCACTGTAAAGTCAACGTCGCCCGGCAGTGGTGCGAGGTTACGTGCCTCGATGGCCACGTACTCGGCCAGGGTGCCATCGCGATGCCAGTCCGCGAGGCCGAACACTCTCTGTCCTATCGACAATCCCGTTGTGCCGTAGCCGAGGGCGGTGACCACTCCAGCCAACTCGTGCCCGGGGATTGACGGTGTTCGGTCACGGTCGCGGCGATCGGTCCAGGTCGAAGGCCACTCCAGCTCGGTCGGGACGAATCCCGAAGCATGAATCTGAACGATGACGTCGTTTATCGCCGCCCGCGGCTCGGATAGTTCGGCCAACTTCATCCCCGCCGTTCCTGCTGCCTGGTCCGTTACAACTATTGCCTTCATGAGTAACCTCCTGAGTCGATCGTCTCTGGGATGGAAATGTTGTGACGACGAAAAAACCATCCTCGCGACGTCAATCAGATTGCCAGCGCCCTGAGGCGCCGCGCGTTCGCGTAGGGCTTTTCGCCAACTTCGCCAGCGACCGCAAAAAGCCGCTTCAACTGCCTGTACTCCCGCAATCTTTAGAGGCGTAACTGAGGAGGTCGCTTCATGCTCATAAGCTCGATCACCTCATCACGATGATCAGCGGATGAGACGGCGACGGTCAGCCAT
>NZ_JBFTPD010000106.1:0-968 GCF_056398305.1 Rhizobium sp. 01T444
GGTGACGCGACCGAGAAGGGTGGCATTGCCAATGGTTCGGGTGGTGTGGTTGCGAGCGGCAATGTGCTGACCAACGACACCGATCCGGATGCCGGTGACACCAAGACGGTCACGGCCGTCGTCTTCGGCGCGACATCAGGCACGCTCGGTTCGGCACTGAACGGCACCTATGGCAGTCTCGTGCTCAGCGCATCGGGCGTCTATAGCTATGCCGTCAACGAGACCAATGCCGCCGTCCAGGCGCTGCGCCAGTCGACCAACACGCTGAGCGATGTGTTCAGCTACACGATGCGCGACGCTGCCGGCGCCACCGCCACGGCAAACCTGACCATCACCATCCATGGCGCCAACGACGCACCGGTGCTCGCCGTCCAGACGACCACTCAGAACGCCACCGTCGGCTCTGCCTTCTCCTTCGTGCTGCCGACCACCACCTTCACCGATGTCGACAGCACCGAGACGCTGACCTATACGGCAACTGCTGCCGACGGCACGGCGCTGCCCGCCTGGCTGGCCTTCAACGCCACGACACGGACATTCTCCGGCACGCCGACGACATCAGGCACTTACGGCGTCAAGGTGACGGCGACAGACCTCGGCGGCCTTGCGGCCAACGAGACCTTCAATGTCGCCGTATCGACGGCGCCAACGAGCTACAGCCTGTTTTCCGCCTCCAGCACGCCGACCCAGACGAACCTCAACGATGGTCAGCAGATTGAGCTCGGCGTCAAGTTCCAGTCGAACGTTGCCGGCGACATTACCGGCATCAAGTTCTACCGCAGCGCCAATGACAACGGACAGAATGTCGTCGACCTGTGGACCACGACAGGCACCAAACTCGCGACCGCCACCTTCACCAACACCACGGCGAGCGGTTGGCAGACGGTGAATTTTACAACACCTGTCACAATTGCCGCCAACACCAACTATGTCGCCTCCTATCACACGACAGGTGCCTATGTGGCGAC
>NZ_JBFTPD010000107.1:0-966 GCF_056398305.1 Rhizobium sp. 01T444
GGCTATGGCTGGCCCACCAACGGCGACGGGGGCTTCTACCTCGGCCCCAATGGGCTCCTGCTCGGCAACTACAACACCGGGCAGTACTTCCAAGTCGACCGCGGCGGCAATCTGTACGCGCCAGGCTTCTACGTGCAGAACGGGGTCATGACCGTCTACGCCGCGAACATCATCGGCACGGCGCAGATCCAGGGCGGCGCCGTGACCACGATGGCTTGGGCACGTGGTGTCCAGCTCGCGCAAGTCGGAATCTCGGTGCCAGCTGGCGAAGTTCACTACGTCCATTGCACGGCTTCCTGGCAGGCCCGCCAAGGCTTTCCGAACCAGTACATCGGGCCATCGGTGTTCACCCTCACGGGTGTCCCGGACCAGAGCGTCATCCCGACGACGTACACGCAGGACGGCAACGGCGGCGATTCTGGCGGATTCGGCCCGACGACATGGACCGTACCACCCGTGACGATGACCTCGCTCCTGGCGCTCGGGCCCGGCTACTACATCGTCACGGCCAACACCAACAGCGGTTGTGACGCCACCCTCGTGTGCAGCATTGCCCGGAGGCCTTGACATGGAATTCACGATTCTCGACGAGTGGGGCCGGGTCATGATGACCGGCATCACGCAGCACTTGGACATCCCGCTCGCGCCTGGGCAGCGTGTCATCGAGGAGCAGGCGCCGCTCGACACCTACCGCTCCGGCGAGTCCTGGGTGAAGATCCCGGCCCAGCCGAGCCCCGTGCATGAGTACGACTGGTCGATCCATGCCTGGGTCGATCGCCGCTCCCTCGCCGTGCTCCAGGCCGAGAAGTGGGAGGAAATCAAGGCCGCTCGCACGCGCTTCATCGCCGCTGGGGTGGTGGTGGGCGCCCTCGGTCGCTTCGACGCCGATCCCAGCGCGGCCGTCAACATCACCGGGACCTACGCCGCGCTCGATGCCCTGCCCGAGGACTGGACCGTAGTCTGGAC
>NZ_JBFTPD010000108.1:0-955 GCF_056398305.1 Rhizobium sp. 01T444
GGATGTCCGCGCGCAGGCTCTCGTCGGGCGTGAAGCCGGTCTTGAGCGAGACGAAGGCCTTCACCATCTCCCCGAGCATGGCATCGGGCTTGCCGATCACGCCCGCCTCCGCGACCGCGGGATGCTCCATCAATGCGCTCTCGACCTCGAAGGGCCCGATCAGATGGCCGGCGGACTTGATGACGTCGTCGGCGCGGCCGACGAACCAGAAGTAGCCGTCGGCATCCCGCCGCGCCAGGTCGCCGGTGAGATAGAGACCGTCGGCGAAGCACTTGCGGTAGCGCGCCTCGTTGTTCAGGTAGCCGCGGAACATCGAGGGCCAGCCGGCGCGCAAGGCCAGCTCGCCCTCCACGTCCGGCTGCTCGACCACGCGCACGCGGGGCGCCTCGCCCTGCGCCTCCAGGTGCTCGACGATGCAGGCCTCCACGCCGGGCAGCGGGCGGCCCATCGAGCCCGGCTTGATGTCGAAGGCCGGGGTGTTGGCGATCATGATGCCGCCGGTCTCGGTCTGCCACCAGTTGTCGTGGATGGGCAGGTCGAAGGCCTCCTTGCCCCAGCAGACGGCGGCCGGGTTGAGCGGCTCGCCCACGCTGGCCACGAAGCGCAGCGCCGGAAAGACATGGCGCCGCGCAAGCGCCGCACCGGACTTCATCAGCATGCGGATCGCGGTCGGCGCCGTGTACCAGACGCTGACGCGCTCCTGTTCGAGCAGCCCGTACCAGCGCTCGGCGTCGAACTCCTCGAGGTCGACCAGCGAACTCACGCCCAGCAGCAACGGCGCGATGATGCCGTACGAGGTCCCGGTGACCCAGCCGGGATCGGCCGTGCACCAGTAGCGGTCCTGCGGGTGCAGGTCGAGCGCGTAGCGCGCCGTGGCGTAGTGGGCCACGGCCGCGCCGTGCACATGCAGGGCGCCCTTGGGCGCGCCGGTGGTGCCGCTGGTGAAGTGCAGCAG
>NZ_JBFTPD010000109.1:0-950 GCF_056398305.1 Rhizobium sp. 01T444
CGCATCGGCCACGCCGAAGTCCTCGGCCAGCGTCGTGGTGTGCCACCAGCGGGTGGTGGCGAGCTTGGTGTGCGCAGCGACGATGCGCGCGGCCACCATCGCCAGCACCAGGTCGCGTTCGCGGCAGGGCTTGGAGGCGACAAGTGAGGCAAGGCCCAGGCGCTGCAGGGTCAGCGCAGCGGCTTGCACATGGCCATGCGAACGCGATGCGGTGATCTCGAAGCACTGCGCTACTGGCTGCAAGGCCTCGCCATGCAGCGCTGCGCGAATAGCTTCGATCTGCGCGGCCGACAGGCTCGACAAATTGGCAAGCGTGCGTTTGCCTACCTTGGAGCCCTCGCGATAGGACTCGCGCAGCAGCACGGTGGGGGGCGAGCCCCGGTTCGGTACAACATGGACATGCATGCCTACATATATAGGCGATGTCATTGGCATATTCAAGAAAATACATGCCTACATCCAGCAAACCAAGAAAGCACCTATCTCATTGATTCCAGAGGGCTTATTGGCTGAAACCGGCGCACGCGGCGCTGGAACTTCGGACTGATATGGCCCGTTTTGTCAAGAGGGCACGAGGTATTTCCTCGCGAAGCTTCGCGATAGCGCATGGGATGACGAAGTTAAAAGAACGTCACACCGCACCTTGGACTCGACGCATGCAGCTTTAGCGACGATGAATCACGCTGATATCCGCGGATTGGGTACCGCATTACATGGCTGCGTCGCGGGGCTGCCTCGCTCTAGTGACGGGGATCATCCGGTTGGATGCCCACATAGTCCGATCGAGGGTTCCCCTATCGTGTGCATTCGTCGCGTTTGCGGTGCGGTGTGAACGCAATCAATTCAATGTTGCTGCGGGGCAGGCATAGAAGCCTGCGGGGTGACGTGGCGGCTCAGATCCCAGACGAAGCCAGCGAGCTCTCGGGCGATGGCCACGCACACCTTGTTGG
>NZ_JBFTPD010000110.1:0-950 GCF_056398305.1 Rhizobium sp. 01T444
GATCCGCACATCCCCGACCACATCACGCTGTGGGGCCTGCGCCTGAAGATCTGCCAGGGCTTCGACCAGTACGCCAATGTCCGGCCGACCCGCATCCTCCCCGGCATCGACGGTCCGCTGAAGCGCTGCACGCCCGAGCAGCTCGACTGGGTGATCGTGCGCGAGAACTCGGAGGGCGAGTACGCCGGCGTCGGTGGCCGCGTGCACCAGGGCCATCCCATCGAGGCGGCGACCGACGTCAGCATGATGACGCGCGCCGGCGTCGAACGCATCATGCGTTTCGCATTCAAGCTGGCCCAGTCGCGGCCCCGCAAGCTGCTGACCGTCGTCACGAAGAGCAACGCCCAGCGCCATGCGATGGTGATGTGGGATGAGATCGCCGTGCAGATCTCGAAGGAGTTTCCGGACGTCAGCTGGGACAAGGAACTCGTCGACGCCGCCACCGCGCGCATGGTGAACCGCCCGGCCTCGCTCGACACCATCGTCGCGACCAACCTGCACGCCGATATCCTGAGCGACCTCGCAGCCGCGCTGGCCGGCAGCCTGGGCATCGCACCGACGGGCAACATCGACCCCGAGCGCCGCTACCCGTCGATGTTCGAGCCCATCCATGGCTCGGCCATCGACATCATGGGCAAGGGCCTGGCCAATCCGGTCGGCACCTTCTGGTCTGTGGTGAAGCGGCTCGAACACCTGGGCGAGACGGCGGTCGCCGCTCGCCTGATGCAGGCCATCGAGCACGCCACGGCCAACCCCGTGCTTCACACCCGCGACCTCGGCGGCAGTGCCACCACGGCGGACGTCACACGGGCCGTCTGCGAGTGCCTGGCAGCCGGCCAGGGCCAGCGCCGCGCGGCTTGAGMCGCCCGCCCGCCCACGCATCAACAACGACACGGAGACAAACCTTGCCCGACGACTTCAGACTTCAACGCCGCCAGCTCATCCAGGCC
>NZ_JBFTPD010000111.1:0-941 GCF_056398305.1 Rhizobium sp. 01T444
CTTTGCGCTGTTCCAGGGCGGCGCGATGAAGGCGCTCGATGCCGAGCCCGAACTGGTGGTCAAGCGCTGCTCCATCGTGTCGATCTGGTCTGACGCCGAAGGGCGCGCGCACGGCGAGCTGCGGCGCATGCAGGGCAGTCCCGCCGCGCCGCAAATGACGCCCGTGGCGGGCACCCGCTTCACCAAGGAGGCCTGACATGCGGACCATCACGCTGGAGCTGCTGCGCCACGGCCCCGCCCACAACCAGTTGCTGTCGCCGCTCACGCAATACCTTGCGCTGTGCGAGAACCATTCGGCGGTGACGATCCACGTGCCCTTCGAACACAACCAGGCCCTCTACCGCCTGCGGGCCCTGAGCTACCGACTGGGCGAGGAGCCTCGGCAATTCCAGGTGGGCGATACGGCGCAGGTGCTCGGCGATCTGCTCGCGAAGGTGCCCGGCCTCACCGCGGACATGAACCGCAATCCCACCGGTCCCTATCAGGATGCCATCACCCACCTGCGGCTGGTCCTCTCCGCCYCCGAACTCGCGCTGCTGCCCTTCGAACTCGCGACGGCGTCGGCGGGATTCCCGGGGGCGGGCCAGTCCCTTCTGTTGCAGCCGCACACGCCGATCTGCATCACGCGCGAGACGCGCCGCGTGCCCGAGGACTTCGGCGAATGGCCGAGCCAGCCGCGCGTGCTGGTGGTCACGGCGACACCGCCCGGCTACGAACCGGTGCCCGCCGGGGCGCACCTGCTGGCGCTGCGCAGGATCCTGGAGCCGTGGATCGGCTCCAGCGAGGCGGACGACCCCGCGAAGCGCCGCCAGCGCGTGGCGCGCTACCTGACGGTGCTGCCCGAGGCCAGCGCCGAGGCGATTGAGAGCGCCTGCGCCGCCGAGCGCTACACGCACGTGCACATCCTGGCGCACGGGCAGGAGCGCGCCGAAGGCTACGAC
>NZ_JBFTPD010000112.1:0-941 GCF_056398305.1 Rhizobium sp. 01T444
ATTGTCAACCCAATAGATGTCGTTGCCGGTACCGCCGGAAAGCGCATCAGCTCCCATGCCGCCATCCAGCCAGTCGTCGCCGGCGCCGCCAATCAGCGCGTCATTGCCGGCCCCGCCGATCAGCCTGTCGTTACCCGCACCCCCGTCCAGCACGTCGTTGCCGGCGCCCCCGGTGATCGTGTTGGCCAAGGCATTGCCCGTCCCGGCAAAATTGCCGATGCCAGTGAAGGTCAGGTCCTCGACATTGGCGGCAAGCGTATAGGCCGCCGACCCAGCCTTCACCGTATCGATCCCCGCATCGACACTTTCGGTGACGACGTCACCGGCATTGTCAACGATGTAGGTGTCGTYACCGGCTCCGCCGATCAGCGTRTCSGCRCCKGCTCCGCCGTTCAGCGTGTCGTTGSCGRCACCCCCGGTGATCACGTTCGMCGCAGCRTTGCCGGTGCCGGTGAAGGCTGCCGACCCGGTGTARGTCAGGTTCTCGATATTGGCGCCGATCATGTAGACCGCCAGCGCGGTCTTGATCGTATCAATTCCAGCGTCCGCATCTTCAGTGACGACGTCACCGGCGACATCCACGATGTAGGTGTCGTTGCCGGCGCCGCCGATCAGCGTATCCGCACCGGCTCCGCCGTTCAGCGTGTCGTCACCGTCGCCACCCGACAGCCGGTCGCCCGCAGCCCCCCCGGTGATCGTGTTGGCAAGGCTGTTGCCCGTACCGGCAAAGGCCACCGTACCCGTATAGGTCAGGTTCTCGACATTGTCGCCGATCGTGTAGGCCGCCAGCGCGGTCTTGACCGTATCGGTGCCTGCATTTGCAGCCTCGGTGACGACGTCGCCCGCGATATCCACGATATAGATGTCGTCACCGGCTCCGCCGATCAGCGTGTCGGCGCCTGCTCCGCCGTTCAGCGTGTCGTTGCCGGCACCCCCGGTGA
>NZ_JBFTPD010000113.1:0-922 GCF_056398305.1 Rhizobium sp. 01T444
AGCCTGCGCCATGGCCATCAACTTCAATCTCAACGATCTGCAGGCATTCCGCGCCGTGGCCGAGCTCAACAGCTTCCGCAAGGCAGCCGAGGCGCTGCATGTGTCGCAGCCGGCTTTCAGCCGACGCATCGAGAAGCTCGAGGAGGCGCTTGGCGTGCGGCTGCTCGACCGCACCACCCGGCGCGTAAGCCTGACCTCCGTGGGACGCGACTTCGATCGCAAGGTACAGCAGCTCCTGGACGACCTCGACCACACATTGCTGGGCATTCGTGGAGTAGCCGCCACGCGGATGGGCGAGGTGACGATCGCCTGCGTGCCCTCGACCGTCTACTACTTTCTGTCGCAGGTGATCTCGCGCTACCACGAGCGCTACCCGAAGATCCGGGTCAAGGTCTTCGACGCCAGCGCCAACGAGGTACTCTCGGCCGTATCCCGCGGCGAGGCCGACTTCGGGCTCAACTTCGTCGGCGGCAAGGAGCCGGACATCGAGTTCAAGCCCCTGCTGGAGGAGCGTTTCGTCGCGGCTTGCAGGCGCGATCATCCGCTCGCCGGGAAGCGCCGGGTGAGCTGGACCGAACTGGCGCAGTACGACTACATATCGGTCAGCAAGGCGTCGGGCAACCGGCTGCTGCTGGACCAGGCGCTTTCGGGCCTGCCTGGCCGTCCGCAGAGCATCTACGAGACCCAGCACGTCACGACGATGCTCGGACTGGTGGAGGCGGGACTGGGCGTGGCCGCGGTGCCCTCGATCGCCATGCCCGACGCGGACCACCCGCTGCTCGTAAGCGTGCCGCTCTTCGACCCGGTCATCACCCGCAAGATCGGACTGATAAGGCGCAAGGGCCGGACGCTATCGCCGGCCGCGCAGCAGCTCTACGCATTCTTCTCCGAGATGAAGGCAAAGCGCGGCAAGCCCGAAGGC
>NZ_JBFTPD010000114.1:0-922 GCF_056398305.1 Rhizobium sp. 01T444
CCGCAGCAGATGCACGGCGCCCTCACCAAGCGCGGGCCCTTCGCGCGTGGGCTGGGACCTGAATTCGCCGAGGGCAGGACGGAGCCCTATGTCGTCAGCGTGATGCCCTGCACGGCCAAGAAGGACGAGGCGCAGCGTCCCGGCGTCTCCGGCGATGTCGACCATGTGCTGACCACGCGCGAATTGGCCCGGATGATCAGGGCACGCGGTATCGCGTTCGGCGCGCTCCCGGACGACGGCGAATTCGATCATCCGCTGGGTGAGAGCACCGGCGCCGGGCAGCTCTTCGGGGCCTCGGGTGGCGTGATGGAGGCGATGGTGCGCACCGCACTGCATTTCATCGGCAAGGAGGACGCGCTACCGCTGGAATGGCATCGATTCCGGGGCGTGGGCCAGGGCGTGAAAACCGCCGAGGTCCCCGGCCTGGGCAAGGTCGCCATTTGCAATGGCATCGCCGCCGCGCAACGCATGCTGGAGACGGAGAGCTGGCGAGAGGAGTTCGTCGCCATCGAGGTCATGGCATGCGTGGGCGGGTGCCTGGGCGGTGGCGGCGAACCCAAGTCGATGGACCCGCTCATTCTCGAGAAGCGCATGCAGGCCGTCTATGAAGTGGACAGACAGTCGCCGCGGCGGCGCTCGCATGAGAACCAGGACGTTCAGGCCTTGTATGCGACGGAACTGGGACACCCCAATTCCGCGCGCGCTCTTGACCTGCTGCACACGAGCTATGCCGCGCGAAACTCCAGGCGATTGCTCCTGGTGCGCTTTCTCGATGGCGTGGACAGGCGAGATGGCCGTGGCGCCGCCAGCCTGCTTCATCCGGATGCGTCGTGGTCGACCGCTTCGCCGTTCGGCGACATCCACGGCGCCGCGAACATCGAGGCATTCATCGACGCTCGCTTGCCGCCGCGCAGGCAGGGAC
>NZ_JBFTPD010000115.1:0-920 GCF_056398305.1 Rhizobium sp. 01T444
GGCGTGAACGGCGGCGACCGAAAGCGCACCCCCGTCGCATCGAAGATCGCATTCGCGATCGCCGCCGTTCCCGGCACCGAGGACGACTCCCCCGCGCCCAGCGGGGGCTCGCCGGGGCGCTGCATGTGCATCACCTCGATCACCGGCACTTCGCGGAAGTTGATGATCGGATAGGCGCCCCACTCGCGGCTCACCACCGCGCCGGGGGCCGGCGCCGTCGGCGGCGCGAACTGCACGCGCTCCTTGAGCGCGCGGCTCGTGGTCTGGATCACGTTGCCGTGGATCTGGTGCTCGACGCCGGCCGGGTTCACCATCAGGCCCGCATCGTGGCCCACCACCACGCGGCGCACGTGCACCTCACCGGTCTTGCGGTTGACCTCGACGTCCGCCACCCAGGCCGACCATGCGGCGCCGAAACCGGGCCACTTGCTGTGCACGTAGCGCGCGTAGGCGAAGCCCTGGCCGAACAGCACGTCGCCGCCCGGGCCCAGTCCGCCATCCGCGTTTTCCTGCGGCCCGGTGCGCATGCGCCAGCCGGCCTTCTGCGCGGTCTCGCGCACCAGGTCGGCCGCGCGCGGATCATGAAGATGCCGCAGCCGGAACGCGACCGGGTCGACGCCGGCGGCGGTCGCCAGCTCGTCGACATAGGACTCGTGCGCGAACGCGTTCGGCAGGGCCGAGACGCCGCGCAGCCACGAGGCGCGCACGATCGGCGCCATGTCATTGACCTTCACGCGGAGGTTGCCGTAGGCGTAGGGCGGCCGCGCGGTGCGGTCGCCCATCTCGAAGGCGTGCGCCGCCGGCTCGATGGTGCGGGTGAGCAGCAGCGCGAGCGTCGGCGCGCCGTTCGACGGGTACGAAGTCTCGAAGTCATAGGCGGCGACGCCTCCCTCGGCATCGAGCCCGCCCCGGATCTGCAT
>NZ_JBFTPD010000116.1:0-911 GCF_056398305.1 Rhizobium sp. 01T444
ATCCTGCTGTTCCTTCTCCTTCCGTTGCTTGCTGGCAGCCGCATAGGCAGGAATCGTCATCAAGAACCTGCCATCTATCTTTTCCGGAGGCGCCGCTAACAACTTCCGGCCCTCGTCGGTGATTTGATACCGGCCGCGCTGAGGTTGAGCGATTAGGGCTGCGCGCTTCAGAAACATCGCTCCCCATGCGACACGATTAGCAAACAGGTAGTCGGTATCGCTGGGTACGCGCTCCGCGAGTTGATCCTCGGTAAGTTGAAACTCTCGAGCCAACTGCTCGACCAGGTCTCGAAGCTTTATGTCCCCGCCATCTCGAATCGCCTTCAGCAAGGGAAGGGTGGTGTCGGTAGCTGAAKGAATTTCGTTGAATGGTTCGGCGGGCATGAGTGCATTGTGGCCGAGCCAGCCTTGGTTGCACGCAACAGGTTGAGGTGACTCGACGGCTGTCACCGGGCACTTCTATCTCGCGAAGGTGGGCCATCGCGGCGTTGCCGATGTTCCGAACGACTACTCAATTCCCACAGGCCGCCTTTCCGGAATCCACGAGACGCCCGTATCCTTGCGTCGGCTAGCCAGCCTAGTTGGGAGCCAAGCCCTGTCGACAGCTTCGACTGCAGTTGGATCCTCCCGGGTGCCCCTCATCAGACGCGCATATTTGCGCCGCGCCCGCCCCCATCACCGTAGCTATACTGCCCGCCACGCCCAAAAAGGCGTGGCGGGATTGGCGTCCTGCAATAACACCGCTTGCAAGGTCAGTCGCACTCTCTACCGCAGAGGGTGCGGCCGTTTTTTGTCATCTGTTTTGCTAGGAGCCACCCATGGCCAATCGCCCTTGCGCATCCGCGCATGCCCGCACCCTTCCTGATTCCCGCGACGCTTCCGCGCCCGCTGTCGACTCCGAATCCGCCCCC
>NZ_JBFTPD010000117.1:0-909 GCF_056398305.1 Rhizobium sp. 01T444
CGAATCGAACTCGGCGATGTTGTTCGTGACTTCGAGCAGCGCCAGGGCGGTGGCCGTGGGTTTCGCCTCTGCCGCAGCGGTGGCGGGGTCGACGTCGGGCTGGTTGGCTGCCGGGGTGTCCACGTCGAAGGGCGGCGTGGCGGTTGCGTCAGGCGCGGAGCCGACCTTCGGCAGCGCTGAGTAGTCGCTCATTTGGGACGCGCTCATGACAGCACCCCGTGATCGGTGTAGCCGCGAACGCGGAAGTACATGGCCACGGCGAGCACGCAGCACAGGGAGGTCAGCAGGCCATAGCCGACGGGCTCCGGCGCCGTGTGCATCAGGCGCGCGATCTGTTCGAGCATGCTGACGCTGAACACCGTCAGCGCGGCGCCAACGGCTGCCAGGGCGAGCAGCGCGGAAAGGGCGCAAGCCAGCATCACGACGTTCAGCCGCGATGCCCCGTCCGGCGCATGCGCCTCGTTGGCGGCGCGCCGGGTGACGCACATGAAGACGAACTCGCCTTCAGGGACCGCGCTGAACGAAGGGCGCTCTCCGTAGGGGAGGGGTTGGAGTTCCAGCACGCGGGGCGTGCTGACGTCAGGCGGGAGCTTGCTTGTTGATGTCATGGTTGGCTTTCTGCGGTGGTGGTGGTGAAGGGGTGGCGCTWCTCGCGCGCGGCGTCACGCTTCGCGATGCGGGCATCGCGCAGGGCGTCGTTGAAGTTGTCGGCCGAGGCCTGAAGGGCGTCGGTGTCGGACGGCTTGACGTCCAGATATGCGGTCAAGCCAAGCCACACGGCGATCAGCAAGATCGTCAGGACGACGTTGATTGCCTGCGTGCCTGCTGCTTGAAGTTGTTGCGCCTTGTTGGGGGCGGCGCAGTCCTTGTGTTGCTTGTCCAATCTCTTCTCCTGCCAGGCAGTAACGG
>NZ_JBFTPD010000118.1:0-889 GCF_056398305.1 Rhizobium sp. 01T444
CCTGGGCATCTATGAACTCGTGCGACGCCGATGCTCGACGATCCTGGTGGTCGACGCGGGGGCCGATCCCGAACGCAGGATGGGCGATCTCGCGGAGACGGTGCGCAAGTGCCGCGTCGACCTCGGCGTGGAGATCGATCTGCCCGAACTGCCGCTGCTGGAGGGCGACGAGCAGATGCAGTCGCTGCAAGGCTACGCCAAGGGCGTCATCCACTACGACCTGATGGACCCGGCGCAGGACGGCACGCTGATCCTGATCAAGCCCTCCATGACCCGCAGCCGCGACGAGCCGGTGGACGTGCTGAACTACGCCTCGCAGAACCCGCCCTTTCCGCAGCAGGCGACCTCGGACCAGTTCTTCGACGAGAGCCAGTTCGAGAGCTATCGCAGGCTCGGGGCCTTCATCGCCGAGGAGTGCCTGAACCAGCATGGCGCGCTGTTTCCGCCGCGCCCGGCCGGCCCCGCGCCCGCGCCGGTGGCGCAGCCGGCCGAACCGGCGGCCCACTCGACCCGGTTCGTGGGGCGGCTGCTGTCCCTGTTCGGGCGCCCCAAGGCCAGGCCGCTGCCCTCGCGCGACGGTGCCCTGGTCGACATGCATGGGGTGGCGCTGTTCCTGAGCCTGGTCGTGATGCTGCTCTTCGGCATCTTCGACGCGCTGTACTTTGGCGGCAGCACGAGGTTCTGCGTGACGCGCGCGGCCTGCGAGACCTCGCTCGCGCCCTTCTTCGAAGTGGGGCGCGCATCGCCGATCCGCTTCATGGTGCGCGCCGGCGTGGACAACCTCTTCGTGCTGCTCTACGCGACGATGTTCATCTCCGGCTTCCTGGTCGCGCTGCAGCGGGCCTCCGCGCCGACCTTCGCCAGAAGATACGTGCTGCCGGTGCTGTGC
>NZ_JBFTPD010000119.1:0-887 GCF_056398305.1 Rhizobium sp. 01T444
AGCACTGGCTTCGCACGCTCTTCGTCTGGCACGGCTCGGTGCTGCGCTCGATCCTGCCGCAGCTGGCCTTCACGCTTCTGGTGAGCCTGGTCGCGTGGAAGACGGACGGCCGGATCTTCGGCGAGCGGGTGGCGACCTCCTTCACGCTGGTGGGGGTCTCGCTGGCCGTGTTCCTGGCCTTTCGCACCAACGTCAGCTACGCGCGCTATTGGGAAGCGCGGCAGCTCTGGGGCGAACTGGCGATCGTCTCGCGCACGCTGATGTCGCAAGCCATCTGCTACCTGCCGGCGCGTCATGGACCCTTCAGCCGCGACGCCCTTCTTCGGCACCTGGGCGCCTTCGCCTATGCGCTCAACGGGCAGTTGCGCCAAGGTGATGCCGGCCAGCCGCTGCCCTTGCTGACCGCGCAGGAGAATGCCGCGCTGCGCGGCAAGCAGTTCCGTCCCATCGCGATCCTCGACGCGCTGCGCCGCATCCTTGCCGGACTCGATGCCGGCGGCGCGAACGGCATGCAGCGGCAATGGATGTTCGACGCCCAGCTGGCCCGCCTGTCGGATGTGGTGGGCGGCTGCGAGCGCATCGCGACCACGCCTTTCCCGTACTCCTACGGCCTGCTGCTGCATCGCACGGTCTTCGTCTACTGCCTGATGCTGCCCTTCGGCCTGGCCGACGTCCTGCACGAGGCGACGCCCTTCGTCGGCGTCTTCGTCGCCTACACGCTGCTTGCGCTGGAGGAGATTGCCCACGAGATCGCCGAGCCCTTCGGCACCTCGCCCAACGACCTCGCGCTCGATGCGATGTGCCGCAACATCGAACGCTCCCTGCTGGAGCTGTCCGGCCAGCCGGTGCCCGAGCCCCTGGCACCGGACCGGTGGCACGTGCTGACC
>NZ_JBFTPD010000120.1:0-886 GCF_056398305.1 Rhizobium sp. 01T444
GAGTCATGCAACTCAATCCCGCAGAAATTTCCGAACTGATCAAGAGTCGCATCGAAGGCCTCGGCGTCAGCGCGAACATCCGCAACGAGGGCACCGTGGTTTCGGTGACCGACGGTATCGTGCGCGTGCATGGCCTGTCGGACGCGATGCAGGGCGAAATGCTCGAGTTCCCGCCCAGCGCGGACGGCACGCCTTCGTTCGGCCTGGCGCTGAACCTCGAGCGCGACTCGGTCGGCGCCGTGATTCTGGGCGCATACGAACACATCTCCGAAGGCGACACCGTCAAGTGCACGCGCCGCATTCTGGAAGTGCCGGTCGGCCCAGAGCTCATCGGCCGCGTGGTGAACGCCCTCGGCCAGCCGATCGACGGCAAAGGCCCGATCAATGCCAAGATGACCGACGTGATCGAGAAGGTCGCACCGGGCGTGATCGCCCGCAAGTCGGTCGACCAGCCGATGCAGACCGGTCTCAAGTCCATCGACTCGATGGTGCCGATCGGCCGCGGCCAGCGCGARCTGATCMTSGGCGACCGCCAGACSGGCAAGACGGCGRTKGCGATCGACGCSATCMTCAACCAGAAGGGTCAGAACATGACCTGCGTCTACGTCGCGATCGGCCAGAAGGCCTCGTCGATCCAGAACGTGGTGCGTGCCCTGGAACAGGCCGGCGCGATGGAATACACCATCGTCGTCGCCGCCTCCGCTTCGGAATCGGCCGCCATGCAATACGTGAGCGCGTATTCGGGCTGCACGATGGGCGAGTACTTCCGCGACCGCGGCCAGGACGCGCTGATCGTCTATGACGACCTGTCCAAGCAGGCCGTGGCCTACCGCCAGGTCTCGCTGCTGCTGCGCCGCCCGCCGGGCCGCGAAGCCTACCCTGGCGA
>NZ_JBFTPD010000121.1:0-878 GCF_056398305.1 Rhizobium sp. 01T444
CGATAGTATCGGTGCAGATCACACAAATCCATATCCCTTCCCGGGCTCGTCCAAAATGACCCACATCTCGCGGATCTTCGGCGCTGGTGCAGTCTCTGCAGCGCTCCTTGCACTTGCCGCCTGCTCGACGCCACCGGCACCGGCCCCCTCCACGGATCCCGCCGCAGCCCAGCTGGATCGTCTCTTTCAGAAGTCCGCCGGCCAGGCCGCCTTCACCGGCAGCGCCGACGCAAAGGCCCCGGCTCCCCGGATTGCCGAGGGCAAGCTCTGGGTGACCTGGCGCGGCGATGCGAACGACCTCCTGAAGCAGCTCGAGCCGGTCACCGGCCAGAAGGTCACAGTCACCGGGCCAACGCCGCGGCTTCCTTTGTACGTCCAGGTGCATGCACTCGGGGTTCCGGTCGACGAGGTCATGCGGGACATCGGATACCAGCTCGGTCAGCGCGCCGACCTGGTCATGTTGCCGTCGGGCATCGAGATTCGCTACCGCGCCTTCTGATCCCGACATGACCAGAATCCCGTTCCGCCGCAAGGCCCTGAGCTTGGTCACCGCCCTCATCGTGGTTGGCGCGGCACAGGCCACTTCAGCCCAGACCCAATCCTTGTCTATTGACTCGCTCATGAACGCGCAGGGCTCGACCGAGTCCGAGAGCCGGCTGAGCATGGTTCGTGAGACGGTGCTGCGCGAGACCGCCTTTGGCCTGGGCACGCGCCTCGGTCTACTTCAGCGCTCACGGGAGATCGCGGCTGAGGTCGCCAAGCGCGACCGCGAGCTGGACAAGCGCTACGACTTCGGTGGCTTGATGATGGGACCGGGTGTGCTGCCTCCCGTCATCATGGAGAGCAAGGACGCCATCTCGCTCGAGGCCACCACCATG
>NZ_JBFTPD010000122.1:0-858 GCF_056398305.1 Rhizobium sp. 01T444
GGAAGCGGCTGCCGGCCTCGGTCAGGGCCACGCTGCGGGTGGTGCGGTTGAAGAGCGGCACGCCCACCCTTGCCTCCAGTTGCCGGATGGCCTGGCTCACGGCGGAGGGCGATACGGCCAGGCGCACGGCCGCGGCCGAGAAGCCGCGCAGTTCCGCGACGCAGACAAAGGTGGCGAGGCCGTCGAGGGGGTGTTGTCGCACGGGATATACGGGCCGGTTGATCTTGAAGATCCGCTTCAAGGCTCTTCGTTGATTGAGCGGATTATCAACAAGGTCGATCGAGCGCAAAGTCCGTTCATCCCCTGGTCACCCCTACGAAAGGACTTCCCCATGTCATCCACCACCCCCAGGATCTGGTTCATCACCGGCGTCAGCAGCGGCTTCGGCCGGGCGTTGGCGACCGAGGCGCTGGCTGCCGGCGAACGCGTCGTCGGCACCGTGCGCAACGAGGCGGCGCGCGCCGAATTCGATGCGCTGCAGCCGGGCCGCTCGTTCGCCCGCGTGCTCGACGTCACGCACCATGCGGAGGTCGAAGGCGCGGTCGCCGAGGTCGAAGCCACGGTCGGCCCCATCGACGTGCTGGTCAACAACGCCGGGTACGGGCACGAGGGCACGGTCGAGGAGTCATCGCTCGACGACCTGCGCCGGCAATTCGACGTCAATGTGTTCGGCGCCGTCGCTGTCACCAAGGCCGTGCTGCCCTTCATGCGCGCACGCCGCCGCGGGCGCATCCTGAACATCACCTCGATGGGCGGATTCATCACCATGCCCGGGCTGGGCTACTACCACGGCAGCAAGTTCGCGCTCGAAGGCATCTCGGAGGCGCTCGGCAAGGAGCTGCGCGGCCTGGGCATCCA
>NZ_JBFTPD010000123.1:0-849 GCF_056398305.1 Rhizobium sp. 01T444
CAACAGGACATCGCGACCATCAAGTCCGCCTTCAAGGAGTCGGTGGCCGAGATGCAGGAAGCCGAGCTGCTGCCGCGCCGCGGCGCGCCCAAGCTGACGCTCGACCCGTCCCACCCGCCGGCCCCCGATGCGCGCCTGGGCCGCGACAAGGACGGCCAGCCCGCCWGGTTCGTTCCGGATCCCAAGGTCCAAGGCAAATTCACCAAGTACCAAGCATGACCGAAGCCGTCGCCATCCCATCCGACGAGGCCGCCGACGCGTTCGACCCGTTCGCATCGGGCCTGATCGAGCGCATCGTCGCGACCACCGAAGCTCAACGCGAAGTCTGGCTGGGCGACCAGCTGAGCCCGCAGGCATCGCTGGCCTACAACGAGTCGCTGCGCCTGCGCCTGAAGGGCCCGCTGGACGCGCGCGCCCTGGGCACCGCCCTGGACAAGCTGATCGAGCGCCACGAGTCCCTGCGCTCGACCATCTCGCCCGATGGCACGCAGTTGCTGATCGGAGAGGCGACGCAACTGGACCTGGCGGAGCACGATCTGCGGCAGCTGGACCCCGCGGCGCAGCAGCGCCGCCTCGAAGAAGAAGCGACGGCCGCCGTGCTGGCCCCGTTCCACCTCGAACGGGGGCCGTTGTTCCGGGCCGCGCTCTACCAGCTTTCGCCGACCGACCATGTGCTCCTCATGACCGCGCACCATGCGATCTGCGACGGCTGGTCGTGGGGCGTCATCAGCGAGGACCTCGGCCTGCTCTATGCCGAGCAGACGGGCACCGGCCCGGCGCCTGAACCGGCAGCCCAGTATTCCGATTACGCCGCATGGGAAGCACAGGAAGCAGGGAGCCCGGCCATGC
>NZ_JBFTPD010000124.1:0-843 GCF_056398305.1 Rhizobium sp. 01T444
CTCAAGCAGCGTCGCGAAGCTGTGTGCGGGCGTGCCGTCGTCAAGGGTGTGGCGGGCCGCTTTGGCCAGCGCYGCCTTGGAACGCKTGGCMGGCGCCACGGGGTCGCGCATGGCCTTGGCCYGCTGGTCGGTGTCSGCGAACATCAGCTCGCGCCARGCCTCGCGCATGTGCCACTCGACGTAGTAGGCGAGCATGCACAGGAAGATGTGCGCGCGCACCCGATCRGCGGTGCGGTGGTGGATCGGGCGCACCTTCAGGTCGATCGTCTTGAGYGAGCGGAACGCGCGCTCGACGTTGGCCAGCGACTTGTAGTTGCGSACGCAGTCGGCCGAGTCCATCTGCGCCGCGCTCACCGASGTGCGGATGATGTARATGCCGTCCAGCGCCGCCTCGGCGGCGATGGCGTCTGTCTTGCGCGCGAAGGTGAAGGCGTTGTCGCCGATGGCCAGTTCGAAGTGCTTGGCCATCTTGTACTGGTTGACGACCTTGCCCACGCGCAAGCCGATCTCGTCACGCCCGACCAGCTTGAGCGCATCCACGCGGGCCTTGATCCTCTCCAGGCTGGCCTCGGTGGCCACCAATAACTCCTCGCGCTTGTGCGTGCGCAGCTTGGCCAGCTCTGGATTGCGGCACGCCACCAGCCGCTCGCCGGGGTAGTCCGGCGAACTCAGCTCGAGYAGGTTGCGCTCGTCGAACAAGCCCAGCTGCAGGTGGCCCTGCTCGACCAGCGCGCGGATCGACACGCTCTTCAATGCACTGATCCAGCCCACGCCCTCGGACTCGCGCATCTCCTGGATCGCCTTGTTGGAGATCATGCCGCGGTCGCCCACCATCACCAATTG
>NZ_JBFTPD010000125.1:0-842 GCF_056398305.1 Rhizobium sp. 01T444
GGCAGGGGCAGGCCGATTTGGCTGAGCAGGTGGAACGCTACGCGGCGCAGATGCCGCCGGTGCGGACGGACGCGCAGCGGCTTGCGGAGCAATGGCAGGCTCAGCGGCGTGCGCCGACGCCGGAGCGCTCCCACACTCGTGCGCCCGATGAGCGAAGTCGGTAGCTCGCTGGAGGTGAGCACCTGCGAGGTCGTAGTGCGACAGCGGTCAGTGGTGCCGTCCACGAAGGTCATGCCGGTCGGCTGTGGTTGCAATCGTCAGGCATGGCCGCTCCAGACTGCCTGAGGTCGTTCGGCACCGGACGATCAATGACGGTGAAGGGCATGAAGCGGTCTCTGGGCTCAGTCTGCGTCGTGACCGTTCTACAGAGAGATCAGACGCTAGTCTGGACCACCACCGAGTCACGGCATAAGCCTTTCAACAGGCTAAGTCTTTAACTCCATTGCGTCGTGCGAACAGCGCGCCTTCAGGTCGTCGACTAGCCACCTGGCCGCGGGCCCCGGCGGATCTAGGGCGCGATGGAATGCTGCCATCGCCAGCGAAAAGCCGGCAGGCAGCATGTCCTCGACATCGAGTGAAACCAGCGCGCCGCTCGCAAGGTCGCCCTGCACCATGTGCATCGGCATGTTGCCCCAGCCCACGCCGTCCCTGAGAAATGCGTGCTTTGTGGAAAGGTCTGCCAATCTCCAGGTTGAAGCCGACTTGACCCCGAAGTCCCGGCCCGCGCTCAACTCCGACCGGTCAGTGAGAACGAGTTGGACGTGCTTGGCCAAGGCAGCCTTTGGAATTCGTCGCTTGAAGCTCGCCAGCGGGTGGTCAGGTGCGGCCACGGTGACCAATGG
>NZ_JBFTPD010000126.1:0-839 GCF_056398305.1 Rhizobium sp. 01T444
GCGCATAGCCGCGCGGCGTGCGCACCACGTCGCCGTCGCGGGTGCAACCTTCGTCGTCGCCACTGCCGTTGATCGGCAGCAGCACTTCGCTCGCGAATACGCCGGCGCTCTCCAGGACCGGGAGGACGAGGTCCATGGTCGCGTCTTCGTATCCGGGCAGCGAGCTCACACGCTCTTCGTAGCCGAGGACTTCCTGCAGCAGGAAGCGGAACTCCGCCAGGGGGGCTTCGTAGGTGGGCATGCGGGAGGGTTTCTTTCACCGGATCGGTCGATATCCGGGTAATATTAACAACGTTAAGACGCAAGTCAACCGGGGCTTCCATCCGAATCGTCGACTGTTAAGATTTGACGCATGGAAAAACCGACAGCACGCACGAAAGCCCCGGCGCGGCCCTTGGCGCGCGGGACCCCACGCAAGACGGCGAAGAAAGATCTTCCGGCGGCCCCGCCGGCCGAGGAGAAGCGGCCCGCCCGCTCGACCAGGCTGGCCGGCCCGCCCAAGGCGGCCAAGGCAGCGAAGCCGAGCACGGCCCCGGCGCCCGCCAAGTCAGGCAACGCGGCCGAGGAGGCCGAGGCGCCGCCGAAGCGCTATCACCACGGCAATCTGCGCGAGGACCTGGTGCGTTGCGGCAAGGCCCAGTTGCGCGAAGTCGGCCTGGCTGAACTGAGCCTGCGGCGCATCGCCGCCGAAGTGGGTGTGTCGCAGGTTGCGCCCAAGTACCACTTCGGCAACAAGGAAGGGCTTCTTGCGGCGATCGCGGCCAGCGGCTTTCGCGACCTGACGGAGTTTCGCTTTGCCCGGCTGCGCCCGAACATGTCGCCCGAGCAGCGTTTGCGGA
>NZ_JBFTPD010000127.1:0-833 GCF_056398305.1 Rhizobium sp. 01T444
GCTCGCGGATGATCAGGATGTCCAGGCCCGCGATCAGTTCGGGCTTCAGGCTGGATGCATCGACCAGTTGCTCGTAGCAGATCGCGGGACGAAAGTTGGCGAACAGGCCGAGGTTCTTGCGCAGGCCCAGGATGGCCTGTTCGGGCCGCAGCGAACGTTCGAGCGTGTCGTACTTCCAGTCGCCGACCGCGCCGAACAGGACGGCATCGGCTTCCTTGGCCAGTTTCAGTGTCGCTTCGGGCAGCGGGTGGCCGTGGGCTTCGTAGGCGGCACCGCCGACGAGCGCCGACTCCATTGCAAAGGAAAGATCCAGCGCGTCGAGCACGCGAATGGCCTCCGCGACGATTTCGGTGCCGATGCCATCACCGGGAAGTACTGCGATTTTCATGAATAGCTCTGTTCGAATGGTGGAGAGAAAAGGTCAGGCGATCAGCTGATGCGTGAGCCAGGGCTTCTGGGCCAGACGTTCAGCCTCGAAGGCCTTGATCTTGTCCTTGTGGCGCAGCGTCAGGCCGATGTCGTCCAGGCCATTGATCAGGCAGTACTTGCGGAAGCCCGGCACTTCGAAGGGCAGCTCCGTCCCGTCCGGCTTGACGACCACCTGCCGCTCGAGATCGACGGTCAGGCTGTAGCCCGGGAAGGCGTTGGCCTCGTCGAAGAGCTGTGCCACCTGCGACTCGCTCAGCACGATCGGCAACAGGCCATTCTTGAAGCTGTTGTTGAAGAAGATGTCGGCATAGCTCGGCGCGATGATGGCTCGGAAGCCGTACTGGTCGAGCGCCCAGGGCGCATGCTCGCGCGACGAACCGCAGCCGAAATTCCTGCGTGCCAGC
>NZ_JBFTPD010000128.1:0-831 GCF_056398305.1 Rhizobium sp. 01T444
GCAGGAGCCCTATGTTGAAGCGGCGGTCGCGGTCGGTGTGCGCACGCCGACGATTATTTTACGCCACATCATTCCGAACATTGCAGCCCCCATCGTCGTGTTGATGACGCTTTGGGTCGCCTCCGCCATCCGCCTGGAGGCTTCGCTCAGCTTCCTCGGCATCGGTACGCAACCGCCCAATCCAAGCTGGGGCAATATCATCCGTGACGGTCTTAACAACCTCTTCGGTTCACCCTGGCCGATCATCGGCGCCGGTATTGCGATTACGTTCGTGGTTCTCTCCTTCAACCTGATCGGCGACGCCGTGCGCGACGTGCTGGATCCGGAGACGAGCCAATGAAGCAGCCCTTGCTGAGTGTCGAGCATCTGCGGGTGGAATTCGGAACACCGGCAAACCCGATCGTTGTCGTCGATGATGTCAGCTTCGAAATCGAAGCTGGCGGAGCGGTCGGTATCGTCGGCGAATCCGGTTCCGGTAAGTCCGTCACCTCGCTTGCAATCATGCGGCTGGTGCCGGAACTCTGTCGGATTTCCGGCGGCAAGATCAGTTTCGAGGGCAATGATTTGCTGAAACTGCCGGCAAGCGCCATGCCCGAGATCCGCGGCCGGGACATCGCGATGATCTTTCAGGAGCCGATGAGCTCGCTGAACCCGGTCATGACGATCGGCGACCAGATCGGCGAGGCGATCAAGCTGCATGAGAAGATGAGCCGCGGAGAGCGCCGCGCCCGCATCATCGAACTCCTGAAGCTTGTCGGCATCCCCAATCCGGAAGGGCGTCTCGATGCCTATCCGCACCAGTTTTCGGGCGGTATGCGCCAGCGGGTGATG
>NZ_JBFTPD010000129.1:0-822 GCF_056398305.1 Rhizobium sp. 01T444
CAGTTGCACGACGCGCAGGTCGTCGCCGTTGGCGAAGTCGGCATCGAGGCGCCATCCCAGGCCGCCATAGAAGCGCTTGGCGCGATCCACATCGGACACCGGCAGGACGACGACTTCGAGTTTCATTTCGACCACGCCGACGCTCGCGGCCGGGGCAGCCTGTTCATTGCTTGTCGGGACTTTGCTCATTGTTGGACTCCATGGAATGGTGGGTGAGGGTCGGGAAAGGACGCTGCCGCGAGGGCTCGGGGCCGCCGGACGCCGTCATCGGCGGACCGTGGCGATGCGCAGGCGCGAGGCCATGTTCACCAGGTCGGCCAACGAGTCGGCCTCCATCTTGCGCATCACCTGACCCCTGTGCGCCTTGACCGTGATCTCGCTGATGCCCAGCTCGCCGCCCACCTGCTTGTTCAGCAGGCCGGTCACCACCAGCGCCATGACTTCCCGCTCCCGGCGGCTGAGCGAGGCGTGGCGCTGCCGAAGCGCGCGCAGGCCTTGCTCCTCATCGAGGGTCGTGTGGCTGCGTTCGACGGCCTGCTGGATGGCCCTCAGCAGCGCTTCGTCATCGAATGGCTTCGTCAGGAACTCGACGGCGCCAGCCTTCATGGCCCGTACCGTCATGGGCACGTCCCCGTAGCCGGTGATGAAGATGATCGGCATGTCCATGCGCTCGACAGCCACCATTTTCTGAAGGTCGAGGCCATTGAGATCCGGAAGGCCCACGTCGAGGACCAGGCAGCTTGGAGCGAAGGTGCGTGGGCGTGCCAGGAACTCCTGTGCGGAGGCGAAAGTTTCCGGTTGCCAGCCCGCGCTGCGGATCAG
>NZ_JBFTPD010000130.1:0-821 GCF_056398305.1 Rhizobium sp. 01T444
ACCCCAAGCAGCTGTCGGGCGGCATGCAGCAGCGCACCGCCATCGCGCGCGCGCTCGCCAACGACCCGAAGATGCTGCTGCTCGACGAGCCCTTCGGCGCGCTCGACAACCAGACGCGCGTGCTGATGCAGGAGCTGCTGCTGGGCATCTGGGAGTCGGCCCGCAAGACGGTGCTGTTCGTCACGCACGACATCGACGAAGCCATCTTCATGGCCAATCGCGTGGCGGTGTTCAGCGCGAGGCCGGGCCGCATCAAGACCGAGATCGCGGTCGACTTCCCGCATCCGCGCCACTACACGATCAAGACCTCGCCGCAGTTCATGGAAATCAAGGCCCGGCTGACGGAGGAAATCCGCGCCGAGTCCATGGCATCGGCGGACCACTGACATGAGTGCCGTCCCCCTTCGCAAAGCCGGCGACGCGCGCAAGGCCGCGAGCCCGGCCCAGCCCGCGATGGCCCTGTACGAGCAGGTCAAGGCCTTCATCACGCACAAGATCCAGGACGGCTCCTGGCCGGCGGGCCACCGCCTGCCGTCGGAGAGCGAACTCGTCGCGCAGTTCGGCATCGCGCGCATGACGGTCAACCGCGCGCTGCGCGAGCTGGTGGAGCAGGGCCGCATCGTGCGCGAGGCCCGCGAGGGCAGCTTCGTGGCCGAGAACAAGCCGCAATCGACCCTGCTTCAGATCGCCAACATCGCCAGAGAGATCCGCGTGCGCGGGCACGACTACCGCTGCGAGTTCCTGGTGGCCGAGCGCATCGCGGCCTCGCCCGACGTGGCGGTGTGGCTGGACCTGCGGCCCGGCGAATCGGTCTTCCACAC
>NZ_JBFTPD010000131.1:0-820 GCF_056398305.1 Rhizobium sp. 01T444
CATCGTGGGCGCCTACTATTACCAGGCCGTGAGCGAGAATTTCGACGTCTTCATCAACGGCCAATTCCAGGCCGCGGTGAGTCAGAAGCTGAACCAGACGGGCGCCGACTTCCGCCCCGGCAACCTGGCCACCGTGAGCTTCGGCGCGCGTTACGAGGCCAACTCCGACGTCGTGCCGCAACTGCAGGTGAACATCACGCGCAAGGGGCATGACCAGGGCGCCCTCGCCGACACCGCCAACTCGGCGGGCACGGCGGTCTACCTGAGCCCGGGMGTCACGGTCAATGTCGGCCACGGCACCAACGTCTATGCCTTCGTGCAGTTGCCTGTCTACAGAAACTTGCAGGGCTACCAGCTGTCTCCGCGCTACGCCGCATCCGTCGGCATCACGCACGCATTCTGAGCATGGGGAGCCGTGTCGAAGCCGGGGAGCTTTCGCAGCGGCGCCCAGTCCAATCGAACCACAAGGAAACGGGAGCAAGCGCCATGGCGCACGATTTCAGCCGCAACTCAACGAAGCAGTCTCGTCCGGTGCCAGTCCGCAAGAGCCGCCGCGCCCTGCTGAAGGCAGGCACAGGACTGGCCCTTGCAAGTGCCGCCGGGCTGGCCGCCTTGCCGGCGCGGGCGAACGACCTCAAGCTGGGCCAACCGGCCCCGCCGCTGGTGTTGAACACGCTCGACGGCCGCAGCATCGCCACGCGCGATCTGAAGGGCCAAGTGGTCATCGCCACCTTCTGGGCGACCTGGTGTGCGCCTTGCCGCGAGGAGTTGCCTTTGCTCTCGGCCTTTGCCGAACGCCATGCGGCGCAAGGCCTCCAGG
>NZ_JBFTPD010000132.1:0-813 GCF_056398305.1 Rhizobium sp. 01T444
GTCCAGCGCGGCGGACGCGCGGCGCTGGTGGAGGCCAACACCACCTTCGGACTGGCGCTGGCGCAGGACGAGATCGACTACCTCGTCGATGCCTTCACCCGCCTCGGGCGCAACCCCAGCGACGTCGAACTGATGATGTTCGCGCAGGCCAACAGCGAGCATTGCCGGCACAAGATCTTCAACGCCGACTTCATCGTCGACGGCGTGCCCCAGCCGCACAGCCTGTTCTCCATGATCCGCCACACCGAGCGCCAGCATCCGCAGCACACGGTGGTCGCCTATTCGGACAACGCGTCGGTCATGGAGGGCGTGGAGGTCGAGCGTTTCGTGGCCGGTTCCGGTGAGGGTTCGGACAGCTACCGGAAGGTGAACGCGCTGAGCCACGTGCTGATGAAGGTCGAGACGCACAACCACCCGACCGCGATCTCGCCGTTTCCGGGCGCCTCCACCGGCGCCGGCGGCGAGATCCGCGACGAGGGCGCCACCGGCCGCGGCTCGAAGCCCAAGGCCGGGCTCACCGGCTTCACGGTGTCGAAGCTCTGGCCCGCCGAAGGCGGCTACGGCAAGCCCGACCACATCGCGAGCCCGCTGCAGATCATGACGGAGGGCCCGCTGGGCGGCGCGGCATTCAACAACGAATTCGGCCGGCCCAACCTGCTCGGCTACTTCCGCGAATACGAACAGACGATCGCCAGCGACGGCGACACCGTGCGGCGCGGCTATCACAAGCCCATCATGATCGCGGGCGGCCTGGGCAGCATCGACGCGGGCCAGACGAAGAAGATCCAGTTTCCCGCGGGCTCGCTGCTGATC
>NZ_JBFTPD010000133.1:0-812 GCF_056398305.1 Rhizobium sp. 01T444
GTACCTCCCTTAGGTTTTTGAACCGAGCCCAAGTTCCCCGATGCATCGCGACCGTCGGAATCGATACGCCGTGCCGCTGCGCGATCCGCTGCAGTTGCGCGAGCAGGTGCTGCAACAGGTCCCAGCCGTCGAAATCATCGATGATGAGCTTGTACTTGACCAGCGAGCGGTTCTCCAGCGGCTGGGCGGGTTCGCTCGCGCCGAGCCAGCGCTCCGACAGGAAGCCGCCGGCCACGCTGCCGTAGCACTTCGCGGCACTGCTGCAGTTCGTGTCGGACCAGTATCCCGCGTGGACCGTCGGCCTGGCCGCGGGCACGGGATTCCTGCTGGCGCTGGGCATTGCTGGCGCCCTTCGCGGCGAACTTCTGGGCCACGGCCGTGCCGCAGCGGGAGGCGGGCTTGATCGCGATGGCCATCAACGACGCGACCACGATCCGCCGCGATCGCGCTGGGCTTGCAGGACCCCAGCCTGGCAGACATTGCGGCACCCGGCATGCCGGTCTCGGCGGTCCGGGCAACCCAAACCACAGGATAGGGTCGGCGCGGGACGAAGTCCGATGCCGATGTCAGGCCAGATCGCGAATGGCCTGCAAGGTCGACGGATCGTCGATGGTCGTCAGGTCGCCGGGATCGCGCTGTTCGCAGACCGCCTGGATCGCCCTGCGCAGCAGCTATGGCGGCGGCGGCTACGGCACGGCGCCGGCTTCCGCCCCGACCGGCGCGCCGGCGGGCGTCTACCTCGATGGCCGGAAGTACATGCGCGACACGCTCAAGCTGTTCGACGGCATTCGCGAGAAGGTGGGGTTCGATGT
>NZ_JBFTPD010000134.1:0-809 GCF_056398305.1 Rhizobium sp. 01T444
GCCAAGGGGCGTGCGCGACAAGGAGGCCGAGTGGCCGACCACCCTGTCGTTCAGGTGAACGTCATAGATCGGGCGGTCGATGTAGTTGAAGACGACCACATCCAGCACGGCCTCCCTCTTCCCGTGCGCGCTCTCAGCCGCGCTCTGCGCGATGCAGATCGGGAACGGGCAGGGCAGGCTCGCGGCAAGCAGCCGGCAGACGATGACGAGGGCGCGGCGCTTGTTCATTTCTCCCTGACTCCCCAGAGTTCCATGCGCAATCCGGGCAACTCGCCCGCCACGCGCAACGCCATCCCGCCGTACTTGAGCAGGTGCTCCCAGAGCGGCCCGCGCGGTTGGAACTGGAAGTACACGAAGCCGGCGTTGAACGGAATCTGCCTCGGCGGCACGGGCAGGCTCCGCAGGGCGATGCCCGGCAGCTTCGCGTGGATGAGGTCCGGCAGGCGGTCGCTCGGCGCCGCCTTGCAGTGCGCGGGGAACTGCGTGGCCAGCTGGTCCGGGGGCATCTGCGCCGCGCCGGCGAACACGAGGCTGGCAAAGCCCTGCGGTTCGGACGGCTCGACGCTCGCCACCCGCATGCCGTTGGGGCGCTCGGTCAGCGCGATGCTCCCGGCGCTGCGCACCAGCACGTCGTTGAGCATCGCCTGCACGTCAGTGACCAGCTCCCTGAAGAAGTGGTACGGCTCCCCGTGCTGGTCGCCCGCGTCGCCCGTCAGCAGGGGGCGACGGCGCAGCAGGATGTCGACCATGGTCCGGATCTCGTGCGCGCGACCGACGACCCCGTCGATGCCGCCGCCGCGCGCCCGCTC
>NZ_JBFTPD010000135.1:0-809 GCF_056398305.1 Rhizobium sp. 01T444
GCCATAGCGCGCTCGGACAGATCTCGCCGGCAACGTTTGAGAGGAAACACCACGAAGTCCAAGACGACCGCCTCGCCTCGAACACGACTTGACCACCGTCGGCGTCTGCGTGGCATGCGCCACGCCGCCGGTGGACAAGTCTTCGTCGCTGCCAATCAATTCGACTTGAGAATCAAGTCCCAACCCGTCCGCGCAACAGGGTCAAGTCCACTACCGCGTCCTGCACCTCCATCAGCGTGCGATGGTCATAGACCACGGTGCCATGCTTGCGGGCCGCCTTTCGGGTACTCCCTCAGTCCACTTTCGCGAGGCGTTCGGGGTTCACGCGGCATCCGCTCCATACTCGGCACAAATGTCTGATGACCCCATCCACTCGCACATCATCCTGGAATGGCGCTTCACCCCCGCCGACTTCTTCGGGGAGCCCGTAACGGCAAACCGTGAAGGCTATACGTGGTCTCTTGCGGACGGGAAGGTGGAAGCCCGGATCGACGGTACGCGGTACGCGGCCGACGAAGGGATACGGGAACAAATTCACCGCGAGCTTGAAAGCAGGTTCCGGGCAGCGCAAGTGCTGCGGCATCAGCCATTCGAGTTTTCCGGCCCGACCATTATCAAGGTCCGCCCGGATGGCGGACGCGATGTCTTCATCGAGCTTCGGGGGGTTGTCAGCGTCGGCACGCTTGGCTCGGTCGGCATCCTCGTCACCGATTCAGCAGGCCATGCGGTGTTCGACTCGGAGCAAGCTCGCCGTGAGGAGGCGCGAGCCTTCGAGAACCTGGTTGCCGCACACTCGACAGACCCACTCT
>NZ_JBFTPD010000136.1:0-807 GCF_056398305.1 Rhizobium sp. 01T444
GCGAAAATCTTCGCCGGCGCCGAGCTGAATCCGCGCGAGCTCGAGTCCTTCGAAGGCGTGCGCGATCACGCCGCAAGCATGGCCTACGGTGCCGCGCTCTACGACATCGCGCATCGGACATACCAGCAGCACCTGGCGCAGGCGCACAAGATGGGCGTCCCGGTTGCCGTCGCGGCAAACACCGCGAAGCGCGCCGATCCTCTGAAGGAAGAACGCGTCGACGCGATCTTCGCTTTGACGGGGCGCAAGCTGGAGAACCCGGTGGCAACGGCCACGCCGCCGGCGACCGTGGCCCCCACCGTACCGACCGCACTCGTCGTCGCCGCGGTAAGCCCGTCGACGATGTCGCCAGAGCGGGTTGCCGCTTCGGCTGTCGCCGCACCCGACACAGGACCCAACAGCGCTACACCGGCCAAACCGTCGCTGCGAGAGGCCGTCAAGGCGGCGGCGCCCCCCGGGCAAATTCATCAGAAGGCCGCTCCGGCTAACCACGGTGCGGGCGCGGCGCCTTCACCGCGCGAATATGGCGCCGTGCAGCCCGTCGATCAATTCATCCTCGGGACCGCCTCAAGGTCGGACGCACGCACCCCAACCCCTGAACGCGCAATCGTCGTCTCGCCCCAGGGGCCATCAGCAGCGCGCACAAGGGCGGCACTGGACGCCTCGGTCAGCGAGTGGAAGAACGGCGCGGCATCCCTGCTCGGCAGAGTCGCCGCCTTCCATGAACAGCGCACGCGCGAAATGGCGCAACAGCGCGAAGCCCCTTAGGCCGGAAGCGATTCGCCTCTCGGCGGCGGTAGGTCGTCA
>NZ_JBFTPD010000137.1:0-801 GCF_056398305.1 Rhizobium sp. 01T444
CCGCATGCTGCATGCGCCGCAAGCGGTGCGTCGCGTGCTGCATGCGGCGGATGTGCCGGGCGTGCTGGCCAGGGGCTCTTCCACCGAGAGGCCGGCCACCGCCCCTGCGCTTTTCACGCTCGGCCAGAAAGTGCGGGCCCGCGCGGGACGGGTGGACCATCACACGCGCCTGCCAGGCTACGTCCAGGGGCGAGTCGGCACGATCGAGCGTCTGCACGGCATGCACGTGTTCGCGGACGCGCATGCGCAGGGGCTCGGAGAGCAGCCGCAATGGCTCTACACGGTCGTCTTCGACGGCGCGGCGCTGTGGGGTCCGGAGGCCGCCGAGCCAGGCCTTCGCGTTTCGGTCGATGCCTGGGAAACGTACCTCGAGCCCGCATGACCGCCCATACGCCCCTTCTCCCCGGCATGCCCAACGATGGCGCCGAGCCTGTGTTTCGCGAGCCCTGGGAGGCCCATGCCTTTGCGCTGGCGGTGTCGCTGCACCAGCGCGGACTCTTCACCTGGCCCGAGTGGGCGCAGGTGCTGGCACGTGAGATCGGCGCCGCGCAGGCCGCTGGCGACGCCGACCTGGGAGACACCTACTACCGTCACTGGCTCGCCGCACTCGAGAGCCTGGTGGCCGGCAAGGGTGCGAGTTCCGCGGAAGAACTCAGGCGCTACCAGCAGGCCTGGGACCGCGCCGCGGACCGCACACCGCACGGGCGCGCGATCGAACTGCGCGAGCAGGATTTCGGTTGACCCGTCCTCTTTCGGCCCTGCTTCAGCCTTTCCTGCCGCCGAACGCCACCAGGGCCCCAC
>NZ_JBFTPD010000138.1:0-801 GCF_056398305.1 Rhizobium sp. 01T444
ATTGACGGCTGAACATGCGGTCAAATACGATGGACTCACTTTAATTCGTAGCAAACTCACCGTATGAAACAAACAGTCATCGCTTCCGCTTCCAGGCTTCTGCTCGGGTCTTTGGCCATTGCAGGCATTCTCTCTCTCGCGGCCTGCGGCGGCGGTGGCGGCTCTTCGGGAGGCGCCGGGGCCGCCACGTCCGTTCCGGGCAGCGGCTCCTCGGGTGCGTCGGGTGGTGGCTCGAACAGCGGCGGCTCTACCGTGGTCCAAGCGGCGACCGTGGTGGACTCCGTGCCCCCGCCAACCTACACCGGCGCGTCCGAGGAATCGCTGGCCTTTGCTCTGCTCAACGACCAGCGCTCGAAGTGCGGCTTTGGGATGGCTGCGCAGAACGCGCTTCTGGACACGGCCGCCAAAGGGCACGCTGATTGGCAGCTCATCAATGCGACGATCGGGCACTTCCAGACGGCGGGTACGCCGGGCTTCACTGGCATCGCCGCGATCGATCGCGCCGCAGCGGCTGGCTATGTCGCACAAGGGATCACGGACGAGCTCACCACGATCATCGGCAGCGCCTCGAACGTGGGACAAGGCGCGGCCAGCATCCGTACTCTGCTTTCGGCGCCCTACCACCTGGTGGGCCTGACCGGTGCCTATCGCGAGATTGGCGTTTCCGTGCGTAGCAGCACCGACGTCGGCGTGGCCGCGCCGCGCACTGTCCAGCAATACGATCTGGCTTACACCGCCGCTGCCGGCAAGCAAGAGCCCGCCAGCGACGCTATCTTGACCTACCCCTGCTCTGGCACCACC
>NZ_JBFTPD010000139.1:0-797 GCF_056398305.1 Rhizobium sp. 01T444
GCGCTGCACAATGCGGGCCTATGAGCAAGACCTCCCTCGATAAAAGCAAGATCAAGTTCCTCCTGCTCGAGGGCATCCACCCTTCGGCGCTCGAAGTATTGAAGGCCGCGGGCTACACCAACATCGAGTCGGTGTCCGGTGCGCTGAGCGACGAAGAGCTCAAGGCGCGCATCGCCGATGTGCACTTCCTGGGCATCCGCTCGCGCACGCAGCTCACGGCCGAGGTGTTCGCGGTAGCGCACAAGCTGGTGGCGGTGGGGTGTTTCTGCATCGGTACCAACCAGGTCGACCTGGATGCGGCGCGCGAGCACGGCGTGGCCGTCTTCAATGCGCCTTATTCCAATACCCGCTCGGTCGCCGAGCTGGTGCTGGCCGAGGCCATTCTGCTGCTGCGCGGCGTGCCCGAGAAGAGCGCGGTCGCGCACCGCGGCGGCTGGCTCAAGTCGGCCGAGAGCGCCTTCGAGATCCGGGGCAAGACGCTGGGTATCGTGGGCTATGGCTCCATTGGCGCGCAGCTTTCGGTGCTGGCCGAGGCGCTGGGCATGCAAGTGGCCTTCTTCGACGTGGTCACCAAGCTGCCGCTGGGCAATGCGCGCCAGGTCAAGCTGCTGCCCGAGCTGCTGGCGCAAAGCGACATCGTGACCCTGCACGTGCCCGAGACGCAGGCCACGCAATGGATGATCGGCGCCGCCGAGATCGCCGCCATGAAGCCCGGCGCGATCCTGATCAACGCCTCGCGCGGAACGGTGGTCGTGATCGAGGCGCTGGCCGAGGCCTTGAAGCAGAAGAAGCTGCTC
>NZ_JBFTPD010000140.1:0-793 GCF_056398305.1 Rhizobium sp. 01T444
CAGTTCCCAGGCCGTGGCAAGGCCGGAGAAGCCGCCGCCGATCACCAGGACGTTCTTGCCGGCCAGCTGTGTGCGGTCCGTGACGAGGCAGTGCCGCGGTGAGCTCAGCGCCCAGTTGGCCCAGGTCGGGTGATCGTGATCCAGCGTGTCCGGGCATCTTGCCGTGCCGGTGGCGAGCGCGCTGAGCCTTTGATGGGGGGGCGGGGTACCGTAAGAGAAGGGCGGGGGGCAATATGGCATCGGATGTCCTTTGGAGTCGGCGGCAGTTTGAGCGCTGACGTGACATCGCGGTACTACCAATATTGGTAGTGGCAAGAGCCCAGGAAATTCGTGGGGGACAGGGCGCGTGAACGGCCACCAGCCATACGCGCCCTATGGCGTTCGATGGCGCGAACGTTCAGGCCGAGCGCGCTCACCCGACTCGATCGCCGAGGGTCTGCTCCACGCCGCGCCGATCAAGGCCGGGGTTGGCCTTCGAGGTCGCGCTCGCGGCGGCAGCGCAGGTCCGTGAGCCGAACGATCTGTGGCGCGGTGTCCATGGAGTCTCCGGTGGGCTCCACGGCGCCCCAGCGATTTCGCGCCAGTTCAACGCCATATCTTTGCTGCCACTTCTTGCCGATGGTGCGTTCCATGCAAAGTTGGACGTCAAGATATTTGTCTGCCATTGCCGTGCTGTCTTCCGCGCTCGCGACAGCGCAGTGGGGCAGCAACACGATACAGGCGAAGAGAGCGATCAGGCGAGCGAACATTTCTGGCAGGATCAGGTCGGAGTGAATGATGCGAAGGCTTGCAG
>NZ_JBFTPD010000141.1:0-793 GCF_056398305.1 Rhizobium sp. 01T444
CTCATTGGCAGTGAGCGCCCGTGGGTCTTTTTCCTTGAGATGGTTGTGCAGGGCGTCGCGCAAGGAAATCAATTGCAGGAACGCGACCTTGCTGTGCAGAGAGGCGATGAATTCCTGGGGAGATGCTGACTGTTCCTGCGGCACGGAGTTGAGATTTTCACTTGTGCGATATGTGAAAGAACTATCCGTTACAGGCTTCGCGGTATGTGCCAGGGTCATGCCCGTACCCGTGTGTTGACTGAGATCGACGACGCTGTGAGGCAGCGCAATCGGGAAATGCCGAACCTGTCCCTCATGAAATAACGTGTCGCGGGTGATCCGCATGCCAACGGGCCCCTCATGGAGCATCGACCGGCTCGAYGCACCCGCCGGCGCCGGCCCAAGACTGTATTTGTGCAGTTTTTCGTCCGCTGTTGCTTCGGAATCAGGGATTTCACGAAAATTTCTATTGTCGTACCCGCCTTTAAGCAATTTGGAGGCGAGGGTCCATCGATGATAGTGCGGCATTTCCTCCTCCCCTTGTGCCTTGCCTCCCGGGGCGAATTGATGAAGCCGCAGATTCCAGCCCTGCTCCTTGCTCTCCATGAGATAGATTTTTTCGAAGAGAGGGGAAATGGCTGATTTTCTGGCGGCGTCGAGTCTGCGGTCATCGTTGGCAGCGATATGCCGGAGGATGGAAACTAGGTCTCCAATTTTGACGTCCGCAATATCTCCGTTAACGCCTGCCATCCCGTGGTGTCCTGTTTCCGTGGCTTGTGAAAACGACTTGTATCGCTCCTGAATGGCATTGAAA
>NZ_JBFTPD010000142.1:0-792 GCF_056398305.1 Rhizobium sp. 01T444
CTTCTGACCCTGCAAGCTCTTCCAGTGGAACTTCACGTAGCTGAACTCGCCGGCCGCGTTGACGTACTTGTAGGCGTGCACACCGTTGCCGTCCATCATGCGGTAGCTGGCCGGGATGCCGTAGTCGGAGTACACCCGCGTCAGCATGTGCGTCGCTTCAGGAAAGTGGGAGAAGAAGTCGAAGAAGCGGTTCGGATCCTGGAGGTTGGTGGCGGGGCTGGGCTTCAGGCTGTAAACCATGTCCGGAAACTTCATGGCGTCGCGAATGAAGAACACCGGAAGGTTGTTCGCCACGAGGTCCCAGTTGCCTTCGCTCGTATAGAACTTGGTGGCGAAGCCGCGTGGATCGCGCAGCGTCTCGGGCGAATGATTGCCGTGGACCACGGTGGAGAAACGCACGAAGACCGGCGTCGTCGTGCCGGGCCTGAAAAGCTTGGCGCGCGTGTATCGCGACAGGTCGGCCGTCGCGGCGAAGACACCATGGGCGCCCGTTCCCCGCGCATGCACGACGCGCTCAGGCACGCGTTCGCGGCTGAAGCGCTGCAGCTTCTGGATCAGGTGAACGTCCTGCAGCAGCACGGGGCCGTCCGGGCCGGCCGTCTGGGAGTTCTGGTTGTCGCCCACCGGCGCTCCATTGTCATGCGTCAATGTTTTCGCATGCGCGCCGACGGCGATGAAGATCGCACCGGCGAGAAGGCTCGCGCGGCGCGCGGTTGTGACAGTCTTGCAGATCATGAGTAAACACACCCTGGTTTGTTATGGAGCCTCCAAGGCTATCGACGACGCCATTTC
>NZ_JBFTPD010000143.1:0-788 GCF_056398305.1 Rhizobium sp. 01T444
GCGTGGTCGCGAACACCAGGACGGCCTGGGAAAGCGAGAAGCCGCCAAAGGCCGGGATCAGGCTGGCCACGCCAGTGACCATCCGGATCGGGAGCCACACCTGGGAGAGCTTCTTGCCCATCAGCTGGCCCTCGTGCGCAGTCTGGACGATCGCCACGCCGATTCCGTACGTCGCCCAGATGGTGCCTGCCACCAAGATGAACGTATTGAAGACCAGGAACATGGAACCGAGCAGCGTCGAGGCGCTACCGATCGCAGAAAACGGATTCGTGAAGAAGGTCCCGAGCAGCGCCGTAAAGGCCTGCGTCGACATATCCGTCGACTTGGTTGCGTCCAGGTAGGGCTGCGTTAGCTGCCCTGTCCCCCCGCTCTGCGCCGCGGCGATCTGAGCGAAGAGCACGAACGCCAGGAAAGCAACGAAGCCGCCTAATCGGCGCGGCGGCGTGCCGAATCGCCTCGATTCGGGGTTTGCAGATACTTGGATGGCAGCGTGGGCAAAACGACGCATAGTGGATCCTGACTCGACCATGGCGCCGACCGATGTCGGCTCGCAGCATCTTCGGCGATGACAGAACGCCATGGATGCCGCTGTGAAACCGTCGATTTCCTCCGCAGCATCAGGCTGATACGGACGCCCCGACTCCTTCGCCGATCGTATCAGCACACGCCACATGGGGCCGGAAATTTTTGAGTTTCGTGCGGGGGAAGCGCAACAGCGGCGGCGCGTGCCAGACGAGGGGTGTTAGGCCGACGAGGGGAAACTAGGCCGGCTCGTCGCGGCCGCCGCG
>NZ_JBFTPD010000144.1:0-785 GCF_056398305.1 Rhizobium sp. 01T444
CCAGCAAAGCGCCCCAGACCTCGGCAGTGTCTTGCGGGTTGCGGCATTGCTTTTGTGCAAACTCAATAACGGGCGTTAAGGTGTCGCGACGTTCTTTGGTCGAGTGAATGACACGGGACACGCTCTCAGCGACCACGGGCGCGGCCTGGCGCCCGGGCGGTTTATCGTCAGAAAGCAATTGCTGACCGGTTGACGTGCCACTATCGCCGGGCACCCGCATCGCATCAAGCTCCTTCGATTTCTTCCGGTCATGCTCCGCTTTCGCGGCCAACGCGATGGGGTCCACGAGCGCTCGCATTGCGCCGGGTATTTGCCACCCGCAGTCGAGGGCGAATTTCGCCACATCGGAAAGACGGACTTTTGCGCGTGCGTCTTCTCGAACACCGGTGTACAGCTCCAGCGGTTCTATCGGCCCTTTGGTGCTGACGTTTGCTTGCGCCACTCTTAGCCGTTCTGCAAAGTCCGCTGGAAACCCATACGGTGCGCCCCGCTTAGATTGGAGCCAGAGCGCCATGTCGTGCCGCTCGTCGTCCGGCTCAATGTCATACGTTAGGCAAACAGCTTCCCATAGCGCGCATGAAGGGATGTTCTTCCATACCTGCCACTCGGCCAGTTGAGCCGAGCGCGAAGGGGGATGTTGAATGCCACGGACTGAACCAATCGGCTCGGGCGCATTGCTCGCCGTCGGCAAGTGTGGGGCAGCCTGCACCACCCATCGATGTCGCTCGTCCTCCCTCTCACGCTGCCATTTGTTGAAATCAGCAGGGCAAAGATGCCAATTGATG
>NZ_JBFTPD010000145.1:0-779 GCF_056398305.1 Rhizobium sp. 01T444
CTGCGCAATCTGTGCGGCCGAGCTGCCCAGTGTGGCCCTGATCAGCACGCACTGAATGCGCTGATATTGCGCATGGCTGTCAGCTTGCTTGAGCCGTTCTGCCAAGCGCATCACAGTCGGCTTATCCCCAACGATCAGACTCTTCATCCACGACTCCTTGAAGTACGTGGATAGACATCATATCTAATCTATTGAACGCAAAATGGTATCAGACGAGATTCCCTTGTGATTCAAGCACTTGCCTGAATTTGCGGGGCTGGTTTCTGTCTACGGCGTGATGGCCTGCGCGAGCGCGAGGGCGCGCTGATGCAGAGGCTGCGCGGTGGTGACGATGTCGAAGGTCGGCGCATCGGGCGCGCTGTCGGGCGTGCGGCAGGTGTTGCGCACGACGGTGGCGAGCTCCTGCATCAAYGTGGCGAAGCTGTGCGCCGGGGTGCTGTCTGGCAGCGTGTGGCTCGAGGCCTTGTCCTGTGCCGCCGCGGAGCGTTTGGCTGGTGCCACCGGATCGCGCGCGGCCTTGGCGTCTAGATCCGTGTCGGCGAACATCAACTCGCGCCACGCCTCGCGCATATGCCACTCGACGTAGTAGGCCAGCATGCACAGGAAGATGTGCGCGCGCACCCGGTCGGCCAGGCGGTGGTGAATCGGACGCACCTTCAGATCGATCGTCTTGATCGAGCGGAATGCGCGCTCGACGTTGGCCAGCGACTTGTAGCTGCGCACGCACTGAGCGGCGTCCATCTGCTCAGCGCTCACTGAGGTGCGGATGATGTAGAGGC
>NZ_JBFTPD010000146.1:0-775 GCF_056398305.1 Rhizobium sp. 01T444
TCGTGGAGGCCGTCGTGCAGCATGCTGTCGAAGAAGGTCACGTCGCCCATGCGCGCGCCCCAGCGCCCCTGCGGCAGCAGGTCGGGCGCGCGGTCCATGTTCTCCATGCCGCCGGCGATGGCGCAGTCGACCATGCCGGCGCCGACCTCCAGCGCCGCGCTGACGATCGCCTGGGCACCCGATCCGCACACGCGGTTGACCGTCAGCGCGGGCACCTCGACCGGCAGGCCGGCGGCGATGCCGGCCTGGCGCGCCGGGTTCATCTTCCCCCCCGCCTGGATGACGTTGCCCATCACCAGCGTCTGCACCTTGTCGGCGGGCAGGCCGGACAGGCGCAGCGCCTCGCGCACGACCACCGCGCCCAGGTCGGGTGCGGGCACCTCCTTGAGGCTGCCGCCGTAAGTGCCGATGGCGGTGCGCACCGGGTGACAAAGAACGATGTCGCGCTGGGTCATGGAATCACTCCTCGTATCGAGATACACAGAGGCTAGGCGCATGCCGTGGCCGGCGCATTGACGCTCATCAACTCGCCCGCCGGGCCTCGATGTAGGCGAGCACGTCCGCGAGGCAGACCAGGCGGGCGTAGTCCGACTCCGGGACCTCGAAGCCGAAGCGCGCGCCCAGCGCCATCAGGAAGTTGAGCCAGTCCATCGAATCCAGGTCGACCTGGCGGCGCAGCGGACGCCGCCAGTCGATCTCCGCGGGTTCGATCTCGGGCGCGATCGTGCGCAGGAGCGCGAGCACCGTGTCGGCCATGGCCTGGCGATCTTCATTC
>NZ_JBFTPD010000147.1:0-773 GCF_056398305.1 Rhizobium sp. 01T444
GCGCCGGCCTCCAGGGTCTTGCCGCCACTGAAGCCGAAGCGGCGCAGCGCGGCGTAGATCCCGTCGACGATGATGGGGCGCGACGTGTAGTGCGCATACCTGGTCGAGCGCCGCGCGTCGGCCAGATCCTCCGGGCTCAGGAGGGACGTGAGTTCGGCGTGCTCCTTGGCCCAGTCGGCATTCTTCGGGTCGAAGGCCTGCGGCAGGCCGCCCCAGCCGACGTACTTGGCGAGAACCTTCTGCTCTTCAGGAGTCGCCAGTCGGCCGGAGGCCTCGAGGTCGGCGAGCAGCCGAATCGCGGCGACATTGTTGCGGTACTTGGTCTTCTGGCCACCTTCGCCCAGGCCGAGGTCATCCTCGATGGTGAAGTCTTCGGCCTTGATCTGCGGCGCCGCGATCGGGGGCGCGTTGGGGGCCTCATTCGGCCCCGTTTCAAGGTTCAGTCCCGCTTGTTGGGGTCGAAGTCCGACTTTGCCTGCATCAGCTCGCGGTGCGCTAGGTAGCCTTGGCTTCTTCGCATCCGGGGCTGCTGCTCGGGTTCCTCCGGCAGGAACAGATACGTCTCCCGAACCTGCTCCCACGCTTCCTGCCAGGTCGCGCCCTGCGTCGTCAGCACGCGCATCCCCGCCGCCGTCGCGTCCGCGGCGTCCGTCAGCGCCTTCTCCAGCTTGCCCGCCTTCTCCAGCCGGGCGTACATCTTCGGAAGGTGCTCCTTCCAGTGCTCCCTGGCCTGGGCGATCCACGTTGCGTGCTGCATTTCCATTCTCCTTGCC
>NZ_JBFTPD010000148.1:0-772 GCF_056398305.1 Rhizobium sp. 01T444
GCGTAGTCCCAGGCCTTTTTCACGTCGGCCGGCCCGTCGATCCTGCTCTGGCCCTTGCCCGAGCTGCTCATCACCGGCTTGACGATGCAGGGGTAGCCGATGCCGGCGTCGATCGCAGCCTGCAGCTCGGCCAGCGAATCGCAGAACTTGTAGGGACTGGTCGGAACGCCCAGGGTCTCGGCGGCGAGGCGACGGATGCCTTCCCGGTCCATCGTCAGGCGCGCGGCGCGCGCGGTCGGGATGACGCGGACCACGCCGGCGTCCTCGAGCTGCTGCAGCATCGGCGTGGCGATGGCCTCGATCTCCGGCACCACCAGGTGGGGCTTCTCGGCTTCGATCAGCGACTTGAGCTGCGCGGAGTCGCTCATGGTGATGGTGCGGGCGTGGTGCGCCACCTGCTGGCCGGGGGCRTTCTCGTAGCGGTCGACCGCGATGGTCTCCACGCCCAGGCGCTGCAGCGCGATCAGCACCTCCTTGCCGAGTTCGCCGGAGCCGAGCAGCATCACACGGGTGGCGGTGGGGGAAAGAGGCGTGCCGAGGGTGGTCATGGCGTGGGTCCGTGGAAGTCCGTGGAAAGAAGGGGTACGCGGCACTGTAAATCAAGCACGCTGTCGCCAGCGGCAACGGATCCGGGATGCGCGCTGTTCCACAATCCTGCGAATTCCACTTTTTCCACTTCAAGGAGCATTTCTCATGGCTATCCAGACGGTCGGCATCATTGGCGCGGGAACGATGGGCAACGGCATCGCCCAGGCATGCGCCGTCGCAGGGG
>NZ_JBFTPD010000149.1:0-768 GCF_056398305.1 Rhizobium sp. 01T444
CCCTTGGCGCCGGCATGGCCGAGCTGCAATGCGATCTTGGCGTCGGAATTGGCATGCACGAAATCGACGATGCGCTTCCAGCCGTCGCGTTGCTCGGTGTTCCACAGGCCGGGGCAGCCGGGGGTGATGCGGGCATCGGGCGAGGTGCAGGTCATCTCGGCGACGACCATGGCCGCGCCGCCCATGGCGCGCGCTCCCAGGTGCACCAGGTGATAGTCGGCCGGCAGGCCGTCGACGCAGGAGTACTGCGCCATCGGCGAGACCACGACCCGGTTCTTCAGCGTCACGCCACGCACGGTGAAGGGCGTGAACATGGGCGGAATCGGCAACTGCGCGGCAATGCGGCGCACGCCCGAGCGCTCGGCCATCCAGTCCTCGTAGGACTCGACATAGGCCTTGTCGCGCAGGCGCAGGTTCTCATGGCTGATGCGCTGGCTGCGGGTGAGCAGCGAATAGGCGATCTGCTCGGGCGGCAGGTTGACGTAGCGCTCGACGTTCTCGAACCTTTCGGTGGAGTTTCGCGCGGCGTTCTGGATGCGCAGCACCTCGATGCTGCGCACCGCCTCGTAGTCCTGCAGCGCGCCGGCGAGGTCGCCGGGCTTGTTCTGGATGCAGCGCGCGAGTTCGATCGAATCCTCGAGCGCGAGCTTGGTGCCCGAGCCGATCGAGAAGTGCGCGGTGTGCGCCGCGTCGCCCATCAGCACGACCGGCGCACGGCCGTTGTGATGCACCCAGCTCTGGCACACCACGCGCGGGAAGCGGATCCAC
>NZ_JBFTPD010000150.1:0-763 GCF_056398305.1 Rhizobium sp. 01T444
GCCCAGGACACGCTCAGACTCCGCGGGCGGAAGGTTCCGGGGATTCACCCAGATGGAACGTAGCCGCTCTGTTTCACGTGAAACAACATCGCGCTTGCGCGAGAACGCATCCCAGCGGGCGTCGTCAACCAAGCCCAACTTCCGCCCTGCTTCCGTGAGCCGCATGTCAGCGTTGTCTTCCCGCAGCTGCAGGCGAAATTCAGCCCTGCTGGTGAACATCCGGTAAGGCTCCGTCACACCCTTGGTGATCAGGTCGTCCACCAGCACACCGAGGTAGGCTTCGTCGCGGCGCGGCAACCATGCCTCTTCTCCGCGGCATTGCAGCGCAGCGTTGATGCCGGCAAACAAGCCCTGGGCTGCCGCCTCTTCGTAGCCGGTGGTGCCGTTGATCTGTCCCGCAAAGAAGAGCCCCTGGATCGCGCGCGTCTCGAAACTACTCTTGAGTTCGCGGGGATCGAAGTAGTCGTACTCGATGGCGTAGCCGGGGCGCAGGATATGCGCGTGCTCCAGGCCCGCCATCGACCGCACCAGCTGATACTGGATGTCGAAAGGCAAGCTGGTGGAAATTCCGTTCGGGTAGTACTCGTTGGTCGTCAGCCCTTCGGGCTCCAGAAAGATCTGGTGGCTTTCCTTGTCGGCAAAGCGATTGATCTTGTCTTCGACGCTCGGGCAGTAGCGCGGGCCGACGCCGTCGATCTTCCCGGTGAACATCGGGCTCCGATCAAAACCCGAGCGGATGATGTCGTGCGTGCGGGCATTTGTG
>NZ_JBFTPD010000151.1:0-756 GCF_056398305.1 Rhizobium sp. 01T444
AGGGCACGACGCCCTGCGACTCGCCGTTGGTGCCCTTGATGTGGCTGCCGAGCGCGCGCACGCGCGTCCAGTCGTTGCCCAGGCCGCCTGCGAACTTGGAGAGCAGGGCGTTTTCCTTGATCGACTCGTAGATGCCGTCGAGGTCGTCCGGCACGGTGGTCAGGTAGCAGCTCGACAGCTGCGAGCGCAGGGTGCCGCTGTTGAACAGCGTCGGCGTGCTCGACATGAAATCGAAGGACGAAAGAACCTCGTAGAACTCGATCGCGCGAGCTTCGCGGTCGATCTCGTTCAATGCAAGGCCCATGGAGACGCGCATGAAGAATGCCTGCGGCAGTTCGATGCGTGACTTGCGCACGTGCAGGAAGTAGCGGTCGTAGAGCGTCTGCAGGCCGAGGTAGTCGAATTGCAGGTCGCGTTGCGGCTTGAGAGCGGCGCCCAGGCGGGCCAGGTCGTACTGCAGCAGGCGCTCGTCGAGCAGCTCGTTCTCCACACCCTTCTTGATGAACTGGGGGAAATAGTCGGCGTAGGCCTGGGCGCGCTCGGCCAGCGGCACTTCGCGGCCGATCACCTCCTTGAAGATCGTGTGCAGCAGCAGGCGGGCGGTGGCGAAGGTGTAGTCGGGGTCCTTCTCGATCAGCGTGCGGGCCGCCAGGATCGATGCCTTGTAGACCTCGTCGAGGGGCACGCCGTCGTAGAGGTTGCGCATCGTCTCGGCCTGGATCGGCGCGGCCGTGAGGCTGTCGCCCAGGCCAATGC
>NZ_JBFTPD010000152.1:0-756 GCF_056398305.1 Rhizobium sp. 01T444
GTGCTGCTGACCTCGCTGTCCTTCCTGCCCGCGCTGCTGCTGTCGATGACCAGCTTCACGCGCATCCTGATCGTGCTGGGCCTGATGCGCACGGCTATCGGCACGCAGTCATCGCCGCCCAACCAGGTGCTGGTGGGGCTGTCGCTCTTCCTGACCTTCTTCGTGATGTCGCCCGTGCTCGACAAGGCCTACAGCGAGGCCTACAAGCCCTTCTCTGAGAACAAGATCAGCGCCGAAAAGGCGCTCGATCTCGGCATCGCGCCCTTCAAGACCTTCATGCTCAAGCAGACGCGCGAGAGCGACCTCGCGCTGTTCGCGAAGCTGGCCAAGGTGCCCGACATGCAGGGGCCGGAAGACGTGCCGCTGCGCATCCTGCTGCCTTCCTTCGTGATCAGCGAGCTCAAGACGGCGTTCCAGATCGGCTTCACCATCTTCATTCCGTTCCTGATCATCGACCTGGTGGTGGCGAGCGTGCTGATGTCCATGGGCATGATGATGGTGCCGCCGGCCACCATCGCCCTGCCCTTCAAGCTGATGCTCTTCGTGCTGGCCGACGGCTGGCAGTTGCTGATCGGCGCGCTGGCCCAGAGCTTCTACCAATAGCTTGCGGAGAATCCGAATGACCCCCGAAACCGTCATGACCATGGGCTACCGGGCCATCGAGATTTCGCTGCTGCTGGGCGCGCCCCTGCTGCTGGTGGCGCTGATCATCGGCCTGGTCATCAGCATCTTCCAGGCGGCCACGCAGATCAACGA
>NZ_JBFTPD010000153.1:0-753 GCF_056398305.1 Rhizobium sp. 01T444
AGTTCGGCAGGATGCGGCGGATCGTGGGTGTCAGAAGCCGCAGCGCCTCGGCGTCCATCCGGCGGGTGGAGACCTGGGGCACGGGCGCCACGCGCAGCGCCTCGCTGGCCTCGTCGAGGATGCGCCTCAGGGCCGAGAAGGTGGCGGTGGCCTGGTGGCGCCGCGCGTCGTCGGCCCCGGCAATGAGCAGCGTGCACACGTCCAGCACCACGGCCAGGGAGCCCAGCCATGAATGGCCCTCGTGCTGCGAGCGGTAGTACGCCAGCATCGGGTAGACGGCGTGGCTCTCGATCAGGTCGCTGGCCCAGATCTCCCACTCCCACAGCCAGCGTTCGAGCGCCTCGGGGCTGCCATGCACGTGCCAGCCGAGCAGCGCGGCGGCGGTCGGCGGCGAGCCGGCGCGCGCGGAGAACTCGATGAGCTGGAGGTCGCGCCGGGTGAAATGCTGGTAGAGCACGGGCAGGTAGCCGATGGTCAGCGCGATGAAGCCGAAGCCGGTGCCGGCTTCGAGGATGACCAGCATGCGCGACAGCGAATGCTGCGGCACGACGTCGCCATAGCCGAGCGTGAAGAAGGCGTCGCCGCTGACGATGATCTGGCTGACCAGCGACACGGCGCGGGTGCCGGAGACGAGATCCTCCACCGCCCATTGCATCAGCCCGAAACCGACGATCAGGGAGGCGGCCCACAGGGCGAAGAGCATGACCATCGACAGCGGCCCGTAGACCCCGAGGAAGTCCTCGCGCCGGCGGC
>NZ_JBFTPD010000154.1:0-751 GCF_056398305.1 Rhizobium sp. 01T444
AGGTAGACCTCGACGCTGGGATTGACCGCCATCAGCTTGTCGAAGAGATCGCGCACCGCCGGCTCGTTGAGCCCGCCGCGCTCCATCAGCGTGGAGTTCTCGGCGATGTGGGCGGCCAGGCCGAGGGAGAGGCGCTGCGTCACCTCCTGCTCGTGTTCGCCGCTGGCCCGCATCTGCAGCCAGGCCGACGCGCCGCAGCAGGCGAGCAGCAGCACAGCGAACACGGCGGAAAGGCGCCGCGACAAGGATGCCGAGCGAAAGCTCATGGCGGCGCCTCGTCGGCTGTGGGCGCCGACAGCTTGTAGCCGCGCCCCCAGACCGTCAGGATGCGGCGCGGTTCGGCCGGGTCGGCTTCGATCTTCAGGCGCAGGCGGTTGATGTGCGTGTTCACCGTGTGCTCGTAGCCGTCGTGCTGGTAGCCCCAGACCTGATTGAGCAGGTCGAGGCGCGAGAACACCTTGCCCGGATGCCGGGCGAAGAAGTAGAGCAGATCGAACTCGCGCGGCGTCAGCTCGACGGCCTTGCCATCGACCTGCACCTCGCGCGCCAGCGGATCGATGCACAGCCGGTCCAGGTCGATCCGGCCCGACTCCATGCGCGCATTGCGCGCCATGGCTTCGGTGCGGCGCAGCAGCGCCCGCACGCGCGCGACCAGTTCGAGCACCGAGAAGGGCTTGGCCAGGTAGTCGTCCGCGCCCAGTTCCAGGCCGAGGATCCGGTGCACTTCGCTGGATCGGGCGCTGGTGATGAT
>NZ_JBFTPD010000155.1:0-751 GCF_056398305.1 Rhizobium sp. 01T444
CTTCCACCGCGTTCTCGAGCATCGCCTTGCGCGGCTGGGCGGAAGCTCGATGGAGGAGCAGGGCGCGTATGCGGCGTGGGTCCATCGGGCGCCCGTCGACACGGAGGCCTATGCCGCTCTGCTGGATGTCTGCGTGTTCTTGTCGGTTGACGCCGGCATCATCAGGCCACGCGAGATTGGCGGCCGACACCTCAACATGATGGCCTGGGACATTCAACAGGCGTCCTATCTCCTGCGCCTGGGCTTCACGCTGGGCTATGTGACGCGCGAATTCGCCGAAAGCGCACTTGCGCGCCTCCAGCGGGAGGCGAGGACCCACTACGCCTCCTGGAAGGATTACTCGCTATCGTCGCTCGTCGGCCGCGGCCTGCGCAATCGCGTCGACCTGTTCGACCCGGGCGACTGGCAGGAGATCGCACGAAGCCATGAGGTGCTGATCGCTGCCTACCCGCCGATTTCGCGTGCCGCACCCTGGAGGCACTCCTCGTTCTGGTTCGACGTGCCGCGAAGAGTCTCGCGGCCCTTGCAGGGCGGCTGAAGTGCTTATCGATCCGTCGCATCGGATGATCCGGCGCAGCGTGCGCAGACATTCAACCCTCGGCGAGCTGATTCCGGCGACGCCGGGCCGTCCGTTGCCGCTGCCTGCAAGGCGCTGATCGACGCCACGCGGCAGATTTTTTGCGCTCTTGCCCTGTTCCCCGGCCATCCGGCGGCCGATAGAACTGCATGGCCTCGCAGACGATATCTGAAC
>NZ_JBFTPD010000156.1:0-750 GCF_056398305.1 Rhizobium sp. 01T444
GGGGTGGCATCGGTCGCCGGCATCGGAGCTTCGCGGCGTCGCGGCGGCGCCGTGATCCCCAGGGAGCAGGCCATGCCCAACCTCGCGCATCGCCAATAGGCCGGGAGTGCCCTCGTGAAGTCCTGCCTTTCTCTCGCACTGGCCCTGCTTCTGGCGGCATGCGGCACCCGCCCGCCCCTGCCGCCGGAGAGCCAAGGCCCGCTTACGCCCATCAACCCGTCCTCGGCGACTTCTGGAGCGCCTCATGAACCGGGACCCCGCGCTTGAGAAGTACCTCAAGGAGGCCCAGAGCTGGGAGCTTGACCGCGCTCGCCGCGCGGAGCGCTCGGCCAGGATCGCCTGGATCGTCGCGGGCATAGCGGCCGCGACCGCGCTCCTGGCGGTTGCCGCCGTCACCGGGCTCACGCCCCTGAAGCAGCCTGTTCCCGTGGTCATCCGCGTGGACAGCAGCAGCGGCATCGTGGACATCGTCCCGACCTACCAGGGCACCACCGACGTCGAGCAGGTCGTCACCCGCAACCTGCTGCAGAACTACGTTATCGCCAGGGAGCGCTACTTCTACGGCACCGCGGAGGCCGACTACGAAATGGTCTCCGCGCAGAACTCCCCCCGCCTGAACCAGGAGTGGGCCGCCCTCTGGGCCACCAACAATCCGCTGTCGCCGCTGAACGTCTACAAGGACGGCACCGCCATCCGCACGCAGGTGCGCTCCGTCACCTTCATCAAGCTCGACAGCGGCAAGGATATGCT
>NZ_JBFTPD010000157.1:0-746 GCF_056398305.1 Rhizobium sp. 01T444
GGGAACCCCTGCGCGCGGTACAGCTCACGGGGCGTCAGCATGCGCAAGCCGATGTCCACGATCGCGTATTCCTCGCCGCGCACGGTCACGAGACCGAAGCGATGCTTCGTGGTGACGGTATGCAGCGGCTCGTCCAGCTCGGGCGCTTGATCGGTGCCGTAGTACTTGATGAGGAAGGCGCGGACCTCGGCAAAGTGCGTCCCCTGCGCGCTGACCGTGTGCAGCGGTTCATCGACGGCCTGAGCGGTGCTGGTGCCGCGCAACTTCACGAGATTGCTGCTGACCACGCCGAGCGGCACGGACCCACCAGGCCGCTTCACGAAACTGCTGGCCGTCACGGTGTGCAACGGCTCGTTGGCGGGATGCCCGGTGCTGCCCGTGCGGAACTTCGTGATGTGCGCGGTGACAAGGCCCTGCGTGCAGCCCTTCCCCACGATCGTGGATACGGGCTTGCGTGCGTCGTGACCGTCGTTGCCGGTGTTGTGCTGCGCCAGGAATGCAGTCACCAACGCATGCTTCTGGCCATCGACTGCAGTACCCAGTGGCTTCTCAAGGCCTGGCACGCGCGGCGCCTGCCCCGGCCGCTCGCCGTAGCCTGTCTGAATGAGCGTCGGCACCGCCAGCGCGAACTCGCCGCCCTTGGTGCTGGCCTTGATCGTGCGCAGAGGCTCGTTCGATGCGTGCACGCGGTCGGTGCCGTCGTAGTGCGCGATAGGCACGATGAAGGGTTCGGGCGAGTCCACGAC
>NZ_JBFTPD010000158.1:0-746 GCF_056398305.1 Rhizobium sp. 01T444
CCTACAAGCACCCGTGGGCGCAAGGCCAGCGCTGCATCATCCCGGCCGCCAGATTCGACGAGCCGAACTGGGAGAGCGGGAAGAACGTCTGGTGGCAGTTCCGGCGCGCGGACGGGGCGCCGTGGGGCCTGGCCGGGCTCTGGAACGTCTGGAGGGACAAGACGACAGGGGAACAGGTCGAGTCGTACACGATGCTCACGCTGAACGCCGACGCGCATCCGTTGTGGAAACGCATGCACAAGCCCGATCCGAAGCTGGCGGCCGACAAACAGGACAAGCGCAGCGTCATCGCGATCGAGCTGGCCGACGTCGACCAGTGGCTCACAGGCACGATCGAGGAGGCGAAGAGCTTGCTGAGACTCAGCCCTGTTGAGATCTTCGTGGCGGGACCGATCATCGCACCGGGGACCCTGATCGAAGAGCTGGGGCAGGGCGCGCCCTAGTGCTCCGGCCGCTTGCGCGGGGCGGCCACGCGCGGCGCGCGCTTGATCGCCTTGCTCGTGCGGCCCTTGACCGAGTCGATGAGGCGCTGCGTAGCGTCCTTGAAGGGCGGGTCGGTGCCCAGCTTCGGCGGYGGCGTCCTGGTGGTCATTTCTTGCGCAGGTGCTCGCGCACCTTGTCGGCCGAGTGGCCCACCGCGGCCACCGCCTGGCGCAGTTCCTCCTCGGTGACGCCGAGCGACTCGGTCCAGCTGCGGATTTCGTGCTCCTCGGTGAGCGAGATGAGCTTGCGGTCGAGGCCGGTCT
>NZ_JBFTPD010000159.1:0-746 GCF_056398305.1 Rhizobium sp. 01T444
GGCTCGCGCAACAGCCCGATTCACTGGGCGCAGGAGATGTACGACCAGGCCGGCATGGCACGCGAACTGGTCAAGTGGGACTACGAGCTGCGCGATGGCCGCAACCTCGAGGAAGTGGTGGACCGGGGACTCGCGCTATCGATGGCCCAGCCGCGCGGCCCGATTTACCTAACGCTGCCCCGTGAAGTGTTGGCCCAGCCCGCTGCCGCGGAGCGGAAGGTACCGCCGCAGCCGGCGCCTACCGTGCCTTACCCTGATCCAGGCGCGGTCGATCGGATCGCGCAAGCGATTGCCGCGGCGCAGTACCCGGTGATCGTCACCAGTTCGGCAGGCGCCGACACGGCGGCGGTGGATTTGCTGGAGCAGCTCACGCTGGACTTCGGCATCGGCGTGGCCGAGAGCATGGGCCACTTCGTGAACGTCCGCTCCGCGCACCCCTTGCACCTCGGTCACGAGCCTTCGGCGGCGGTGCGCCGCGCCGACATGCTGCTGGCGCTCGAAAGCGACGTGCCGTGGATCCCGTCGAAGGCAGAGCCCCGAACCGAGGCTTTCGTGGCGCACGTGGGCACCGACCCGCTGTTCAGCGGCCTGCCGCTGCGTGGCTTCCGCTCCGACCTCACGCTCACGGCGGCCACCGTGCCCTTCCTGCATGCATTGCGCCAAGCGCTGGAGCGCTGCGGCGCGTCCGCGAAAGCGGCAGCACGCCGCGACCGCATCGAAGCGGACGCAAAGGCATGGCGCACGTC
>NZ_JBFTPD010000160.1:0-746 GCF_056398305.1 Rhizobium sp. 01T444
CCTGTGGAGAGATCAAAGGTCGAGCGCATCTGTGCTCGCATTCATGGCGCGGGCGATCAGGCGGAGGTCGTGGTCGTCGATTTCGAACAGTCCGAAGCGGAACTTGTAGCCCCAGCGCTTCGAATCTTCAATGAAGTTGAGTTGATCGAGCAGCGCCAGGATCGGCGTTTCTTGGGCGGGCACATAGCAGACGTCGCGCCGCCAAGGCACGAAGCCATCTCCCATATCGAATGCGTACGGTTCAGCGCCCTGAACGATACCGACGGACACGAAGCGCTGCAGTTTCTCGCCGCTCTCGAATACCGTGGTCGGCGCATAGTAGACAACACGATCGCCGTGCGCAACGCGCTTGAGCGGGGCCAGCTTGCCATGGCCAGTCTGCATGAAGCCCCTGCCGGGGTGGTCCCGTCCACGGCGTGCGTGGTCTGCGCTGGCGACTGCGACCCAGTTTCTGCGGTTCATGCCCTCCATGCTGCGCGAGGCCTACTGACAGCGTCCTGTCAGCAGCCTTCTTGCATCGCGCAGAAACGCAGATCCGCACCCAGCCTGCTGCTACAACACGTCGCTGGCGAAATCCGCAAGCCGGGAACGCTCACCGCGGGCCAAGGTGTTGTGTCCGCCGTGCGGCCAGCCCTTGAATTTGTCGACCGCAAAGGTGAGACCTGATGAGCCCTCGGTAAGATAAGGCGTGTCAATCTGTGCCAAGTTGCCCTTGCAGATGATCTTTGTGCCGGGCCCTGCGCGTG
>NZ_JBFTPD010000161.1:0-745 GCF_056398305.1 Rhizobium sp. 01T444
GTTCCTTGTACCGCTGCAGCGTGCCCTGCACCGCGCGGGCCACGTTGTAGTGCTCTTCGCCGACCACGTTCGGGTCGAGCTGGCGCGAGGTCGAGTCCAGCGGGTCCACCGCGGGGTAGATACCGAGCGACGCGATGTCGCGCGACAGCACCACGGTCGAGTCCAGGTGGGCGAAGGTGGTGGCGGGCGACGGGTCGGTCAAGTCATCCGCCGGCACGTACACGGCCTGGATCGAGGTGATCGAGCCGACCTTGGTCGAGGTGATGCGTTCCTGCAGGCGGCCCATTTCTTCGGCCAGCGTCGGCTGGTAGCCCACGGCGGAAGGCATGCGGCCCAGCAGCGCGGACACCTCGGTACCGGCCAGCGTGTAGCGATAGATGTTGTCCACGAAGAAGAGCACGTCGCGGCCTTCGTCACGGAAGGACTCGGCGATGGTCAGGCCGGTCAGCGCCACGCGCAGACGGTTGCCCGGGGGCTCGTTCATCTGGCCGTAGACCATGGCCACCTTCGAGTCTTCGAGCTTCTCGAGGTTCACGACGCCGGAATCGGCCATCTCGTGATAGAAGTCGTTCCCCTCGCGAGTGCGCTCGCCCACGCCGGCGAACACGGACAGGCCCGAGTGCGCCTTGGCGATGTTGTTGATGAGTTCCATCATGTTCACGGTCTTGCCGACGCCGGCGCCGCCGAACAGGCCCACCTTGCCGCCCTTGGCGAACGGGCACACGAGGTCGATCACCTTGATGCC
>NZ_JBFTPD010000162.1:0-728 GCF_056398305.1 Rhizobium sp. 01T444
TCCTTGGTCACGACAGTCCACCCGTCGGGCAATTGCCTTGTTTCGCGCTTGCCGGCGTTGAGCATCGGTTCGATGGTGAAAACCATCCCCGGCTCCAGCTCGAGGCCTTCTCCGCGCCGCCCATAGTGCAGCACTTGCGGCTCATCGTGATAGACCTGCCCGATGCCGTGCCCGCAGTATTCGCGCACCACGCTGAAATGCTCCCGCTGAGCGACCGACTGGATGGCGTGGCCAACATCGCCCAGCGTCGCGCCAGGTCTGACCTGCCGGATGCCGGCCAACATGGCTTCGTACGTCGTCTCCACCAAGCGCCGGCCCAGCACGCTAGGGGCTCCGACGAAGTACATGCGACTGGTGTCACCGAACCAGCCATCCTTGATGACGGCGACATCGATGTTGATGATGTCTCCCTTCTTCAGAATCTTGGTTAGAGAGGGGATGCCGTGGCAGACCACCTGATTGACGGAGGTAAGGATGGTCTTCGGATACCCCTGATACCCCACGTTGGCTGGAATGGCGCCCTGGACATTCACGATGTGTTCGTGGCAGATGCGGTCGAGCGTCTCCGTGCTCACCCCGGGCACGACGTAGGGCTCGACCATACTCAGAACCTCGGCAGCAAGCAGGGCGGCCCGCCGTGCCATCTCGAGTTCCTCGGCGGACTTGATGGGAACACCGTGAGCCATCAGTGCTTTCCCGTCGAGGACGCGCGGTGCTTGCCAGGATGG
>NZ_JBFTPD010000163.1:0-728 GCF_056398305.1 Rhizobium sp. 01T444
ACGTCTACCCGACCCCCAGCTCGGATTTCGAGCGCGCCATCAATGCGCATGCCAAGGTCGATGGCACGCACTGGCAGCTATTGATCGACGACCTGCGCGCCATTGGCGTCGACAAGGATGTCATTGCCGCAGCCCGAGGAGATGGCGGAAAGCATTCGCAGCCAGCAGGCCCTGGCCCGAGCGCTTTTTCCCCAGGATTTCGAGCGCGTGTCCCACCTTGTCGACTACTACCCCTATCTTTCCGGTCTCGCGAGAAAGATAGGGGTGCAGCCAAGGCAATGGCGCCTCTTCCTTTCGGACATTGCGCTTTGGTACAAGGTCAATTTCTCATTCCTCTGYCCGGGCATGTTCCGCCTTCATGGTCCCGGCGCCAGGCCGGCCGCGGTGAAGCCCATCCTGCGCGCACTGCCCACCATGCACGCGTCGGTCTTGCTCATGGAAGGCGCTCTTTACGCACTGTGTCGCCTTCTGTCGCTCGTCGGATTCCGACGTTTTCGCCCATCCGCCTAACCACGAAAAGGAGTCATGAACATGGAGTTAGCCATCGCACCTCATCTGAGGTGTCCCCGCACGCGAGACCGGGCCATCGGGGATGACTATGTGCCGATGTTTCCAGGCTATGTGGCGCGGCCGCGTCCATCGATCGATCGCATCGTCATGGCTCACTTCGGCGTGCAGGCCCAAGCTGCCGGGAAAAAGGCCGACGCCTGGGCCGCATTGCGCAGGAT
>NZ_JBFTPD010000164.1:0-726 GCF_056398305.1 Rhizobium sp. 01T444
CTCCAGACCTCGTCGCTCGGGTTGGATTCCACCTCGAAGTGCTCTTGTAGGCGGGCGATGGTTTCGGGAAAGACTGAACGGGTGACGAGAACTTTGAGTTTGCTCATGATCAACGGAAGAAGATGAAGGTGGAGAGGACGWACAGCGGCACCAGAATGGCACCCGACCACAGCATGTAGCCGAAGAAGCTCGGCATGCGCACGCCGCGGCTTTCCGCGATGGCCTTGACCATCAGGTTGGGGGCGTTGCCGCAGYAGSTGTTGGCGCCCATGACGACGGCGCCAGAAAAAATGCCGGCCAGCATGACGGCGTAGATGCTCGGCAGTGCYTGCGGGTCGCCGCCGGCTGTRTTGAAGAAGACCAGGTAGGTCGGCGCATTGTCGAGAAASGAGCTCAGGATGCCGGTGGCCCAGAAGTACATCGCCGGGTCCGGCTGGCCSTCAGGCCGYGTSACKGCCGAGACGACGRCWCCGAAGGGCCCGTTGGCGCCCGCCTTGAGCATYGCGATYACCGGGATGATGGTCAGGAAGATGCCWGCGARCAGTTTYGCCACCTCGGCCATCAGCCCCCAGCCGAATTGATTGTCGGCATACCCCGACGGTGCCAGCAGCGGCCTTAAGGCGATCGACAGTGGGATGCCGGTAAGGGGCACGCCCCAGAGCGGCGAAAGGCGTGCGCCGTCGAAATCAACGAAGGCCATTGTCGGGATGGCGTACGTCACATTGC
>NZ_JBFTPD010000165.1:0-724 GCF_056398305.1 Rhizobium sp. 01T444
GTCCGGGAGCTATGACGCCGTGCTCCAGGAGCAGGCGATGCATTCCGAGACCCTGCAGCAACAGGCCTGGCTGCGCGGCGCCCAGACCGAGCTGAGCGGGGAGCTGGTGGGGGAGCTCAGCGCGCAGGAGCTGGGCCGCAAGGTGCTGGCCTTCTTCTCGCGCCAGCTCGGCAGCGCCGTCGGCGCGATGTACGTGCGCGAACGCCATGGCGCGCTGCGCCGTGTCGCCAGCTACGGCTTCTCCGGCGCGGCCGAGTCCTCGCCCCAGGTCTTCTCGCCCAACGAGGGCCTGGTCGGCCAGGCCGCGGTCCAGAAGCGGATGTTGGTGGTGGCGCCGGTGACGGCCGAGTACCTCAAGGTGAACTCCGGTTTGGGCGAGATGACCCCGGCCGCCGCGGTGCTGCTGCCGGCGACCAACGACGGCATCGTCAACGGCGTGGTCGAGCTCGGCCTGTTGCGCCCGCCGGAGGGGCGCGCGGCCGAACTGCTCCAGCTCGTGGCCGGCAACATCGGAACCTCGATCGCGGCCGTGCGCTACCGTGAACAGCTGCAGGAGGTGCTGGCCGAGACCCAGCAGCTCAACGAGGAGCTGCAGGTCCAGCAGGAAGAGCTGCGCACCGCCAACGAGGAACTGGAGGAACAATCGCGCGCGCTGCGCGTCTCGCAGGCCACGCTGGAGAACCAGCAGGCAGAACTGGAGCAGACCAACAGCCAGCTCTCCGAG
>NZ_JBFTPD010000166.1:0-723 GCF_056398305.1 Rhizobium sp. 01T444
GCATGACGTCGTCGAAGCGGCCAGTTGCTCATCTTTCGTTTGACGCCGCGCGGATTGCGACGCCCGCTACGCCTGGCAACGCGCTCCTGCAAGATCTCCTCAAGCACGCCCTCATGGAACGCTTTCCTCTGCACAGGGGGGAATAGCGTTGAAGGCGGGGAGTTTGCGGGACAGCCGGTCGGGATCCACATTCGCCTGTAGCCCCGCCTCGTGCATCAGCGCGCGCACCGCGAAGCGGGTCATCAGGAGCCCGTAGAACTCCTGGCACACCAGGTCCGGGGTCTTGCTTCGCAAGACGATCCGGGCCCCGCGCAGGTGGGTCTTGAGTTCGTCCAGGGCTGCTTCGATCTCCCAGCGCTCGTGGTACAGCGCGGCCGGCTCCTGGGCGAGGGCTTGTTGTGCGTTCCGCACGCTGGTGACCAGGCGATAGATCGGCTCGGCTCCGGCCACGCCCTCCAGGCGGTACTCGATCACGCGCAAGACAATTGCGTTGGTCTGGTGTCGGCGATCGCGCTCGGACGGATAGATGCGACTCAGGTAGGAGCCATCGGCCAGTCGCCGCTCGCAGGAAAAGCGCATGKTCTTGCGGGTCCTCCACAGCAGCTGTACCTGCGTGGCGAGCGCCTCGCGCCACATCTCGAAGCCTAAGAATCCCCGGTCGGCCAGGCACAGCATCGTGCTACCCGCACACAACGAATACAGCGTCCTGCAACTCATCGCCGA
>NZ_JBFTPD010000167.1:0-721 GCF_056398305.1 Rhizobium sp. 01T444
CATCAGCCACCAGCGCCAGTCGCTGGCCTCTTCGATGTAGCCCGATCCGATCAGCGCATAGAGCGTCAGCGCCGCGTCGCGCAGCCAGCAGAAGCGATAGTCCCAGTTGCGCTCGCCGCCCGGATGCTCGGGCAGCGAGGTGGTGGGCGCGGCGACGATGCCGCCGGAGGGCTCGTAGGTGAGGGCCTTGAGCGTCAGCAGCGAGCGCGTGACGGCCTCGCGATACTCGCCGTCGTAGCCGCAGCGGTCGGTCCATTCGCACCATTCCCCGGCGGTGCGGGCCAGCAGCGCATGGGCGTCGCGCGTGACCGGCGGCGTCTGGTGCGAGGGAAACCACTCGAGGCAGAAAGCGATGGCTTGCCCGGCCGTGACCGTGAAGTCCGCGGTGCTCGCGAAGTTCTCGTTGATCAATTCCACGCCCGAGGTGACGCGAACCCCATCCGGCCCCGCGACCGCGTAGACCGCGCCTTCGCGCCGCTCCACCCACGGGCACCATTCGCCATAGTTGAAGCGGATGCGAAGTTYGGTATGCATGGCCGCCGTGCCCCGCACGCCGCGCACGATGCGCACCACTTCATGCATGCCGTCGGAGGCCGGCCGCGGCATGAAGTCGGTCACGGTCGCCACGCCCTGGGCGGTGCGGAAGGTGGTCTCGAGCACGAGCGTCCCGGGCAGATAGCGCCGCGTGATGCGCGCCTTGCGGTCGCGGGCACGCATGGAC
>NZ_JBFTPD010000168.1:0-720 GCF_056398305.1 Rhizobium sp. 01T444
CCCCCAGGGGCCGGGACAGGTCCGAGGACACGACGAACACCGACCCGAGAGCGGTGTCGAAGACGTATTCATAAAAGCTGCCCAGGTAGGCCGCCTTGCGCAGCGTCGCCGGCAGGCCGATGGCCGCCCCGATCTGCCAGGCTTCCGGCCGAACCGCCACCTTGACCACGCCCGGCGCGATGTCGTAGCGGCGAACCAGGGTCAGCGGGCCCAGGTCCACGCGCCCCTCCGGTTGCGCGACGGCGGGAAACACCATCGCCTCGCCCATGAAGCCGGCCACGAACTCGCTCTCGGGATGGCCGTAGAGCTGCTCGGGCGTGCCGCGCTGCGCGATGGTGCCATGGTCCATCACGATGATCTGGTCGCTCACGGCCAGCGCCTCGCTCTGGTCATGCGTGACATAGGCGACCGTCAGCTGGAGCCGCTGCTGGAGGTTGCGGATTTCCTCGCGCATCTCGCGCCGCAGGCGGGCGTCCAGATTCGACAGCGGCTCGTCGAACAGCAGCACCGCCGGCTCCAGCACGAGCGCCCGCGCCAGCGCCACGCGCTGCTGCTGCCCGCCGGAGAGCTCGCTCGGCATGCGCTCGTCGAAGCCGACCAGGCCGACACCCGCGAGTGCCTCGCGCGCGCGCGCGACGGCTTCGTTCTTGCGCAGGCCGCTCATCTTCAGGCCATAGCTCACGTTCTCGATCACGTCCATGTGCGGGAACAGCGCGTAGC
>NZ_JBFTPD010000169.1:0-720 GCF_056398305.1 Rhizobium sp. 01T444
GTAATAGACCTCCTTGATGAAGCGCGTGCGTTCACGGGCGTCACCCATGAGGCGCGGCTTCAGGACATCGTCGGCGAGCGCGCGCGGGCCCAGCTTTTCCTTCGCCTCGGCGTCGCTCCAGCGGTTGTGGCTGGCGATCCACTGGGTGAGGAGGGCCGAGTTCTTGTCGTGCATGAAGCCGTTGAGGCGGCCCGTGGCGGCCTGGCTGATGAAGTGCTGGTCGTACAGGCGGGCCTCGCAGCGCCCGACGCCCGACTTGAAGAGCCGCAGATGCCAGGGGTTGACGCCGCTGTGACGCAGCATCTTGCCCATGAAGTAGTCGCGCCGCCGGATCAGGTAGGCATCGAAGCGCGGCGTGCCGGAAAGCAGGGCCTTGATCTCGCCCACCGCTTCCTCGTCGAGCACCTCGTCGGCGTCCAGGTGCAGTTGCCAGTCGTAGGACTTCTCGACCTGGGCGATGGCCCAGTTGCGTTGGTCGCTGTAGTTGGAAAACGGCCGCTGCACGACAGTGCAGCCCAGCGCTTCGAGGATGGCGGGCGTGCCGTCCGATGAATGGGAGTCGACCGCGAAAACGTGCGGGCTCACCTTCAGGGCTTGCGACACGGTCTCCCGGATGATCGAAGCGGAATTGAAAGTAAGGATGACGACGACGCAGCTAGGTTTGTCCATGGCATTCGGTGCGGTTTGCGTCTGCAGACGGTAGAACTACCGTCGCTGCAG
>NZ_JBFTPD010000170.1:0-719 GCF_056398305.1 Rhizobium sp. 01T444
CGACGTGACCGCCCCGCGCGCCCCGCACCTCCAGGGGTTCATAGCTCCCATCGCGGAACAGTTCCGGCGTCGTCTTGCGCAGCGAGAGCAGGCGCCAGGCCAGCCACAGCTTGGCGCGCCCGCTCTCTGCGGCCAGGGCCAGCGCATGCGCCATCGGCTCCAGCGGCTGTGCGCCGGCCTGCGCCTGCAGTTGTTCGAGCCACTCGGCGCGCTTGTCGTAGTCCACGGGCCGGCGGTTGTCCGGATCGACCAGGCTGTGCTCAATCAACTCGCAGCCCTGGTAGAGGTCGGGCACGCCGGGCGACGTGTACTTCAGCAGCGTCAGGCTCAGGCCGTTGAGGGCGCCGTACMAGTTCAGGGCGGCGGCGAAGGCGCGCAGATCGCGCAGGAAGCGGTTCTCCTCCCCCAGGGCGAGGGCCGCGCGCACGAAGCTCTCGAGTCCGCGCTCGTAGGCCTCGTCATTCCGCGTCCAGCTCGTGTGCGTCTTGCCCTCCCGCGCGGCCTTGCGCATGTAGGCGGCGATGCGCTCGATATACACCTCTTGCGCGTCCGCATCCACCTCGCCGGGGTCGATTGTGCCGAGCAGGGTCTGGTAGAGCAGGTACTCGTGGGCCGCGGAGGTCGCGCCGCGCAGTGGCGCATTCATCGCACGCCAGCGCATCAGCGCGAGCCGCCAGAGCGCGGGCAGTTCCGACAGCACATCGATGCGCAGGCGCACG
>NZ_JBFTPD010000171.1:0-716 GCF_056398305.1 Rhizobium sp. 01T444
GGGCTGAACAGCCCGAGGATCTTCAGCTTGCCGCTCTTCACGAAGGGCGCCGTGCTGTGATAGATGTCGACCAGCAGCGGGACCTGTCCGCCGATGACGTCCTGCTGCGCGGGGGCGCCTCCCTTGTACGGTACGTGGCCGATGTCCACGCCGGCCTTGGCCTTCAGCAGCTCGAAGCCGAGGTGCAGTGCCGTGCCGGCGCCCGAGGAGGCGTAGCTGATGGAGCCCGGGTTCTTCTTCGCCAGTGCGATCAGTTCGGCGATGTTGTTGGCCGGGAAGGCGGGGTTGGCGGCGATCACCATGTGTTGCATGCCGATCTGCGAGACCGCCGCGAAATCCTTGAGCGTGTCGTAGGGCAGGTTGGGCCGCAGGCTGGGGTTGATGGTGTGGGCCGAGACGACCATTCCCATCGTGTAGCCGTCGGGCGGTGCCTTGGCCACGGCCTCGGTGCCGATCACCGTGCCCGCGCCCGGCCTGTTGTCGACGATCACCGGCTGGCCCCAGACCAGCGTCAGTTGCTGGGCCATGATGCGGGCGACCGAATCGGTCGCGCCGCCGGCCGAGAACGGAACGATCAGCCGTACCGGCCTGCTGGGCCAGGCGCCGGAATTCTCGGCCGAGGCGAGCCAGGGCAGCCCAGCCAGCATCACGGCGATGCATGCCGTACGTCTCTTCATCTTGTTTGTCTCCTGTTGCACGCGGGTGCGATTTCTTCG
>NZ_JBFTPD010000172.1:0-715 GCF_056398305.1 Rhizobium sp. 01T444
CAGCACCTGCCAGGGGCTGAAGCCCTTGACGCGCGCGATCAGGATGTAGTCCTGTGCCAGCACTTCGAGCAGCGAGGCCTTCAGCACCCGCGAGATCATGGCGGCCAGCGGCAAGGCCAGCGACAGCGCCGGCCACAGCAGGTGATAGAGCGCGGAGCCGAAGACGTCGAAGCGTCCGCGCAGCAGGCTTTCAAGAAGCACGAAGCCCGATGCGCTGTCGAAGCGCAGGTCGGAATCGAGCAGCCCGAACACCGGCAGCACGGGCAGCAGCACGCCCAGTATCAGGATGCCCGCCAGCCCCCACAGGAAGTCCGGGATCGCGGTGACGAAGCCGGTCGCGACATCGATGCCGCGCTCGACGAAGCTGCCGCGCCAGGCGATGGCCGCGAGCGCCGCGCCGCCGCCGATCAGCACCGCGATGAAGAGCGCGAGCATCGACAGCTCGAGCGTGAGCGGCAGGTGCGCGCCCACCAGCGCCAGCACGTCCTGCTTGAGCGTGATCGACTGGCCGAAATGGCCGAGCGAAGCCTGGCCGAGATAGACCATGAACTGCGCCGGCAGGCTGCGGTCGAAGCCGTAGAGCTGGCGCAGCGTGCGGATGTCCTCGGGCGTCGCGCCGGGGCCGATCATCATCGCGATCGGGTCGCCCGGCGCCACCCGCAGCAGCACGAAGACCACCACCAGCACACCGAAGAGCGTGGGCGGTGCCCACAGT
>NZ_JBFTPD010000173.1:0-715 GCF_056398305.1 Rhizobium sp. 01T444
CACCAGCACCACCGCCACCAGCACCACGATGTAGATCATCAGGTCCTTGACGAAGGCGATGAGCGCCGGCGCGCGCAGGCCGGCCGAGTAGGTGTAGAGCGCAAGAATCACGAAGGCCGCCGCCAGCGGCAGCTCGCCCGTGAGGCCCAGGGCCTTGATGACGACCTCCATGCCGACCAGCTGCAGCGCGATGTAGGGCATGGTCGCGAAGACGCCCGTGACCGCGACGGCGAGTTCGAGGGCGCGGTTGCCATAGCGGCCGTACACCACGTCGGCCGCCGTCACGTGTCCGGCGCGCTGCGCCGAGTGCCAGAGCTTGGGCATGATGAAGAAGACGATGGGGTACACGAGGATCGTGTAGGGCAGCGCGAAGAAGCCATAGGCGCCGACCGCGTAGACCAGCGCGGGAACGGCGATCACCGTATAGGCGGTGTAGAAGTCGCCGCCCACGAGGAACCACGTGATCCAGGTGCCGAAGTTGCGGCCGCCCAGGCCCCACTCGTCGAGATGCGCCTCCCTGGCCTTGCCGCCGGTCTGCCAGCGCGAGGCCGCGAAGCCCATCACGGTGACGAGAACGAAGAAGAAGATGAAGACCGCGAGCGCCGTCCAGTGGATTTCGCCGTTCATCATTCGTCTCCCTCATCGTAGGCATGCCGGTAGACGATCCAGATCAGGAGCGCCGTGATCGGAACCCAGACCAGCTGATACCAGTAGA
>NZ_JBFTPD010000174.1:0-712 GCF_056398305.1 Rhizobium sp. 01T444
GCAGCGAGTTGGTGACGACGGTCATCTTCACGTCCTTGCGCGCCAGGCTTTGCATCACCGCCATGCCCCGCTTGCCCGGCACGAGGTAGGGCGAGGTCACGACCAGTTCGGAGCGCGCACCCTCCATCTGGCTCACGGCGCCCGACATCAGGGTCGTGGTCTCCATCACCTCCGGCGCATCCAGCCGCTTGGAAGGGCGATCCGCCACCGCGTAGGCGACGCCGCCCACCAGGCTCAGGCGGTTGGCCGCCAATTCCTTGCCGACCGGCTCGCGGCCCAGCAGGTCTTTCTCCGGCAGGTCGAGCCGGATGTCCGTGCCCGGGGGCAGCAGCTTGTCGAGCAGCGCGCGGGCGACCGCATCCGGCTCGCGCCGCCCGCCGAAATACGCGGCCGGGTAGGACTGGCGGCTGTTCCAGTAGCGGTCGAAGATCGTGCCCAGCTGCGGCACGACCCGGCCGGCGGCGATGGCGTCGAGGTCGATGAAGTTCGCGCCCGGGCTCAGGGTGAAGTACTCATCCGCGATGTTCCGCCCGCCGACGATGGCCAGGGCGCCGTCGGCGATCAGCAGCTTGTTGTGCATCCGGTGGTCCAGCCTGGACAGGTCGCCCAGCGAGGTCATGAAGCGGCCCAGGACGCCGCCGCGCGCGCAGCAGAAGGGGTTGAACAGCCGGATGTCCATGTTCGGCACGGCCGCCAGCGCGTGCAGCAGTTC
>NZ_JBFTPD010000175.1:0-711 GCF_056398305.1 Rhizobium sp. 01T444
GATCTGCTCGCGCAGCACGCCGCCGCCCCAGCTGTACAGCACGTTCGGCCGCTCGGGCGACTGCAGCAGCGTGGTCAGCTTCTTCTTGTACGACTCGTTCTCGAGATACTGGATCTCGACCTTGACGCCGGGGTGCGTGGATTCGAATCGACGCGCGATGTCGTTGAAGAACACGCTGACTTCGGGATTCTGGTCGACGTGCATCAGGCGAACCGTGACGTCGGCGGCCGCGGCCCCCACGCAGGCCAGGGCCGCGCTCACGGCGAGCGCCGCGCAGGATGCGAACTTGCGGAAGTTCATCAGAGTCTCCATTTGTATGTTGGCCGAACAAATGTGATCCATGGCGCGGCATGCGTCATCAGGGAATACGCCAAGAGGCTCCGAAACCCCTCGGACGGGCCGTTTTTGTGCGCCGCTCCCAGTAAACTGGTCAGAATCCGTCACGCCGGGACGAATCCGTGGGAACATTGATTCGACCAGCATTCATAACTTCGCGTGCAGCCGGCCCCGACCCGGCAAGAGCCGTCAATGTCCACAGCACCCATCAAGGGCGACCAGCACTTCGTCAAGAACCTCAACCGCATGTCGCTGCTGCGACTGCTGCGGGAGCAGGCGGGCATCTCGCGCGCCGACCTGTCAGCGCGCAGCGGCCTGACGCGCTCGACCGTCAGCCTCCTGATCAAGGAACTCATCGACGAGGGCTGGCTGGTC
>NZ_JBFTPD010000176.1:0-709 GCF_056398305.1 Rhizobium sp. 01T444
GCGCCTGATCTCACGAGGCCTGGGCCGCGCCGACCTGGTGGCTTGCGCATCCCACCTGACCCAGCGCGCCCTCCTCGCCCTCGGCCTTGCCGAGGAAGGCAAGGTCGATACCGTGCTCAATGGGCTGAATGACGATTTCTCGCCTGTTGCCCTGCGGGAGGCCGAGCCCCTCCTTCGCCGTTTTGGCCTGACGCCTGCAGACAAGTACCTGATCCACGTAGGGGGTGACCTGCCACGCAAGAATCGCCGCATGGTCGTGGAAGCTTTCGCCGCACTGCATCGACGTGCGGTCGAGACCGGCACACCCGCGGTGGTCCAGAAAGTTCTCTTCGTCGGGCCCCAGCTCGCCCCTGATCTGGCAGAGATCGCAGTTCGGCACGGCCTGGCGGACCGGGTGACCACCGTTCAGAAGATCTCCCACGAGGAGCTGCGCGCTCTTTATTCGTGCGCCACCGCCTTGCTCTTCCCCTCCCTGCACGAAGGCTTCGGCTGGCCTGTCATCGAGGCGCAAGCCTGCGGTTGCCCGGTCTTCACGTCAGACCTCGCGCCCATGAACGAGATCGGCGGCGATGGTGCGGTCTACATCGACCCGACCGACCCTGCGGCGATTGCAGCAGAGATCGAGGAGGCTGCGCCCCGCTTCGGCGAACTGCGCAGGCACGGGCTTTCCAACGCGTTGCAGTACGCATCCACGACGATGGCCTCGGGC
>NZ_JBFTPD010000177.1:0-708 GCF_056398305.1 Rhizobium sp. 01T444
GCCTTCCATCTGGCGCCTCGCCAGTTCATGCTGCGGGTGCGAAGGAAGGCCCGGATAGTGCACGCGCGCCACCTGCGGCTGCTGTTCGAGCCATTGCGCAAGCACCTGCGCGTTGCCGCAATGCCGCTCCATGCGCAGCGCCAGCGTCTTCACGCCGCGCAGCGTGAGAAAGCTGTCAAAGGGGCCGGCGATCGCGCCCACCGCGTTCTGCAGGAAGCCCAGGCGCTCGCGCAGCGGCTCGTGCCGCGCCTCCCGGCCGACGATCGCGATGCCGCCGATCACGTCCGAATGGCCGTTGAGGTATTTGGTGGTCGAGTGCACGACCACGTCGAAGCCCAGCTCCAGCGGACGCTGGACCCAGGGGCTCGCGAAGGTGTTGTCGGCCACGCTGATGATCCTGCGCTCGCGGCAGATGTCGGCGATGGCGCGCAGGTCGGCCAGGCGCAGCAGCGGATTGGTGGGAGTTTCGACCCAGACCATGCGCGTGTCGGGCTGCAGGGCGGCGAGCAGACCGGCCGGATCGGTGAGGTCGACGAAGCTGAAGCGGTGGCCCGCGCTGCGCGCGCGCACGCGCTCGAACAGGCGGAAGGTGCCGCCATAGACGTCGTCGCCCGAGACGATGTGCGAGCCGGCGTCCAGCAACTCGAGCGTGGTCGAGATGGCCGCCAGGCCGGAAGCGAAAGCGAAGGCCGCCGAACCGCACTCGAG
>NZ_JBFTPD010000178.1:0-708 GCF_056398305.1 Rhizobium sp. 01T444
GTCGCTGCGCAAACCACGACGAACTAGCTTCGAAAGGAACCACCATCATGGGCCTACGTTTCATCTTCATGCTTACGCGCAACGACCGCACGGTTCCGGACGCGTCGCAGCAACTCCAAACTGCGCTCGGCCTCGGCGTGCGGCACATCGGGTTCAAGGACATCGGCTTGCCGCTCGAGCAGCTGAAGGGTCTCAATGCGGCGATCAAGGCCGGCGGTGCAACCTCCTACCTGGAAGTGGTATCGCTGGACCGTGAAAGCGAAATTGTTTCAGCAAAGGCAGCCGCCGAAATCGGCGTTGATGTTCTTCTGGGTGGCACGCGGGTCGATGACKTGCTGCCAATCATCAAGGACACCGGCATCCAATACTTCCCGTTCCCTGGCCGGATTACCGGCCACCCGAGCGTGCTTGAGGGCACCATCGAGGAAATTGTCGAAAGCGCCAAGACGATTGCAGGGCGTGATGGGGTGCATGGCCTGGACCTGCTGGCATATCGTTCGGCGGAGAACGTGCCCAAGTTGATGAAGGCCGTCTGCGCTGCAGTCTCCAAGCCCGTCTACATTGCAGGCTCGATCGCCACCCCTGAACGAATTGCGATCGTCCAGAGTGCCGGTGCAGCTGGTTTTACGATTGGGACTGCGGCACTGGACGGCAAATACCCGGCCAATGGGAATGACGTGCCCAGCCAACTCGCAGCAATCATTCGCG
>NZ_JBFTPD010000179.1:0-707 GCF_056398305.1 Rhizobium sp. 01T444
CCTGCACGACCAGAGCAAGTACCCCGCCGCCGCCACCCTGCAGCTGCCGGCCGAACGCCAGGGCGACCTGAATGCGCTGCTGCAACTCACGGTGCGCAGCGCCGCGGGCAACCTGGTGCCCATCCGCGAACTGGTCAAGGTGACGGACACGGCGCGCGAACAACCGCTCTATCACAAGGACCTGCTGCCGGTGAACTATGTCGTGGCCGACATGGCGGGCAAGCTCGACAGCCCGCTGTATGGCGTGTTCGCCATGCGCGGCGAACTGACCCGGATCGCGACGCCGGGCGGGGGCACGCTCGTCGAGTACTTCATCCACCAGCCCGAGGACGCCTACCGCGACTACGCGCTCAAGTGGGACGGCGAGTGGCAGATCACCTACGAGACCTTCCGCGACATGGGCGCCGCCTATGCCGTCGGCCTGGTGTTGATCTACCTGCTGGTGGTGGCGCAGTTCGGCTCCTACCTGACACCGCTGATCATCATGGCGCCGATCCCGTTGACGATCATCGGCGTGATGCCCGGGCACGCGCTGCTGGGTGCCCAGTACACCGCCACCAGCATGATCGGGATGATCGCGCTGGCCGGGATCATCGTGCGCAATTCGATCCTGCTGGTGGACTTCATCAACCTCCAGGTGCGCGCGGGCATGCCGTTCAAGGACGCGATCGTGCACTCGGCCATCACCCGGGCGCAGCCGATCATGC
>NZ_JBFTPD010000180.1:0-704 GCF_056398305.1 Rhizobium sp. 01T444
TTCGTGAACATCAATTACCACAAGCTCAAGCTGATGCGCTTTCCGCTCTACCAGCTGTACATGGAGAAGCTCGGCGACTGAACCGGGCGCCGCTCAGCCCGCGTTGCGGATTCGGCGGCGCTCGACGAATTCGTGAAAGGAGAGCGACGGGTCGGTGGCCTGGCTCTCCAGGAACAGGCATCCCATGCGATGCTTCTCCCGGTACAGCCTTCGGATCGAGGGGTGTTCGGCGCTGCGGGAGACGTGTTGGTAGACGGCATTGAAGACCGCCTGGTCCGTGCTGGCGGACAGGCTGTCATGGCGGATCGTGAGCAGGTACGCCGCTTGCGTCAGCGGGGCGCTGTCGCCGCAGGCAACCAGCATGCCGGCATCGTGCAGGACGTCTTCGGAGATGACATCGTCCGCATAGGGCCGCCACATGGCGCGAGCGTACAAGGCGTGGACGGAGCCATGAAAATCCACGAATGCCGGAAGGTCGATGAGCCCCGACAGCTGCAACTCGCGGCACACCTTGCGGCACCGGGCCGACACATAGACGGTACGGATGAAGGCCACGCCCTTCGCGTTGGCAAGGGCAAGGGCGTGGGCCTCGGCGAGGGCGCCGCTTGCGTACGTGTCGTCGCTGTCGAGCATGGTCACGAAGGCGCCCGAACTCGCCAGGAAGGCCCGGTTTCTGCAGGCGCCGGGTCCCGAACGGTTCGACG
>NZ_JBFTPD010000181.1:0-703 GCF_056398305.1 Rhizobium sp. 01T444
GCACCAGCAGCGTCTCGTCGTCCTTCAGTTCCTTCAGGCTCGCCAGGATCTGGTCGAAGCAGGCCCAGTCGCGCGCGGCGCGGCCGATGCCGCCGTAGACCACCAGGTCCTGCGGACGCTCGGCCACCTCGGGATCGAGGTTGTTCTGCAGCATGCGAAACGGCGCTTCGGTGAGCCAGCTCCTGCAGCTCAGCGTGCTGCCGCGCGGAGCGCGGATCACCCGGCTCGGGTCATGGCGGGGGTCGGACTTGGGAGCGAGGAATTTGTCGGGTGCGTTCATGGCGGAGTCCTTTCGACAGTGATTTCAGGAATGGCTCGGCAGGATCGCCTGCACGGGCTCGGGCCAGCGGCCCTGGCGCGCCCACTGGCGCATGGCCTCGATGGAGGGCGCGAGGAAGCGGTCCTGCTCGATGAAGGCGACGCGCTCGCGGATGGCGGCGAATTCGGCTTCGAGCAGCGGGGAGGATTTCGGGCCGCGCTTGAGTTCGATGCCCTGCGCCGCCGCCATGGCCTCGATGCCGACGACCACGGCGGTGTTCTCGACCATGTCGGCCAGCCGGCGTCCGGCGAAGGTGGCCATCGACACATGGTCCTCCTGGTTGGCGGATGTCGGCAGGCTGTCGACGCTCGCCGGATGCGCAAGCGACTTGTTCTCCGATGCCAGCGCCGCGGCCGTGACCTGCGCGATCATGAAGCCGGAGTT
>NZ_JBFTPD010000182.1:0-701 GCF_056398305.1 Rhizobium sp. 01T444
CCACAGGCCCATGATGGTTCGCAGCGTGGTCGTCTTGCCCGCGCCGTTGCGCCCCAGCAGCATGGTGAGCTGGCCCCTGGGCACGGCGAGGTCCACGCCGTGGAGGATGTGATATGCGCCGATGTGCGTGTGCACGCCCTGCAGTTCGAGAAGGGCGGCACTCATGCGGTCTCCTTCGCGATGCCCAGATAGGCCTCCTGCACGACCGGCGAGGCAATGACCTCGGCCGGTTCCCCATCGGCCACCAGCTGCCCGTTGTGCAGCACGATGATCCGGTCCGCGAGTTCGCGCACCACATCCATCTTGTGTTCCACGAGCAGGATTGTCTTGGTCTTGTCCTTCTTCCGCGCGCGGATCAGGTCGAGGATCACCGGCGCTTCGGCCGCGTTCATCCCGGCCGTCGGTTCGTCGAACATGAAGACCTTCGGCTCGAGCGCCATCAGCAGCGCCACCTCGAGCTTGCGCTGGTCGCCGTGCGGCAGGCTCGCGACCGTCGCGTTTTCCTTGGCCTTGAGCGCCACGTCGGCGAGGATCTGGTCGGCCCGCTGCGTCAGCGCGTGGTGGTCGCTCCAGATGCTCCAGAGATTGAGCCCGCGCCGGTGAGCGCCGCCGCGCGTGGCCTGCACGGCGAGGCGTACGTTCTCCAGCACGCTGAGATGGGGAAACAGGTTGGTCAGCTGAAAAGCCCGGCCGAGCCCCGC
>NZ_JBFTPD010000183.1:0-700 GCF_056398305.1 Rhizobium sp. 01T444
CGGTACGGGTTGGGCGACGGGATGTAGTGCTGCGTGGGCAGTGGCAGATCGAAGCCGCGGTGGAACACCGGCAGCGCGGTCAGCCCGGCACCGGTGGACGAGGAGCCGTGGTAGCCGCGCTCCAGCGCGATGAACTGCTTCTTCGACGGTTTGCCGATCGCGTTGTAGTACTGCACGATGAAGCGCACCGCGGCATCGACCGACTCGGAGCCGCCGAGCGTGAGKTACACGCGGGTCAGCGATGCGGGCGCGATCTGCACCAGCTTCTCGGCCAGGCGAATGGCCGGCTCGCTGCTGAAATGAAAGTAACCCGTGGCGTAGGGCAGCCGGCGCATCTGCTCGGCCGCGGCCTGCACCACGCTCTCTTGCCCATAGCCCACGTTCACGCACCAAAGGCCGGCGAAGGCGTCGAGCAGTTCGTGGCCGTTGGCATCGGTCAGCCACGCGCCGCGGCCCGAGGCGAGCACGGTCGGCCCGCGCTCTTCGTGCACGCGCCAGGGCGAGACGGGATGGATGAGGTGGGCGCGGTCGATGGCGTCGAGCGCGGCCTTGTTGGGCAATGCGGCGGGGTGTGTCATGTGGGGCAAAAGTTGGGCCTTTGGATGTCCCAAAGCTTAGGCCGCATGCCCCTCGTGCGGGTGCTGCATTGGGGGCCCTGTGCGAAGGCAGGCTGCGGTTGTACGCTTCGCCACAGCAGATC
>NZ_JBFTPD010000184.1:0-700 GCF_056398305.1 Rhizobium sp. 01T444
CCGACTTGATTACCGTTGCCTGACCGCGCGGTATCGGATCCAATCTCGAGAAGCTGGTCTTAAGACAGGCTGCAAGTGGGCTGCTCGGCGTAGCTCCAATAAAGCAGATCTGTCGAACACGTCGATGGCATTATTGGATTGACTGGGTTGTAAAAGGTAACCCGGTCTGTTGCCGTTTCCTTAGGGGAGCGGGCAGCGAGATGATGAGCATTGGCAATGAGAACGATTAAGTGTCGTAAGGGCATTTGGTGGATGCCTTGGCATGCACAGGCGATGAAGGACGTGATACGCTGCGATAAGCCGTGGGGAGCTGCGAATAAGCTTTGATCCATGGATCTCCGAATGGGGAAACCCACCTTAAATGCTTGGGAAATCTGTTCTGTTGGCTTTTGGTTTGGTCGAAGCGGATGCTTCGCAAGGCCAGAGGCCGTCGCCGGTTATCCGGCGCGCTGTCCGCAGGCCTTCGGCCGTGAGGACAAACAGGAGAGGTTTCCAAGCATTGTTATAAGGTATCTTACTTTCGAATACATAGGGGTAAGAAGCGAACGCAGGGAACTGAAACATCTAAGTACCTGCAGGAAAGGACATCAACCGAGACTCCGCAAGTAGTGGCGAGCGAACGCGGACCAGGCCAGTGGCATTAGTGATTAAAGCGGAACGCTCTGGAAAGTGCGGCCGTAGCGGGTGACAGCCCCGTACG
>NZ_JBFTPD010000185.1:0-696 GCF_056398305.1 Rhizobium sp. 01T444
ACATGCCCGCGCTCGCGCGCCTGAAGGCGCAGGGCTTGCGGATGGCGCGGCAGGAGGGTTCGCTGCACGACCAGGCGATCTGCAACTTCGTCGAAGGCGTGGTCGCCATCAACGAAGGACGCTTTGCCGACGCCGAGGCGTGGGCCGGCAAGGCCCTGGCGATCGGCCGTCGCGTGGCCGAAGATCTGGCGGTCGGCGTCTATGGAACACAGATGTTCTGCCTGCGGCGCGAGCAGGGCCGGCTGCGCGAGACGCTGCCTCTGCTGCAGCACTTCGTGCGCACGACGCCGATGTCGCAGACCTGGGTGCCCGGCCTGACCCTGCTCTATGCCGAACTGGACATGCGCGCCGAATGCGCAGCCCAGTTCGAGAGCCTGCCCTGGCAGCGCGCTTCGACCGCGCCGACCGACGCCAGCACGATGACGGTCATGATGTTCGCCGCCGAGGTCTGCGTCTATCTCGGCGACGCCAGGCGCGCGGCGCTGCTGTATCCGTTGCTGAAGGACCATGCCGGCGCCAACCTGGTGGCCGACTCGGGCGGGCCGTGCCTCGGCTCTGCCGACCGGGTGCTGGGCAGCCTGGCCACCGTCATGCGCCAATGGGTGGTCGCGCAGCGCCATTTCGAGGCCGCGCTGGCGATGGACCTCAAGACGGGCTCGCGCGTCTGGCTCACGCACAGCCGGTACGCCTATGCGG
>NZ_JBFTPD010000186.1:0-692 GCF_056398305.1 Rhizobium sp. 01T444
GCGCTCGGCCGCGGCGGCCAAGGARATCAAGACGCTSATCGGCGACTCGGTCAACAAGGTGGAAGAGGGCAGCAAGCAGGTGGCCGAGGCGGGCAAGACGATGGAAGAGATCGTCGACAGCGTCAAGCGCGTGACCGACATCATGGGCGAGATCACGGCGGCCAGCCAGGAGCAGACCTCGGGCATCGAGCAGATCAACCAGGCCATCACGCAGATGGACCAGGYGACGCAGCAGAACGCGGCGCTGGTGGAAGAAGCATCGGCAGCGGCGCAATCGCTGCAGGAGCAGGCCGGCAGCCTGTCGCATGTCGTGGGCGTGTTCAGGCTCGATGCGGGCGGCCGCCCGGGCCGCACGGAGCCGGCGCTTGCCGCCGCCTGAGCGCGGACGGTCCATGTCGAATCTCAACCAGCAAGAAATCGAGAGCAGAGTGATGAGTTTCAAGAATCTGAAGATCGGCACGCGATTGGGAATGGGCTTCTCGCTCATGCTGCTGCTGATGGTCTTCATTGCCGGCACGGGCATGTTGCGCCTTGAAAACGTGGGCAATGCCACCGAGGACATGGTCGAGGGCGCGCTGGTCAAGGAGCGGCTGGCCAATGAATGGTCCAACCTGCTGAACTCGACCATCGTGCGCACGATCGCGATGGCCAAGGCCACGGACCCTGAAACCGAGGCCTACTTCGCCAAGGGC
>NZ_JBFTPD010000187.1:0-686 GCF_056398305.1 Rhizobium sp. 01T444
GCGCGGATGCCCGAGCCCGACGTGGCGGGCCATCTGCGCCAGCCGGGCACCCGCCCGGTGCTGTGCGTGGAGAGCGTGAACGTGGACAGCGATGGCGTGCCCATCGAGTTCGCGCGCGCCTGGTTCGCGGGCGACCGCGTGACGCTGACGGTGGCCCATGATGAGTGAAGCGCCGAGCACGCCGGCGCACCGCTACGCGGTCTACTTCGCGCCCCTCGCCGACAGCGCCTGGTGGGATGCGGGCAGCGAGTGGCTGGGCCGTTGCGCCGCGCGGCAGCGGCTGCTGGCGCAGCCGTCCGTCGCGGGCGTGTCCGCGCCCGAACAGCAGCGCCTGACGCAGGCGCCGAGGCGCTACGGCTGGCACGCGACCCTGAAGGCGCCCTTCGCGCTCGCGCCCGGGGCCGATCTCCAGGCACTGCATGCCGCCCTGCGCGGCATCTGCCGAGCGCACCAGCCCTTCGCGATGCCGGCGCTGAAGGCGACGCGGCTCGACGACTTCCTGGCGCTCGTGCCCGAGGGCGAGAGTCACGCGATCGATGCGCTCGCGGGGGACTGCGTGACAGGCCTCCAGCCGCTGGCCGCTGCGCTGTCGCAGGCCGAGCTTGCGCGGCGCCGCGCCGCCGGGCTCTCGCCGCAGGAGGACGACCTGTTGCTGCGCTGGGGCTATCCCTTCGTGCTGGAGCGCT
>NZ_JBFTPD010000188.1:0-686 GCF_056398305.1 Rhizobium sp. 01T444
CCACCTGAGGGAGCCAGCGATAGCCGTGCCGACGTTCGTTTGCTGGCACTGTGGCCGACCACTGGTCGTGGTCGAGGTCCTCATGCGCGAGCGCCCATTGATCCGGGCGCCGCCGGCGTCGGTCCGCACATCATGAGCGCCAAGCCCAAGCCAGCCAGAAACAAGCATCGGTCCTCTCCCGTCGGGAACTGGTGCGGGCACGCCGTGCGCCCTCCAACGCGGGACCGGGGTCAGCGACGCTGCCACATCGTCGCCCAAGCGATACGACCTATCGCCCAACCTGTTCAGGCATCGGCGCCGGTCCAACTACCGACCTGCAACACGAAGACACGGACCCTCAATCGGCCGCATCATCCCCTCCAATCGCCATAGTGCTCGGCAAGCATCGCCTCATTCGCCGCGGCTTCCTCCCTCGAGGCTTGTCCAACACCTGCCCTCAGGTCGGTGTTATGCGCAGGCTCGTCTTGCAGGCCGGGCAGATGTCGGACAAACCTAAACGACTCCGGCCTTCCGACGCATTCTGCCTCGCCGCCCGCCGGCGCGGCCCGCGACGTGCCGCCCTCGGTGCCTTCGCCCCGTTACTCCAGCCGATTTAGTGCCGCGCCGTCCCACCCGCGCCCTCGTGTGGGGCGGATCTGAATGGCCCGGGCATAAGCGACGACGAGCCGGAGGAGCCGCGCTCTAGC
>NZ_JBFTPD010000189.1:0-686 GCF_056398305.1 Rhizobium sp. 01T444
ATGCGCGCTTGCGCACGGCCGTCATCAACGCCACCATGCGCGCCTGCGGCAGCCGCTTCGGCCGCGCCTGGCTGCGGCCTGGCGGCGTGCGCTTCGGGATCGACGAGGCGCTGCGACAGGACCTGCTCTCGACCATCGGCGCCGTCGCCAAGGACATCGCCGAAGTCAACGACCTGATGCTCAACGCGCGCACCGTCAGGTCTCGCTTTCAAGGGGTGGGCGTCGTCAGCCACGCGGCGGCGCGGGACATCGGGCTCGCGGGCCCGGCCGGGCGCGCCAGCGGTGTTGCCCTCGACATGCGCACCCGCCTGCCCGGGCCGGTCTACGCAAGCCATCCCGTCACGTGCCTGACCGAGGAGWCGGGCGACTGCTGGGCACGGCTGAAGCTTCGCATGCGCGAGATCGACGAATCGCTGCGCTGGCTGGCGCGGGCGCTGCAGGCACCGGGGCACGACCTGTCGGCCGCGACGGCGCAGCCGCTGCGGCCCGACACGCTGTGCATCTCGGTGCGCGAGGGCTTCCGCGGGCCGGTGGTCCAGGCCCTCGAGACGGGGGCCGACGGGCGCCTCGTTCACTACAAGGTCCAGGATCCGTCGCTCGCGAACTGGTTCGGCCTCGCGCTCGCGCTGCGCGGCAACGAGATCTCGGACTTCCCCATCTGCAACAAGAGCTTTGATCTTTCCTAT
>NZ_JBFTPD010000190.1:0-685 GCF_056398305.1 Rhizobium sp. 01T444
ACCTCAACCTTCTCATCTTCTTCGTGGGCATCGTGGCGCTTCTGGTCTTCGCCGGCGTGCCGATCGCGTTCGCCTTCGGCCTGGCGACTTTCGGCTACCTCGCCCTGACGACATCGACGCCCACCGTCGTGGTCATCGGCCGCATGGACGARGGCATGTCGCACCTGATCCTGCTGGCGGTGCCGCTGTTCGTSTTYCTCGGCSTGCTSMTCGAGATGACCKSSATGGCSMRSGCSATGGTSGMSTTYCTGGCCAGCCTGCTSGGGCATGTGCGSGGMGGGCTSTCGTAYGTGCTGATCGGCGCGATGTACCTSGTSTCGGGCATYTCSGGCTCSAAGGYGGCSGACATGGCCGCTGTCGCCCCAGTCCTGTTTCCCGAGATGAAACGGCGGGGCGCGGAGGAGGGCGAAATGGTGGCGCTGCTGTCCGCTTCAGGTGCGCAGACCGAGACCATTCCGCCGAGCCTCGTGCTCATCACCATCGGCTCCGTCACCGGCATCTCGATCGCGGATCTGTTCACCGGCGGCATGCTGCCCGGCGTCGTGCTGGCCCTCATGCTCTGCCTGGTGGTCTGGTGGCGCAACCGGTTCACGCGATGCGTCGTGGCCGCACGCGTGGGCTGGGCGCGGGTCGGCCGCTTGTTCCTGTTTGCCGCGCCCGCCCTGGCCTTGCCCTTCGTGATCCG
>NZ_JBFTPD010000191.1:0-685 GCF_056398305.1 Rhizobium sp. 01T444
GCAGTCTCGATCAATACGAACTCGTCCTGCTCTGTTTGAAACAATTCCGAATGAGAGGGGCCGTCCTTGATCCCCAGAGCATCCAGGCAGCGGATGACATAGTCCCGAAGCGACTTGGCCAGCGGAGTGTCCGGGCGCATCAGGATTTCCCTGTCGCAAATCAACGATGCGCCCTTGACTGGAATCTTGTCGTCACGCCATATTTCCGAAATGTAGTGAACTCCCTTGACGCTGACGGCATTTACKATGAACTGTTGTCCGGAAATTCTTTCCTGTAGCACGACGGCGGCGTTCAGCGTGCCGAGTTTGTTTCTCTTGCCAAGGGCTGCATCTGTGGCCGAGACGACTTCCGACAGGTTGTTGCAGAACGTGACGCCATCCGCGCCAGCACTGGAAGTGGGCTTGACGACAATCGGCCAGTTTGTTTGCTGAATGGCCCATGCAAGCGCGGCCTCGCGGCTCTCGCAGCGGCTCTGCCCGAGCGAAGACAAGCCAAAGCTCCGAAGGCGCTCGTGCATTTCGAACTTGTCTCGACGCAGGCTCGTTGTAGCCGGATCGTTTCCGGGCAAACCCAGCAGCAGGGCGAGCCTCTCTGCGGCTTCCACGCCGGTTTCTGTGCCGGCGACCACGCAGATGATTGTTTCGATCCTTCGAAGTTCTTCGAAAACTTCATTTAGCTCACGGC
>NZ_JBFTPD010000192.1:0-683 GCF_056398305.1 Rhizobium sp. 01T444
GCCGAATGAACTGTTGAGAAAGAGGCCCGCCGACTGGAGGCGGTAGAACTCGCTGTTCAGGTCGTAGATGCCCGCCAGTAAGGACACGCCGGAGCCCGCGAAGTTGTGCTGTACCCAGAGTTCTTCGATGTGGGTCCCGTGCGGCCCCTCGATGTTGCTGACGTTCTGCGCGACGCCGGCCAGCGTGCTCGGGCTCGCGTTGCTGCCATGGATGTCGAGCACGTCCGCGAAGGCCGTCGTGCCGGGCCAGGGCGAGTCCGCGGGCGCCTTGGCCAGCAGGCGAAGATGAAGATTGCCCACGTAGGCGCTGCCGGTGCGCGTGCCGCCCCGCACCACGCGCGCCGCCGTGCCGTCGTAGGTCAGGGAGGGGCTGAAGACCGGATCGGGGGCGGCCGCGCCCGCGTCATCGGCAGCGGCGGCCGGGCCGGCGAGAACGCCGAGGCAGGCATACGCGGCGAGGCCCATCAGGGAAGGAGCGAGGGCGCGGCAGAGGGTGCGCCGCGGACGGGCGGCACTGCGCCGGGCAGAGGGCATGGCGTGCTTCATCAAGGAACTGCTTCAGACTGTCGAACGGTTTTGTTTCGGCGGGCTAGATGGCGACGCCGACCAGATACCCGACGCCCCAGGTGATGGCCATGGCCAGCGCGCCCCAGAAAGTGACCCGCCAGGCGGCGACCCACACG
>NZ_JBFTPD010000193.1:0-681 GCF_056398305.1 Rhizobium sp. 01T444
ATCCAGGACTGGCGCCCCGAAGACGATGCCTTCTGGGAATCCACCGGCAAGCGCATCGCCTACCGCAACCTCTGGATCTCGGTGCCCTGCCTGCTGTGCGGCTTCGCGGTCTGGGGCATGTGGGGAATCATCACGGTGCAGATGCTGAACCTGGGTTTCCCGTTCAGCCAGGCCGACCTGTTCTCGCTCACCGCGATCTCCGGCCTGGCCGGCGCCACGATGCGCATCCCGGCCGCGTTCCTGATCCGCCTCGCGGGCGGGCGCAACACGATCTTCCTGACGACCGCGATGCTGCTCGCCCCGGCCATCGGCACGGGCATCGTGCTGCAGCACAAGGACTGGCCGCTGTGGGCCTTCCAGCTGATGGCGCTGTGGTCCGGCGTCGGCGGCGGCAACTTCGCCAGCTCGATGTCGAACATCAGCAGCTTCTTCCCGAAGCGGCTGCAGGGCACCGCGCTCGGCCTCAACGCGGGCCTCGGCAACTTCGGCGTGACCAGCATGCAGATCGTGATCCCGCTGGTGATGACGGTCGGGCTGTTCGGCGCCTTCGGCGGCGAGCCCATGACGCTCGTCAAGGACAGCGGCTGGATCTTCGGAAAGATCCCGGCCGGCACGCCGACCTGGATCCAGAACGCCGGCTTCGCCTGGCTGCTGTCGCTGGTGCCGCTGTCGGCCCTGTGC
>NZ_JBFTPD010000194.1:0-680 GCF_056398305.1 Rhizobium sp. 01T444
GTCTCGTTGTGCACCACGCACACGGCCTTGATCTTCCTTTCGGTGTCCTTGCGCAGGCGCGCCTCGATCAGCTCCGCCTGCACGCCGTGGCGCCAGCTCGCGGCGTTCGGGAGTTGCGCGTCGCTGCCGGGCCAGGCCAGGAACTCGGTGGCGACGCCCAGCCGGGTCGCCATCTTCTGCCACAGCGTGGCGAAGTGGCCGGTCTCGTACATCAGCACCTGGTCGCCGGGGCTGAGCGTGTTGGACAGCGCAGCCTCCCAGGCGCCGGTGCCCGAAGCCGGGTAGATGACCACCGGATGCCGGGTCTTGAAAATCTGCCGGATGCCCGCGAGCACCCGCAAGCCGAGGGCCCCGAACTCGGGACCGCGGTGGTCGATGGTGGGCAGGCTCATCGCCCGCAGAATCCGGTCCGGGACGGGGCTCGGGCCGGGGATCTGCAGGAAGTGCCTGCCGGTGGGATGGAAATCGAGTTGGAGCATCGGAGCTGTCCTTTCTTTATTCAGTTTTGCATTCAAAAATCAAACCGGCATGCAGGTTATCCCCTAGAAGCACAGGCTTGAGACACCCCAACTTTGCATTCAAAATGCATTCAAGAGAATCGATCCATGGCAGAAATCATTGAAATCTCGCGCCTCGCGCTGCATGACCAGGTGGCGTCGCGGCTGCGCACGATGCTGGTC
>NZ_JBFTPD010000195.1:0-680 GCF_056398305.1 Rhizobium sp. 01T444
GCCTTCCAGCCTTCCAGCCTTCCAGCCTTCCAGTAGGTCCTTGCCACGCAGTGACGCGGGCAGGATGGCCACGAGCCGGCCACTTGCCTGGATCAGGGTGGAGGCTTCGTGCAGGTGCGCCAACGCGCGCCCGTCCGCGAATGGCGGGTTCATGAGGCAACGGTCGTATCTGGTGCTGGTCGCGCGCTGCGCGGCCGCCCAGGCGATGAAATCGGYCTGATGTGCCAGGTAGCCGCGAGCTCGCAAGACCTCGCATCGCAGGTCGGAAATCTCGACGCAGGTCGTGCGCTCGGGAGGCAGCTGGCAGGCCAGCCCGCCCAGGCCGGCGCTCGGCTCCAGGAAGGTGTCGTCCGCGCCGGCGTCGAGCATGTCGAACGCCGCCTCGGCCACGGTCGTCGGCGTTGGGTAGAACTGGTGACTCGACGCGTCGGGCAGGAATCCGGAGATGAGCACCTTGTTGAGCACGCCGCGCGGATTGAAGTCGAAGGTGTAGTTGTTGTGCTTCGTCGGGGCGCCGCCGATCGCCTCCAGCACGCGCTCGGCTTCCTGGCGTGCATGTTTGCCCTCGTCCATACCGTAGGGTAGACAGACGGTCGAGCGGCCAGCTCCGGCCGAGGCGTCGACCTTGCAGCCATCCAGCAGGCGCAGCACTGCAAAGGGCAGTGGGCGCTCCATCAGCA
>NZ_JBFTPD010000196.1:0-680 GCF_056398305.1 Rhizobium sp. 01T444
TCGTGATGTGCTCGCCCTGAGGGATATCGCCGGCGCGGGAAGGATGCACCTGCAACATGTAGATCAGCGCCGTGGGCGCGGTGACACCGAGTTCGATGTCGAAGCCGATTTTGATAAGCATGGGGGCTGCCGGGTTGGAGGGGGTGATGCAGGTCAAGCACGTTTGGTGCCCGGCTGCCAGGGGATGCGGACCATCGTATAGGTCCGGGGGTGCGCGGCGTCCGGATTTGCACGCAAAGCCACGTAGGCGCAGGCACCGAAGCGTCAGCGTGGTCCTACTTGCGACTCCTCGCCGCTCCCACAGCGCCGAGCGCGCGGCCACTACGACTTTTCGCCGCCCGCTCCCCTAGGCTGTGCAATTGCCTGCAACCGCACGGCGGCGCAATGACGGTTTCGTTCAATCAACGACCTGGAGCGAATCATGGAACTCTCCTCACTGCTGCAATTCGCGGGCAACTGGCTCAGCGAAGCCCTTCTCTGGACTGTCGCCTGTTCCGCCGCGGTGGTCGGATTGGTGGCAGTCGTCAGTGCGCTGGACATGTTCTTCACGGAAGCCGGCTGATGTCGCGGCGCCGATGCGCCGCTCCTCCACAGACAAGAAAGACTCCTTTTGATGACGCAACAAAACAAGGCGGCCGCCGGACGCCGCCCCAAGCAGGGAGACGGCAGCAACGCTAAGC
>NZ_JBFTPD010000197.1:0-680 GCF_056398305.1 Rhizobium sp. 01T444
GCATCGAACCGTCCGCTGGCGGCACTGGTCGAAGAAGGCGCATTCCGGGCCGACCTGATGTACCGCCTGAAGATCCTGCACCTGGTGCTTCCCCCGCTGCGCGAGCGCATCGGAGACATCCAGCTGCTCGCCGCGCACTTCATCCGGTGCTTCAGCACCAAGTACGGCCTGCCGGCGAAGACGCTTTCCGCGCAGACCCTCCAGTGGCTTTGCAGCCAGCCATGGCCGGGAAACATCCGCGAACTCGAGAACTGGGTGCACCGCGAATTCCTCATGGGCGGGGGCTACCCGGCGCAACAGCCGCAGCCCCGTGCCACGATGCCCGCCGCAGCCACCGCCGACTGCGACGACAGCGCCCTCATGCGCTTCCAGGTGGCGAAGGCCGAGGCGGTGCGCGTGTTCGAGCAGGACTATCTTCAGCGCGCCCTGCGCCAGGCCGATGGCAACGTGACACGCGCCGCGCAGATGGTCGGCAAGGAGAGGCGCGCCTTCGGCAAGCTGCTGAAGAAGCACGGCATCGAACGCGACGCGGCCCCCTGGGCCACGGATGCCCCGGTGGGTGAATAGCGACCCTCCCGCGGCTGCTTGCGCCGGGTCATCCTTGACCCATCTTCCTCCGGCATCCAACAGGGAAACCCAATGCCGGCACGGACTTGAGGCAGCCTTGTGCGCGCAAGCTC
>NZ_JBFTPD010000198.1:0-676 GCF_056398305.1 Rhizobium sp. 01T444
GCTCGGCGTCAAGTTCCAGTCGAACGTTGCCGGCGACATTACCGGCATCAAGTTCTACCGCAGCGCCAATGACAACGGACAGAATGTCGTCGACCTGTGGACCACGACAGGCACCAAACTCGCGACCGCCACCTTCACCAACACCACGGCGAGCGGTTGGCAGACGGTGAATTTTACAACACCTGTCACAATTGCCGCCAACACCAACTATGTCGCCTCCTATCACACGACAGGTGCCTATGTGGCGACTAACAATTTCTATACGGCCGCCGTCACCAGCGGCCCGTTGACTGCCCAGTCGAGTGCGGTGGCCGGTGGCAACGGCGTCTACCGCTATGGCGGATCCGCCACCACAGGCATTTTCCCGAATGCCACCTACAATGCTGCCAATTACTACGCCGATGTGGTCTTCCGCCCGGCATCGACGTCGAACACGACGCCGACGGCGGTTGCCGATGCGGGTGACGCGACCGAGAAGGGTGGCATTGCCAATGGTTCGGGTGGTGTGGTTGCGAGCGGCAATGTGCTGACCAACGACACCGATCCGGATGCCGGTGACACCAAGACGGTCACGGCCGTCGTCTTCGGCGCGACATCAGGCACGCTCGGTTCGGCACTGAACGGCACCTATGGCAGTCTCGTGCTCAGCGCATCGGGCGTCTATAGCTATGCCGTC
>NZ_JBFTPD010000199.1:0-674 GCF_056398305.1 Rhizobium sp. 01T444
CGCTTGGCACGGTGTCTTCTCGTTCATTGCCTGCTCCGCGATGCGCAGCCGCTTGCCCTTGACCGGGCCGGTAGGCAGCTGCGAGGAAGCCGGCTCGAGCGTCCGACTACGTGGCGCTGCACCTGGCCAGGCAACGACACGACATCCTGGTCATTCGCATGCCCTGCGAACTTCACCGCAGCGACTTCGAGGGACCGTTCTTCAGCACCCTCCTGGCGGCCGCCGGGGTGAGGCAGCCGCGGGCCAGGACGATTGCGGAAAAGCGCTTCTCGCTGATCCGCCGGCTGGGCGAGCAGCTGCAGATGCGCTCGGGCCACATCGTCGTGCTGCTGTGCGACGAGGCGCAGCGAATGTCCAGGCACGCACTGGAGTGGCTGCGCGATGTGCACGATCAACTGGCCCATCATGGGTTCCGGCTGATCACCTTCCTGGTCGGTCAACCTCAGTTGATGGAGCACAAGGCCCGCTACCAATTGGCCGGCGACGAGCAGATCGTGGCGCGCTTCATGATCGAGCAGCTGCACTTCCGCGGGATCACCAACCCGGCCGAGGCGGCCACCTGCCTGGCCAGCTACGACCTGAGCCACTACCCGGAGGTGACCGGCGAAACATTTACCGCGTTCTTCTATCCGCTGGCGTATGCCGCCGGGCTGCGGTTGGAGCACTCGGCCGGG
>NZ_JBFTPD010000200.1:0-672 GCF_056398305.1 Rhizobium sp. 01T444
CTACCAGACCTGCGACGCGATGCTGGTGGTCGGCTCGCGCCTGCGCGGCAACGAGACGCTCAAGTACGAGCTCAAGCTGCCGCGCCCGCTCTACCGCATCGACGCCGATGCGGCCGCGGAGGGGCGCTGCTATGCCACGGAGGCCTTCGTCTGCGGCGACGCGGCGCTGGCGCTCGACGGACTGGCCGACCGGCTCGAAGCCGCGCAATACCAGGCCGACCCGGCGCTGCTGGCCGACCTGCGCGCCGCGCATCAGCAGGCCGTCGCCACGCTGACGGATGGCCTCGGCCCCTATGCCGAACTCGTGCGCCAGCTCCAGGCCGCGGCCGGGCGCAACTTCAACTGGGTGCGCGACGTGACGGTGTCCAACAGCACCTGGGGCAACCGCGAGCTGCGCATCTTCGAACCCGGCGCCGGCGTCCACGCCACCGGTGGCGGCATCGGGCAGGGCATGCCGATGGCGATCGGCGCCGCCGTCGGCGCCGCCGTGACCGGCTCGGGCCGCAAGACCTTCTGCCTGGCCGGCGACGGCGGCTTCATCCTGAACCTGGGCGAGCTGGCCACCGTGGTGCAGGAGAAGGCGGACCTGCTGATCGTGCTCATGAACGACAAGGGCTACGGCGTCATCAAGAACATCCAGGACGTGCAGTACGGCGGGCGCCGCTGCTATGC
>NZ_JBFTPD010000201.1:0-672 GCF_056398305.1 Rhizobium sp. 01T444
CGGTGCGCCCGAGCAGATGCTCCAGCTCGCGCACATTGCCGGGCCAGTCGTAGGCGAGCAGCGCGGCCTGGGCGCTCGCGTCCAGCCGCAGGCCGCCCAGGCCCAGCCGCGAGCGGTTCTCCTCCAGGAAGAAGCCGCTGAGCAGCAGCATGTCGCGCCCGCGCTCGCGCAGGGGCGGCACGCGCACCGGGTAGACGCTCAGGCGGTGATAGAAATCCGCGCGCAGCCGCCCTGCCCGCACTTCGTCGGCCAGGTTGCGGTTGCTCGCGGCGATGAGGCGCACGTCGACGCGGTGTTCGCGGTCCGATCCAAGCCTCTGCAGCTGGCCGCTTTGCAGCACGCGCAGCAGCTTGGCCTGCGCCTGCAGCGGCAGCTCGCCCACTTCGTCCAGGAACAGCGTGCCGCCGTCGGCCAACTCGAACTTGCCGGGACGCTCGGCGACCGCACCCGTGAACGCGCCCCTCACATGGCCGAAGAGCTCGCTTTCGACCAGGGTGTCGGGCAACGCGGCGCAATTGAGGCTGATCATGGGCCGCGACGCGCGGGACGAGCCCGCGTGCAGCGCCTCGGCGACCAGTTCCTTGCCGACGCCGGTCTCGCCCTGGATCAGCACGGCCAGTTCGCTGGCACTGACGAGTTCGATCTCCTTTTGAAGCTGGCGCATCGCCGGGC
>NZ_JBFTPD010000202.1:0-671 GCF_056398305.1 Rhizobium sp. 01T444
CCCCAGGAGACGGTGACCGTCCTTCTGGTGGACGATCAGCCCGTGATCGCGCTCGTCGTGAAGAAGATGCTGTCCGTCGAGCCGGGCATCGCGTTCCATGTCTGCCACAGAGCGGCCGATGCGGTTGCCACGGCGCTGCAGGTGCGCCCCACCGTGATCGTGCAGGACCTGGTCATGCCCGGGGCGGACGGGCTGGACCTGGTGCAGGCCTACCGCGCGACACCGGAGATCAAGGATGTTCCGATCATCGTGCTGTCGTCGAACGACGAGCCGATCATGAAGCAGTCGGCTTTCGCCAGGGGCGCCAACGACTACATGGTCAAGTTGCCCGAACCGATCGAACTGGTGGCACGCATCCGCTACCACTCCCGGGCCTACACGACCCTGCTCCAGCGCGACCAGGCCTACCGGGAGCTGCGCGTGAGCCAGCTGCAATTGCTCAAGAGCAACCTCGAGCTGCGGYGGCTGACCAACTCCGACGGGCTCACCGGTCTGGCCAACCGGCGCTCCTTCGACGACTTCATGGCCCGGCACTGGGCCGCGTCGATGAGCGCGGGCGCGCCGATCTCGCTGTTGATGATCGACGTGGACTCGTTCAAGAGCTACAACGACCACCTGGGCCACCTCGCCGGCGACGACGCGCTGCGGCGCGTGGCCCTCACCCTGCTCGC
>NZ_JBFTPD010000203.1:0-670 GCF_056398305.1 Rhizobium sp. 01T444
GTGTAGGGCTTCTCGCTCTGGTTGTCGAAGATGTCGAGGTTGTAGCCGGCGACGCGGCGCATGACCTTGGGCCAGCGCGCATCGATCTCGCCGCCGAGCTGCCAGGCGAGCTGCCGCACGGTGGTCGCGATGTCCGTCGCGCGCGCGCGCAGCGTGGCCACCGGGCCGAAGTCGACCAGTTCGCCATCGGAGAGCCAGGCGCTCGCGCCCAGCACGTTGTGGACCATGTTGCCGTAGGCGATGGAGCGCGAGCCGCAGGAGTTGTTGCCCGCCATGCCGCCGAGCGTGGCCTGCGCGCTGGTCGACACATCCACCGGATACCAGAGCCCGTGCGGCCTGAGCTGCGCGTTGAGGTGATCGAGCACGATGCCGGGCTCGACCGTGGCGGTGCGGCCCTCGGGGTCGAGAGCCAGCACGCGGCGCAAGTACTTGCTGTTGTCGATCACCAGCGCCGCGCCGGTGGTCTGGCCGCACTGGCTGGTGCCACCGCCGCGCGCCAGGACCGGCACCTTGAGATCGCGCGCGATGTCGATGGCCATGGCCACGTCGCGCTCGGTCCTCGGCACCAGCACGCCCGCCGGCATGATCTGGTAGATCGACGCGTCGGTCGCGTAGCGTCCGCGCGATGCATCGTCGAACAGCACCTCGCCCTGCGTCTCGGCTCGCAGCC
>NZ_JBFTPD010000204.1:0-669 GCF_056398305.1 Rhizobium sp. 01T444
GCCAGATCCTGGTCGACGCACTGCGCATCCACGGCACCGACACCGCCTACTGCGTGCCCGGCGAAAGCTTCCTTGCCGTGATCGATGCGCTGTACCACGCGCGCGAGGCGATCCGACTCATCGTCTGCCGCCAGGAAGGCGGCGCGGCACACATGGCCGAGGCGCACGGCAAGCTGACKGGCSRGCCSGGCATCTGCTTCGTCACGCGCGGGCCGGGCTCGACCAACGCGAGCATCGCCATCCACACCGCGCGACAAGACTCGACGCCGCTGATCGTCTTCATCGGCCAGGTCGGGCGCGAGGCGATGGGTCGCGAGGCCTGGCAGGAGATCGACTACCGCCACATGTTCGGCCACATCGCGAAGTGGGTCGACCAGGTCGACGATGCGCGCCGGCTGCCCGAATTCGTCAGCCGCGCCTTCCACGTCGCGACCTCGGGCCGACCCGGTCCGGTGGTGTTGGCGCTGCCCGAGGACATGCTGGCCGAGCGCGTGCCGGTGGCCGACGCGCCACGCTACCGCCGCAGCGCCTCGGCGCCGACGCAGGAAGCCATGGAGGGATTGGCCGCCGAGCTGCGGCGTGCCGAACGGCCGCTGGTGGTGCTGGGCGGCGGCGGCTGGACGCGCGAGGCCAGCGCCGACATCACCGCCTTCGCCGCGAGCTTCGACC
>NZ_JBFTPD010000205.1:0-669 GCF_056398305.1 Rhizobium sp. 01T444
GCGGATGGTTCGATGCAATGCGGATTCTTTCGACGGCGTACTCGAGCTACTCATATCTTGTTGCTGCGACGTTGGCCGTCGCTGTTCTTGCGTGGGTACTGGTGTCGCGAATCGGCCGCGGACCCGGTGGTCCGAACTCCGATCCGTCCTCGCTCACGAATGCGTCCGCTTTGCGACTGGCCAGTGTCGGCTTCGCACTCATGCTGATGGGGTACGCCCCGTTTCTGCTGTCGCAACCCCATCTGGCCATTAGTCAGCGCACCGTCCTTTGGGCGACGCCCGGTGCTGCCATGGTTTGGGTCGCTCTCCTGGCCTGGCTTGCGCGCAGAACACGTGTTGGCGCATCCTTGGCCGCGATGGCGCTCATTGCGCTGGGCCTGGGCGCGCAGCTATTTCAATTCCATCATTACGTGAAGATCTCCGAAAGCCAACGTGCAATCTTGAGAGCCATTGTCGAGAACTTCGATGGTCATCTTGATGGCAAGACACTTGTGGTGCTGGATGGGACCAATCAAATCGGTCATACCTGGATGTTTTTGGAGGGGCTCTTGCCGCAGGCGCTTAGCTATTTCTACGGTCACGAAATGGGCCCGATCGAAATCTGCCACCAGCCCAGCATGGAATGGCATACCGGAGATAGCCTCGGGCGAAAGGGGACCTGTGCAAGGG
>NZ_JBFTPD010000206.1:0-669 GCF_056398305.1 Rhizobium sp. 01T444
TTCAGCGGCCCCACCGGCGTCGGCAAGACCGAAGCGGCCAAGCAGCTCGCCTACATCATGGGCATCGAGCTGATCCGTTTCGACATGTCCGAGTACATGGAGCGCCATGCGGTGAGCCGGCTGATCGGCGCGCCTCCGGGCTACGTTGGTTTCGACCAGGGTGGCCTGCTGACCGAAGCCATTACGAAGAAGCCGCACGCGGTGCTGTTGCTCGACGAGATCGAGAAGGCGCACCCGGACATCTTCAACGTCCTGCTGCAGGTCATGGACCATGGAACGCTGACGGACAACAACGGGCGCAAGGCCGACTTCCGCAACGTCATCATCGTGATGACGACCAATGCGGGTGCCGAGACCATGAACAAGTCGACCATCGGCTTCACCAACCCGCGCCAGGCGGGCGATGAGATGGCCGACATCAAGCGCCTGTTCACACCGGAGTTCCGCAACCGTCTGGATGCGATCGTGAGCTTCAAGGCCCTCGACGAGCAGATCATCCTGCGCGTCGTGGACAAGTTCCTGCTGCAGCTCGAAACGCAGCTTGCCGAGAAGAAGGTCGACGTCACCTTCACCGATGTGCTGCGCAAGCACCTGGCGAAGAAGGGCTTCGACCCCCTGATGGGTGCGCGGCCGATGCAACGGCTGATCCAGGACACGATCCGTCGTGCC
>NZ_JBFTPD010000207.1:0-669 GCF_056398305.1 Rhizobium sp. 01T444
CTACAGGGGTCTGGGCGCACCCTCGGCGTCGGCCAACCCGCTCGACTTCGCGGCGCTGATCGGCGCCCGCGTGAGCGTCGACGAGGCGGATCGGGGGGAGCAGCCTTTCGCGCTCTACCCCGGAGCCTTCAGGTTTTCTCCCATCACCGGCAAGGCACTGCCCGAACCGGCCCGCGCCCATCGGGATGCATGGCTGCCGCCCTTCGGCGGCGACAGTTCCGCGGCCGACAAGCCGCAAGGCCTGCGGATGACGGACGCGCGCCTGGCGCTGAGGAGGACGCTGTCCGTGGACTCCGTTGCGGACCATCAGATGGCGATGCCTCCCGCGGGAAACTATCAGTTCCTGGTGAGCGCGTTCGAGACCTGCGAGTCCAGGTTGTTCGCGCTGGAGTTTTCGCGCGGACTCATCTACCACTGGCTGCCGCACTCCGAGAGCTGGAAGGAGATCTACTCCAGCGGAGACGAGATGCTCGGCGAGAGCTCTCTCGGCGACAACGCCTGGGGCATGGCGGCGCAGGACCTCCAGGGGCCCACCAGGATCTACATGCCCACCGACGACGGGCTGGCCATCATCACCATCAACCTGATCGCGCGGACCTACGAATCGCGCACCGTCGGCACCTGCTGCGTGGGCGCGCCCGTCATGTGGCGAGGCAAGGTCTATGTGCC
>NZ_JBFTPD010000208.1:0-669 GCF_056398305.1 Rhizobium sp. 01T444
CCAATGCGCGGGTCAGGCCCTCGATGCCCGCCTTGGCGCTCTGGTAGAGCGCGAGATCCGGCAGAGCCAGGTGCCAGCTCACCGAGCCGAAGTTCAGGATGACGCCGCTGCCGGCCTCCTTCATCCCGGGCGCGACGGCCTGCGCGGCGAAGAAGAAGTGGCGCAGGTTGACCGCGAAGCGCTCGTCCCAGTACGCGGGGGTGACCTCGCCGATCGAATGGCGGTCGTCGCTGGCGGCATTGTTGACCAGCACATCGATGCCGCCGAATTCGGCCCGCACCGACGCGATGGTCCGCTGCAGGGCAGGCAGGTCCCTGAGGTCCACATGGTCGAAGCGCGGCGCCCAGGCCGCGCCGGGCGCCAGTCTTTCGCGCAGGGCATGGGAGAGCGCGTCCTCGATGTCGACGAAGGCGACACGGGCGCCCTGCCGCACGAAGGCTTCCACCAGCGCGGCACCGATGCCGGAGGCGCCTCCGCTGATGAAGACCCGCTTGCCCTTCAGGCTGGCGTACGTCGTCGTGCTGGCCGAGGGTTGTTGTTGTTGATGCATGGCTGGTGTCTGCTGGTGGATGAATCGGGGCGGACGATCAGGCCGACCGGGCCTGGGCCTCGCGCGCGGCCCACAGCATCCCGCGTTCGAGGATCGTGCGCATCGGCAGTACCTCGAAC
>NZ_JBFTPD010000209.1:0-667 GCF_056398305.1 Rhizobium sp. 01T444
ACACACCGGTCAGCAGCGCGCCGACGATACCGCCGACACCGTGCACGCCGAACACGTCGAGCGAGTCGTCCGCGCCGAGCATCTTCTTGAGACCGTTCACGCCCCACAGGCAGGCGAAGCCGGCGATGAAGCCGACGATGATCGCGCCCATCAGGCCGACGTTGCCGGCGGCCGGGGTGATGGCCACCAGGCCCGCAACCGCGCCGGACGCAGCGCCCAGCATCGAGGCCTTGCCGCGCATCAGCGCTTCACCGATGCACCATGCGAGCACGGCGGCAGCAGTGGCCGAGAAGGTGTTCATGAAGGCCAGCACGGCGCTGGTGCCTGCTTCGAGGGCGGAGCCGGCGTTGAAGCCGAACCAGCCGACCCACAGCAGCGAGGCGCCGACCATGGTGAGCGTCAGCGAGTGCGGCGTGAACGATTCCTTGCCATAGCCGATGCGCTTGCCGATCAGGACGGCACCGACCAGGCCCGCGACGGCGGCGTTGATGTGCACCACGGTACCGCCGGCGAAGTCCAGCGCGCCCCACTGCCAGATGAGACCGGCCTTGGAATTCATCGCATCGACCACGTCCTTGCTGGCGTAGGCGTCCGGGCCCATCCAGAACCAGACCATGTGCGCGATCGGCGCATAGCTGAAGGTGAACCACAGCGCCATGAACAGCAG
>NZ_JBFTPD010000210.1:0-667 GCF_056398305.1 Rhizobium sp. 01T444
GGGCTGGGCCTCGCGCTGCAGCGCCCCGATGTGGCCGATGCCGGGGCGGCGTTGCGCGACCATGCCGGCCGCGGCGTGAAGATCGCAGCGGCATGCATCGGCACCTTCGTGCTGGCGGAGTCGGGCCTGCTCGACCGGCATCGAGCCACCACCACCTGGTGGCTGGGCGCCATGTTCAGGCAGCGCTACCCGGCCGTGCGGCTGGACGATTCGCGCATGCTGGTGCACTCGGGCGACTTCATCACCGCGGGCGCCGCGCTCGGCCACGTCGACATGGCGCTCTGGCTGGTGCGCCAGGCCAGCCCGGAGCTCGCGAGCCTGGTGGCGCGTTACCTGATCGTGGATTCGCGTCCCTCGCAATCGGCCTATGTGATCCAGGATCACCTGGCCCATGCCGATCCGATGGTGGAGCGCTTCGAGCGCTGGGCCCGCGGCCGGCTGGCGGAAGGCTTCTCGCTGGACGACGCGGCGCAGGCGGCCGGCACCAGCAAGCGCACGCTGGCGCGCCGGACGCAGCAGGTGCTGGGCAAGAGTCCGCTGTCCTACGTGCAGGACCTGCGCGTGGAGCGCGCGGTCCATCTGCTGAAGACCAGCGACAAGAGCCTGGAGCAGATCGCCGGGTTGGTGGGCTATGCCGACGGCGTCACKCTGCGCGCACTGTTGCGCC
>NZ_JBFTPD010000211.1:0-663 GCF_056398305.1 Rhizobium sp. 01T444
GGCCACCGAGGGCGGCATCAATTTCATCGACACCGCCGACGTATACCCCCTCGGCGGCACCGTCGAGACCACCGGCCGCACCGAGGAGATCATCGGAAACTGGCTGCAGGCCAGGGGTCCCGCAGGGCGCGCCGGCGTCATCCTCGCGACCAAGGCGGTCGGCAAGGTCGGCCCCCACAGCTGGGACCAGGGCGCTTCTCGCAAGCACCTGCTCGATGCCATCGACGCATCCCTCCGGCGGCTGAAGACCGACCACGTCGACCTGTACCAGCTGCACCAGGACGACCGCAACACGCCGCTCGACGAAAGCATCGAGGCCCGCGACACGATCGTGCGCTCCGGCCGCGCCCGCTACGTCGGCGTCTCCAACTTCCTGGCCTACCGGCTCGCGCGAGCGCTCGGCCGCGCCGAACTGGGCAAGCTGACGCGTTTCGTCTCGGTGCAGCCGCGCTACAGCCTGCTCTTTCGGGAGATCGAGCGCGAGCTGCTGCCGCTGGCCGAGGAAGAAGGGCTCGGCGTGATCCCCTACAACCCGCTCGCGGGCGGGCTCCTCACTGGCAAGTACCAGGCCGGCTCCGCGCCGCAGGACAACACCCGCTTCAAGCTCGGCACCGCCGGCGCGATGTACCAGGACCGCTACTGGAACGAGCGCAGCTTCGCCAC
>NZ_JBFTPD010000212.1:0-663 GCF_056398305.1 Rhizobium sp. 01T444
GTTCAAGGCGGCCTTGGCATTGGCCTCCTTCTGCTCGGCCAGCTTTTCCTGGAGCTGCGCCACGTCGCGCACGCTCCCCCGCCCGGTCCAGAGCTGCCACTGGACGAGCAGCAGCAGGAGGACCAGGATGACCGGAACGATGCGTGAGCGCACGGCGCCTCGCCTTGCGGATCAGCGGAGGTTGTAGAAGGCAGCGCGGCCCGGGTAGCTGGCGACGTCGCCGAGGTCTTCCTCGATGCGCAGCAGCTGGTTGTACTTGGCGATGCGGTCCGAGCGCGAGAGCGAGCCGGTCTTGATCTGGCCCGCGTTGGTGCCCACGGCGATGTCGGCGATCGTGCTGTCCTCGGTCTCGCCCGAGCGATGGCTGATGACGGCGGTGTAGCCCGCGCGCTTGGCCATTTCGATGGCCGCGAAGGTTTCGGTCAGCGTGCCGATCTGGTTGATCTTGATCAGGATCGAGTTGGCGATGCCCTTGTCGATGCCTTCCTGCAGGATCTTCGTGTTGGTCACGAAGAGGTCGTCGCCCACCAGTTGCACGCGCTTGCCCAGACGTTCGGTCAGGTGCTTCCAGCCGTCCCAGTCGCCTTCGTGCATGCCGTCTTCGATGCTGATGATGGGGTACTTGTCGACCCAGGTCGCGAGCATGTCGGTCCAGCTCTCGGC
>NZ_JBFTPD010000213.1:0-662 GCF_056398305.1 Rhizobium sp. 01T444
GGCTGCTCGAATCGAACCTGCCGGCGCTCTCCGACGCCGACTGGTACCGCGATTGCGGGCTTTTCTTCCGCTCGGTGCATCGGACGGTCAATCACCTCCTGGTGACCGACGACATCTGGTTTGCGCGGCTCGCCGAAGGCCATTCGCTTCGCATCCCGCTCGACACGGAACTGCACACCGGGCGCGCCGATTCGTGCGAGGCCCTGGGCCGAGCGGTCACGCGCTGGGGACCCTGGCTCGCGACGCTGCCCGCGGAGCGCTTCGATGGCGAACTGGCATACACCAGGAACAACGGCGAAGAAGTGCGCATTCCGTTCGCGCCGGCGCTCGGGCATGTGTTCAACCACGCGACACACCATCGCGGTCAGCTGACGGCCGCGCTGACGGCCATGGCTCAGCAGGGTCCGGAGCTCGACTGGGTCCAGCTGCTGCAGCAGGAAGCAAGGCAATGAACCACCCCCAGRCTTCGCGCACTTCGTGTCGCTTCGCCTWCCCCCTTGCAGGGGGCAACACCTGTGGCCCGGCGAAGCCGGTTCCGCGGTGTTCCGCGGTTGGACTTCGCTTTGGTGGTCCGGGATTTGCGCAGAAGGAAGGAAAACGCCGATGAGCAATTTCACGACGCTCGAATTCGCGATCGACGGGGCCGTCGCACGCATCTGGCT
>NZ_JBFTPD010000214.1:0-660 GCF_056398305.1 Rhizobium sp. 01T444
ACTGGGTGGCGGTGCCGCAGCACTTGGCCGAGGAATCGGTGCACGAGTTCGGCGCGATGACCGACGATTTGAATGCGATGGCCGACTGGCTGATCGCGTGCGGCGTCGATACGGTGGCACTGGAATCCACCGGGGTGTACTGGATTCCGGTGTACGAGGTGCTCGAGCAGCGCGGTCTGAAGGTCTGGCTGGTCGACGCGCGACAGATGAAGTACGTGCCCGGACGCAAGAGCGACGTGCAGGACTGCCAGTGGCTGCAGAAGCTCATGAGCCTGGGGTTCCTGCGCGCCGCGTGGCGCCCTGATGGCGAAGTCTGCGTCGTGCGCGCGGTGGCGCGCCAGCGCGAGGTGCTGCTCGTCGAACAGGCCAGTTGGGTGCAGCGTATGCAGAAGGCCTTGGTTCAGATGAACATCCAACTCACCGAGGTGCTCACCGACGTCATGGGCGGCACCGGCCAAGCCATCATCCGCGCCATCGTTGCCGGCGAGCGCGACGCGAAGGTACTGGCGCGCCACCGTCATAGCCGAGTCAAGGCCAGTGCCGAGGAAATCACCAAGGCGCTGACGGGCAACTGGCGCGAGGAGCACCTGTTCGTGCTGCGCCAGGCGCTGGCGATGTACGACGACATCGCGCGCCATCTGGCTGAGTGCGACACCAAGC
>NZ_JBFTPD010000215.1:0-660 GCF_056398305.1 Rhizobium sp. 01T444
GTGTAGGAACCGTTCGAAGCCGATATGCCCACCTTCACCAGAGACGGTGCCGCATGGGGATAATCGACCCCCTCTTCCGAGGGAGAGAGGACGCTAGGTCCTTTGATGACCATCCTGTCGTTGATCGACAGGTTCACGCCGTAGCCGATCCCGTCCTTCTTCGGCACGAAATAGGCCGTGACCTTCTTGACTCCCGCATTGATGGCTTGCTCGCGCGTCTTGCATTGCGCACCCTCGCAATCCAGCCGGTCCACAATGGGAAAATTCTTGACGAAGCCGTAATTGGCGGCCTGCGAGCCACGTATCGTGGCGCTATTGGGAATGCTCGCGCCGCCATCGTGCCGGCCCTCGCAACTGGAGGAGAAATTTCCGTACTCATCGAGTCCGATGCCGATATAGCCGCCGGTCACTCGGCAATAGCCGAGCGCGCTGTAGTGATGGCCGTTTCCACCCGCCCCCGGCAGGCTGGCGTCGAACAGATAGACGGCCAGGCCATCCGCCCCGACATTGACGCCGCCCCAACTGATGTAGTCAAACTCCACCCTGATGAGTTCGCCCGGGCCGAAGTTCTTCTTCGACTGGACGCTGGCCGTGGAGGTGTACTGGTCCGCCCTCGTCAGGCTCAGCCATTCCGAATCCGTCTACATCACGCCCGAAGAA
>NZ_JBFTPD010000216.1:0-659 GCF_056398305.1 Rhizobium sp. 01T444
CGCGCGACTTCCCGCTGATCCAGGGCATCACGCTCTTCTTCTCCCTCATCTACGTGCTGATCAACCTGCTGGTCGACCTGAGCTACCTGCTGCTCGATCCGCGCATCCGCTACTGAACGCGACAGCCCATGAACCAGAAATCGCTCGTCACGCCGCCGATCGTAGTGGACGGTACTTTCGGTGACGCCGATGGCGACCTCGCGCCGCCCCGCGAGCGCAGGCGACTCCCGCTGTGGCGCCGCGCGTTGATGAGCTTTTCGGTGCTCGGCTTTTCCATCCCGACCTTCGTGATCGGCTATGTGCTGATCTGGGCGGTCGCGCTGAAGGGCGGACTGCTGCCGGTGCAGGGCTATGCGCGGATCGATGGTGGCCTGTGGCCGTGGCTGCGCCATTTGATCCTGCCGGCCGTGACGTTGTCGATCATCTACGTCGCGCTGATCGCGCGCGTGACGCGCGCGGCGGTCGCAGAGGCAATGACCGAGGACTACATCCGCACCGCTCGTTCCAAGGGAATCTCGGAGCGCCACGTGCTGGTGCGGCACGCGCTTCTCAACGCCGCAGTGCCGATCGTCACGGTGATTGGCATCGGTGTCGCGCTGCTTATCGGGGGCGTCGTCGTCACGGAGACGGTCTTCGCGATTCCCGGCCTCGGTCAATTG
>NZ_JBFTPD010000217.1:0-658 GCF_056398305.1 Rhizobium sp. 01T444
GCGAGAGGAAGTAGCAGAGCTCGCCGAGCACGATCAGGTCGAATGCCGCGCGCTCGGGCGGCCAGTCGGCCGGCAGGTCTTGCCGTTCGACGTGCACGTTGCCGAGTCCGGCGGTGCGCCGGCGGGTGATCTCGACCGCGCGGGCCGAGCGATCGCTCGCGTGCACGCTGTCGCAACGGCCGGCGAGCGCCACGGTGAATTCGCCGGCACCGCAGCCGGGCTCGAAGGCCCGCGGGTAGCGCCGGCGCGGGAGCGAGGCCAGGATCAAGGCGCGCTTGCGCTCTTCGTACCAGCGATCGCGCAGGCCGTAGGGGTCTTCGGTGGCGCCGTAGAGGCGGTGGAAATAGGCCTCGGTGTCGCCGGTTCGGCCATCGGGAGCATTCATGCGAGCAGCACCTCGAAGGGTCGCGCGCTTCGCTCGACCGTCGTCGCGCGCAGGATGGGTGGCCGGCCCGTCGAGGGGTCGGGCTGGAGCTGGCTGGCGAATGCCTGCACCGCGTCGCGCTTGCGGCGGCTCGCGTCGGGATCGAGCGCCAGGCATCGGGCCCGTGCCCACGGAATCCTCGGGTCGCCCGGCGCGGCCCAGTGCCAGGCCCACACCGGCACCTCGACCAGCCTCGGGCCGACGCGAGCGGCGGCGAACGCGCAGGCGTGACCG
>NZ_JBFTPD010000218.1:0-657 GCF_056398305.1 Rhizobium sp. 01T444
GGCTACACACAATGGCGAACCGATGCGGCGCGAGGCATCGGCCTGCGCGTGCTGCGCAGTGGCGTCGACCATGCCTGGAACGTGGCTGAAACGCAGTCGTTCTCGACATCTCTGGCCGTCGAGCAGTCGCGCCACTCGTCTTTCAGCGAGCGCAAGCTGCACTGGGGCGTGCTCGGCACCACGCAGTTGGCCGGCGGCGCGCGGCTCGACCTCGGCGTGCGCGGCAGCCATGGCATGGGCGACAGCAGCTCGCGCTTCCTCAGCGCCAATGCGCGCCTGAGCTGGCCTCTCGGCCCGGGATGGTCCTTCATCGCGCAATACGCCGCCTCGCGCGGCCGGGAGTCGCTCAACCCCGCCGTGGTGTCGGCCCTGACGGCGGCGATGCTGCAGCCTCTGCTCGTGGGACCGCCGACCCACTCGCTCATGGTGGCCTTGAGCCACGAAGGGCGTGCCGGCCTGGCCAGCGCGCCGATCGGCGGCGCGCCGGGCAGCGGCGCGGGCCGGCTGGAGGGCTATGTGTTCTTCGACCAGGACAACAACGAGCGGCGCGAAGCGAACGAGGCCGGCGTTCCCGGCGTGACGGTGCTGCTGAACCGCCGCTATCTCGCGCGCACGGATGGCCAGGGCTTCTACAGCTTCCCCTCGGTCGCCGCGGGC
>NZ_JBFTPD010000219.1:0-656 GCF_056398305.1 Rhizobium sp. 01T444
GTGGGATTCGCTCGCGCACGTGGGCTCGCTCTTCGATGCGGACGGCGACGGCGTGCCCGAGATGGTGTACTACAACGGCTTCAGGGCGAACGAGCACATCGTCGGCCCCACGCGCCATGCGGCCGGCGGCGACACGCCGATGGAAGGACCCCACGGCGCCCGCGCCCTGGACATCGCGACGCTCGCGGTCAAGGCGATCCAGGGCAGGGCCGTGCTCGTCGATCTCGCGCATCACTACGGCCTCGCTCGGCAGCCCATCGGCTACCGGGAGCTTCGCCATGTCATCGAGTCCGATGGCCTGTGCATCGGCGAAGGCGACATCCTGTCGATACGCACGGGCTTCGCCGAAGTCCTGCTCGGCATGAACCGCCAGCCCGACAGCGCGCTCCTGAACGCCTGCGGCTGCGTGCTGGACGGGCGCGACGAGGAATTGCTGCAATGGATCAGCGCCTCGGGCATCTCGGCGATCTGCGCCGACAACTACGCCGTCGAGGGGATCTCTTCGCCGCGTGATCCAGGCGCGCACTCGGTGGTGCCGTTGCACGAGCATTGCCTGTTCAAGCTGGGCATGCCGCTCGGCGAGCTGTGGTGGTTCGAGGAGCTGGCCGCCTATCTGCGATCGGCCGGGCGCCACGCCTATTTCCTGACCGCGCCGC
>NZ_JBFTPD010000220.1:0-655 GCF_056398305.1 Rhizobium sp. 01T444
TAATTTGCGCATCGGAAAAGCGATGCCGAAGAGCACCATTGAAATAGTTTGCAGCACAATAGCGAAATGAATGAAAAAAGAGATTCAGTCACGCGAGCGAAAGCCCGAACAGCGATGGCTACGGGCATCGGCATTCGGGGTCGGCAGGCAGCCGCGGCCGCCTTGGTGGCGCTGCTCGGATGCGCGGGGCTGACCGCGGTGCACGCCCAGGGCGTGGCTCGCGTTTCAAGTCTGGGGGCTCCGGCCGGTGCCGCGGCGAACCAGCCAGGTGCCGCGCCCGCAGGCGCGTTGCCTCAGAATGGGCCCTCTCCGTCGGGCGCGCCCGGCGCACAGGGGTCAGGGCCCTTGGCGTCTCCAGCCACTCAGCCAACACAGGCTAGCGCCGCCGCCATGCCGACGCCCTATGTCGCGACCTCGCAGGCGGTGCTCGACAAAGTGGCGCCGCTGACGCTCAAGGAAATCGTCAATCTGCGCAAGCAGATTGAAGAGCGCAAGGATGCTTTCACGGAGAACGTGACCGGTCGTGCGCCCGCTCGGCCCACGAGTACCCAGACCACCGTGGATCTCTCTCCTGGCGGGACGCCGCCCGTGTTGCGTCTTTCGCCACGTCAAGGAGCGACGATCATGTTCGTTGACGCAGCGGGGCGTCCTTGGC
>NZ_JBFTPD010000221.1:0-654 GCF_056398305.1 Rhizobium sp. 01T444
CGGGCCGGCCCGCGAGCTCGCGGCAGGCGTTGAGGTTGAGCCAGGCCAGGAGGCCCACGTCGGCGCGGTCGGCGCCCGTGACGACGACATCCGTCACCAGCGGCGCCAGCGCACTGATGCACTCCACGCGCAACGAACCGACGCGGACGAACACGCCCGACTGCAGCTTGAACTCCTCGGCCACGCGGCCGGCGAAGGCGAGGCCCTCCTCGGGCTTGTCCGGGTCCACGAAGGTCGCGGCGTCGCCCATGAGGAAGAATCCTTCTTCGTCGAACGACTTCGCGCTCAGCTCGGGCTGGCCCAGGTAGCCCGGGGTCACGGCCTGGCTGCGCACGCGCACTTCGTAGCGCGATCCGTCGATGGGAGCGAGCTTCAACTCGACGCCCGGATGCGGCAGGCCGATCAGGCCGGAACGTTCTGTGGGCCAGAACACGCAGGTCACCGCCGCGGATGTTTCGGTGGAGCCATAGGCCGAACCGAACGGAATCCGGCGGCCGGTGTGCTTCGTGGCCTGGGCCTGGAGGCCCGCATAGATGGTGTCCGGCAGGCGCGCACCGGAATAGGTGAGGCGGCGCAGGTTGCGGAAGAAGCTGCGCGCCAATCCGTCGTCGCGCTCCAGTGCCTCCAGCAGCATCGCGTAGCCCACCGGCATGC
>NZ_JBFTPD010000222.1:0-652 GCF_056398305.1 Rhizobium sp. 01T444
GTCTGGCCCGTGCCGCAGGAAGAACTCCCGCGTCGCGTCGCGATCCTCGAGATCGAGCTCGGCGTGAGTGCGCGTCAGGATCTCATAGTCCGCACGGCCCCCCAGCGCCTTCAAGGTGGCAGAACCGACCAGGCCGCGATGGCCTGCCACGAATACCTTCTTTGTTTCCATCAAGAACCTCAATAACTTCGCAGCGAATGCGATGAAGAACGGCACGACGCCGCGGTCAGCGCCCGAGCATCTGGCGCGCCAACCTGAGCATCGGATGCCAGATGAAGCGCGTCGACCTGAAGAGCGCATTGCGCTGGGCCAACCCGCGCAGGCCCGCAGCCTGACTACGTGCCCCGGCTGGCGCGGCCGGCCCCTCGGGCGCAAACGCGTGCTGGTACTTGCCCACATACAGCGTCTTGGCAGGCGCAAGGATAAAGCGCACGAGTTCTTCCTCGGATTCTTCCCAGATGGCGCGGCCCGCCACCGTACCCGCCCTCGCCTGCATGCCCAACCTCGATGCACCGGAGAAATCCAGGGCTTTCGGATGGTGAACGTCGTAGAGCAAGCCGTTGACGCCGGACAGGATGTACTCGTTCATCGTGCCCTGGTCGGGCGCCACGACGCATTGGCCGCGCCCCATCGCTTCCAGGAAGGACTGGCC
>NZ_JBFTPD010000223.1:0-652 GCF_056398305.1 Rhizobium sp. 01T444
CTGAAGGACGACGAGACSCTGCTGGTSCARTCGGGCAAGCCGGTGGGCGTGTTCMGSACGCAYGWGRRCGCSCCGCGSGTGCTGATCGCSAAYTCGAACCTMGTGCCCAAGTGGGCGACSTGGGAGCACTTCAGYGAGCTCGACCGMAAGGGSCTCATGATGTACGGSCAGATGACSGCCGGCAGCTGGATCTACATCGGCAGCCARGGCATCGTGCARGGCACSTWCGARACSTTCGTSGARGCCGGMCGCCAGCACTACAACGACGATCTCTCGGGCAAGTGGATCCTCACCGCCGGCCTCGGCGGCATGGGCGGCGCGCAGCCGCTGGCCGCCACGCTGGCCGGCGCGGCCTCGCTCAACATCGAGTGCCAGCAGGCCAGTATCGACTTCCGCCTGCGCACGCGCTACCTCGACAAGCAGGCCAAGGACATCGACGAGGCGCTGGCGCTCATCCGGCATCACACCGAACGCAAGGAGGCGGTGTCGATCGGCCTGCTGGGCAACGCCGCCGAGGTGCTGCCGGAACTGGTCAGGCGCGCGAAGGCGGGCGGCATCAAGCCCGACCTCGTGACCGACCAGACCTCCGCGCACGACCTCGCCAGCGGCTACCTGCCGCTGGGCTGGACGCTCGCGCGCTGGGAAGCCGCCA
>NZ_JBFTPD010000224.1:0-651 GCF_056398305.1 Rhizobium sp. 01T444
CGCCTGCGGCGGCGAGGTCCACGTGCTGGTGGCCGGCGCCAATGCCGCCGAAGCGGCCAAGGCGGCCGCGCAGATCGTCGGCGTCACCAAGGTGATTGCCGCCGACAGCGCCTCGCTGGCCGAGAACCTGGCGGAGAACGTCGCAGCCCAGGTGCTCGCCATTGYCAGGAACTACAGCCACATCCTGTTCCCCTCGACCGCCAACGGCAAGAACGTGGCGCCGCGCGTGGCCGCCCTGCTCGACGTGGCGCAGATCAGCGACATCACCAAGGTCGACAGCCCCGACACCTTCGAGCGCCCGATCTACGCGGGCAACGCGATCGCCATGGTGCAGAGCAGCGACGCGATCAAGGTCATCACCGTGCGCACGACCGGCTTCGACCCGGCGGCGGCGACCGGCGGCAGCGCCACGGTCGAGAACGCCGAAGGCGTGGCCGACAGCGGCAAGTCGAGCTTCATCGGCCGCGAGGTCACCAAGAGTGACCGACCCGAACTGACGGCGGCCAAGATCATCGTCTCGGGCGGCCGGGCGCTGGGCAGCGCGGAGAAGTTCACCGAGGTGATGACRCCGCTGGCCGACAAGCTCAACGCGGGCCTGGGCGCGCGCCGCGCGGCAGTGGACGCGGGCTATGCGCCCAACGACTGGCAAGT
>NZ_JBFTPD010000225.1:0-647 GCF_056398305.1 Rhizobium sp. 01T444
GGCCTACGTCAACGGCGGCGGGCTCAACCTGCGCTGGTTCCGCGACGAGTTTTCCCAACTCGAGAAGGCGATCTGCGAACTGGACGACGAAAGCGTCTACCAGCGCCTCGGCCGCATGGCCGAGAAGGCGCCGCCGGGCGCCGACCGCCTGCTGTTCCTGCCGCATCTGGGCGGGCGCGTCTGTCCCAACAACACGTCCATGCGGGGCGCCTTCATCGGCCTGAACTGGGCCCACAAGCGCAAGCACCTCTACCGCGCCATTCTGGAGGGCATCGGCTACGAGTACCGGGCCTACCTCAAGAGCGTCGAGGCGCTGGTGCCGGGCTTCCATGCCAGTCATGTGATCGGCATCGGGGGCGGGGCGCGCAGCCAGGTGTTCAAGCAGGTGAAGGCCGACATCCTCGGCCTGCCCTACCGCACGCTGGACCGCGAGGAATTCGGCACGCTGGGCGCCGCGCTCGTGGCCGGCAAGGCCGTGGGCCTCTTCGGCGACCTGGCCGCCGCGTCGCAGCAGATGAACCGGACCAAGGGCGATCCGATAGAGCCCAACGCCGCGCTGAAGCCGCTTTACGACGACATGGCCGAGGCCTACCTCGACATGCTCGCGAGCAACCAGAGCGTATTCGACAAGCTCGCCCGCGCGGGCA
>NZ_JBFTPD010000226.1:0-647 GCF_056398305.1 Rhizobium sp. 01T444
GGCTCGGACATGTTCGGCGCGGCCGGCGATGATGTCACGCTCAAGATGCCGGTCGGCACGATCATCACGGACGCCGAGACCGGCGAAGTCCTGTACGAACTGCTGACGCCGGGCGAGGTGATCACGATCGCCAAGGGCGGTGACGGCGGCTTCGGCAACATGCGCTTCAAGAGTGCCATCAACCGCGCACCGCGGCAGAAGACGCCAGGTTGGCCCGGAGAACACAAGAGTCTCAAGCTCGAGCTGAAGGTGCTGGCCGACGTGGGTCTGCTGGGCATGCCGAACGCGGGAAAGTCCACGCTGATCAGCGCGATCTCCAATGCGCGGCCACGCATCGCCGACTACCCCTTCACTACCCTGCACCCCAATCTTGGCGTTGTGCGGGTCGGGCCCGAGCAGAGTTTCGTCGTGGCAGACCTCCCGGGCCTGATCGAGGGAGCATCGGAAGGTGCCGGATTGGGCCATCTGTTCCTGCGCCACCTCCAGCGGACGCGTCTGCTGCTTCACGTCGTCGACCTGGCCCCCTTCGACGAGAGTGTCGATCCGGTCGCGCAGGCCAAGGCGATCGCTGGTGAGCTCAAGAAATACCACACGGCCTTGTACGAAAAGCCGCGCTGGCTCGTGCTGAACAAGCTCGACATGGTGCC
>NZ_JBFTPD010000227.1:0-646 GCF_056398305.1 Rhizobium sp. 01T444
GAAATAGATGCTCGCGTCGGCAATCGACCGGGTACCGTGGATTCCCCAAGCAAGGTCCGCAGGCGCGTCCTTCGCATTGAGACCTTCGATCTGCACCAACGTGTCTCGGTAGTTGATGACCGGAGGCCGTTGGTCGGCCAGCAGGAAGGATCGGAAGAAGGTCGCGCCGTGAGCGCGCCCGATGCGCTTCTCCATCTTCGGCGGGAGGACAACAGGTTGCTTCATTTTGGCGCTGATCAGAGTGTGAGGGGGCGGATGGCGAGTTGCAGAGCGGGGTCGCGTGCGGCGGTGCGCGAAGCGCCAGGAACGCGGCCGCGCCGGTTGTACTGCATACCTTCCACAGGCGCCGGTGCGCGCTTCTCCAGATCACCGCCTCGAACTCTGTGAACGAGCGCGGACAGGCTCTCGAGCGTCTCACGTGGATTTGGCATCGACATCACCTTTCGCAGGAGCACGGCAATGACCATGCGGGAAACGCCTTCGGTGCTGTCCATCCAACGGTAGGCCGTCGACGACGAACGGTCCAGCGTGGCGGTGAACCGAACGGAATAGTGGGTCTCAGCGAACGCGCGGTCTTTGTCGGTTGTCCCGAACTTGTCGATCAGTGGCCCATACAACGTCTTGAAGACTTCGTCCGCGCTGTACG
>NZ_JBFTPD010000228.1:0-646 GCF_056398305.1 Rhizobium sp. 01T444
GTCCTTGATCTGCGCATGCCCGAGATGAGCGGACTGGAACTGCTTCAACGCATGAATGAGCTGGGCCATCGAATTCCGGTCCTCTTCCTGAGCGCGCATGGCGATGTGCCGGCGGCGGTCAACGCGATGCAACTTGGCGCCATCGATTTTCTGCAGAAGCCGTTCAATTCCCAGGCATTCCTCAACAGCGTGAACCGCGCTATCAAGCTTGCGCGTGAAGTCTGGGAGCAGCGCACCCGTGAGATCAACGTCGAATCGTTGCTGGCGCGGCTGTCGGATCGCGAGAAGGATATTCTTCGGACTCTTTTGCTTGGGCAGACCAGCAAGGAAATCGCACGAACGCTCGGCATCAGCCCAAAAACCGTTGACGTGCATCGCGCCAATGTGATGCGAAAACTCGAGGCAGCCACATACCGGGATTTGGTGAACAAGCTCCGCGGAACATTTGCGCCTTAGCGCTTGCCATCGCACGGCTTGCTACGCGGAAGCTTGACGAACTGGCGCGTCAATGTCGGCTTGCAACCCTAGACCGGCCATAGGGGGCGGATACGCGACTGACCTGTCCTGGCGGACTGTAGCCTGTGGCAGTCACCGGAGCTTCGGACCCATAAGGGCGTACATGTGAATTGCAGACGTTCGCGAATGA
>NZ_JBFTPD010000229.1:0-644 GCF_056398305.1 Rhizobium sp. 01T444
GCGTGCGGCTGGGGCAACGGCTCGAACAGGCCGCCGTGCAGGCCTACTGCGGCCTGAGCACGGCGCCGAAGATGGGCGCTGTCATCGTCCGCGCGCTCGAACGGCTGCCCGAGGTCGAGGAGGTCTGCGCCGTCAGCGGCCAGTTCGACTACATGGTGCTGCTGCGCTGCGAAACCAACGAGCAGCTCGACGCGCTGCTCGACCGCATCGGGCAGATCGAAGGCATTCAGCACACGCACACGTCGGTGGTGTTGAGCCGCAAGGTGGACCGCCGCAGTGCCGTCGCCGGCTTGGGCATCGGCTCGGGCGTGCCGCCGAGGGCCGCGTAGTAGCCCCCGACACGGGTGCTCAGCAGGGCGCCCAGCGCAACCTGTTCCTGGCTCACGAAACCCCGCGCCGGCAAGCGGCCGGTGCGTAGCAGCTCGAACACGGCAACCACGCCCGCCGCCGTCGCAAGCTCGATGGCCGTGCGGTCCACGCCGCGCAGGCTGCCGCCGAAGATGCGGGTCATGCGTGTCTCCTGCTCGAAGCGCCCCTGCCGCATCCCCGAGGCCGACGCGAACATGACCACCATGTCGTCCCGGCTGTGGGGCACCGCATGCGCCAGCACCTCCCGCAGCAGGTCACGGCGCTCGGCCAGCCGC
>NZ_JBFTPD010000230.1:0-642 GCF_056398305.1 Rhizobium sp. 01T444
GTCAGGAGCCGCCGCAAATGATTCGCCCATCGCCTCGGAGGCGGTCAGAGGTAAAACCCGGTGGCCGATCAGAAGGAGGGCGCGGGCGGCTCCTCGTCGTGCTTGTTCGCGAGCGCCTTCTGCGCGTTCGAGAACCGTTCGCCGATATAGACGTCGAGCGCGTCCGGCGCGGCGGCGGGCTGCGCGTCCTTCGCCTTCGCGCTGATACCGGCCGTGGGCAGCGGACGGTCGAAATGCGCGCCGCATCCGCCGATGCCAAGCAGCAGGGCGGTGGCGGCGCAGAGAGCGGGCAGTGTCGTGAATGTGTGCATGAGGGCCTCCTTGCGGGAATAGTGGTTCGCACCCGCCGGCCCTTCAAATGGCTCGTCCTCTCCTGGATGGAGTTCGCTGCCGCCACCCAGGGTTCACGTGCGTTGATGCGCCCGCGTCGATGGGCTAAGGTCGCCGCGGTTCATCGTCCGGAGACTCAGACCATGGCTCTTCTGCCCGAGATCGGCGTCCGCAACCCGGACGACCTGGCGCGCTTCGAGGCCGAGATGACGCTCGCACAGCGCCTGCCCGAGCGCAGCATCCTCGATGTGTTCATTGCCGGCGCGGCGCGCTGGCCCGATCGCGCCGCGCTCACGATGCTGATGTCCGGGG
>NZ_JBFTPD010000231.1:0-642 GCF_056398305.1 Rhizobium sp. 01T444
TCGCAAAGCTCGGCAATTCACACGGCCTCGAGAGCTCGACAGCGGACCCCGAGCGAAAGCCTAGCAGCGTGCCTGGGATCTACCAGAAGCGCGACCAATGACGAGATGCACGTGCTGCGGCGATGAGTCACGTGCCTCGGCTCGACAGCCAAATCGGAGGGCATCCATTTCTTGGTCCTGCAACTGCGCGTTGTGCTGCGCTGCGCGGTATCAGCCTGCCCTGCTGATCTAGCTGCACCCTATGGTGCAAGGTGCTACCAGCATCGCCCTGCTGCATCAGATCCTGCGGGCGCGAGTACGACGTCAATCACGAGAGCGACGTGTTTCTCGAAAAACCGACGCTTACTCCGACCTAGGCGGTCTTGCCACGGTGTGGGTCCCTAACCCCCCAATCTCTCGGCGCGGGCGTTGCGCGCTTCGAGTAGACATGCCGCCAGGTCACGAACGATGCGTGACTTGGGCAGGTCGGGGCGAAAGATGAGCAGGGTGCGAAAGTGGACCGCGGCTGAGAACGGTCTGAAGGTGACGCCGCGCGCTGCGTAGCCGTCTGTCGCGTACGGGTTGACCAGGCCTACTCCCAGGCCCTCCATGGCGAGCGCGCACACAGTGGATGAGTTTGGGGTTTCAGCCACCACCTTGGGC
>NZ_JBFTPD010000232.1:0-638 GCF_056398305.1 Rhizobium sp. 01T444
GCTTTGCCATGCTGCGCCGCTTCGGACGCGGGCACGCGATCGGTCCGGTGGTGGCGCCCGATGCCGAAGGCGCGAAGGCATTGATCGCGCACCTTGCCGGGATGAACGCCGGCAACTTCACGCGCATCGATATCGACTTCGCCAGCGGCCTGGCCGAATGGCTCGAGAGCATCGGCCTGCTGCGCGTGGACACGCTGACGACGATGATGCGCGGCGCGCCGCTCGCCGTGCCGCCCGGTCGGCCGCCCGGCGGGTCGTCCCTGTTCGCAATCGTTACGCAGGCCACGGGCTGATCACGATGAGCAGAACCACCTTCCTCTACAAGTCCGACCCGGTTCGCGGCCGCCAGTGGGCCGAGGTGTTCCAGCGCTGCGCGCCGGCGATCGACTTTCGCATCTGGCCCGATATTGGCGACCCGGCGCAGGTGCGCTTCCTCGCGGCCTGGGAGCCACCGCCAAATCTGGCCGAGCGCTTCCCCAACCTGAAGGTGTTGTTCTCTTCCGGCGCCGGCGTCGACCAGTTCGACTTCGCGGCGCTGCCGCCGGACTTGCCGGTGGTGCGCATGGTCGAGCCCGGCATCGTGCAAGGCATGGTCGAGTACGTGACGCATGCGGTGCTCGACCTGCATCGCGACATGC
>NZ_JBFTPD010000233.1:0-637 GCF_056398305.1 Rhizobium sp. 01T444
GCGCTGAGCCCGACCTCCGCATCTCAACAACAAGCCAGGGCTGTCTCATCGCGCCCTTCCATCGATATGTCCGACATCACGATCTTCCACAACCCCGACTGCGGCACCTCGCGCAACACGCTGGCCCTGATCCGGCACGCGGGCATCGAGCCCGAGGTCATCGAATACCTCAAGACACCTCCGCCCAAGGAGAAGCTCAAGGCACTGGTGCAGGCCATGGGTATCTCGGTGCGCGACCTGCTTCGGCAGAAGGGCACGCCCTATGCCCAGCTGAAGCTGGACGAGCCCGGGTGGTCGGACGAGGAGCTGCTCGACTTCATGCTGGAGCACCCGATCCTCATCAATCGGCCGATCGTCGTGACACCCCTCGGCACGAAGCTGTGCCGCCCGTCGGAAGCGGTGCTGGAGATTCTCCCGGCGCCGAAGATGGCGCCCTTCAAGAAGGAAGACGGAGAACGGGTCGTCGACGACGGTGTGCGCCGTGCTTGAAGACCAGCCCACCTTCCCCGCGCTGCAGGCGGAGCTGTTCGATGTGCCCACGCAGGAGCGCCTGGCGGTGCGTGAGCCCTCGGTTCACCGGCCGCGCTTCCTGATGCTCTATGGCTCGCTGCGCGAGCGCTCGTACAGCCGGCTGCTG
>NZ_JBFTPD010000234.1:0-637 GCF_056398305.1 Rhizobium sp. 01T444
TGCCGGCTTCGGGTCCGAGATCCAGCAGCGCCAGCAGGCGGTCCTCCTCGCTCGCGAGTTCGGCGCCGCGCACATGGTGCTGGAGCGCGATGTGGATGTTCTGCCGCACCGGCAGCTCCTTGAAGATGCTGGGTGTCTGCATCTTGATGCTTATGCCCCGCTTCACCCGCTGGAAGGGGCGCTGCGTCGTCACGTCATGGCCCCGGAACTCGATGCGCCCCGCCGTGGCCTCATGCGTGCCGACGATGAGCTTGAAGAGCGTGCTCTTGCCGGCGCCGTTGGGGCCGATCAGGCAATGGATCTCGCCCGCGCTCACCGCCAGGTCGACTTCGGAGACGGCCGCATGGCCGCCGAAGCGCTTGGAGAGGCCCGAGGTCCTGAGCAATACAGTCGTCATGCGCCGCCCTCCTGCGCGGCGGCCTTGGGGCGCGGGCGCCACAGCCTGGCCGCCGACTGCACCACGCCCATCGCGAAGCCTTGCGGCGCCAGCATGACGGTGCACAGCAGCAGCGCCCCCATCAGCAGCAGCGCGGCCTGCTGGCTGTAGACGGTGAGCGTCTGGAAGGCCCAGAGGATGACGAAGGAGCCGACCAGCGTCGCCGTGATGTCGCCGCGCCCCGAGAACGCGACCCACACG
>NZ_JBFTPD010000235.1:0-637 GCF_056398305.1 Rhizobium sp. 01T444
GCTTCTCAGCGTTGGTTTCAGGCCGCCCGACGTTCGCGATGATGTTCCACGTCTTCAATGCGTCCGCTGCCAGCATTTGCCACGCTCGAGCGAAGACGCCGAGGTGGTTGATTGCATCGTCCTGCCGCACCTTGGCGGCCTTTGCGAGCGTCTCTTCAGCGAGCGAGCCGGCTTGCTCATTCTGGCCGAGGTCGTCCAACGCCTTGATCTGCTCATACGTCGACGCGGTCAGGTAGTGCAGCGTCTCGTTGAACTTCGCGGAGTTTTTCGCCGGGTCTTCGGAAAGCTTCGTGAAATAGCCGACCGCATCGTCGACGGAGATGCCGAGCGTCTTGCTCATCGCAAGGGCGCCTTCAGAAACCAACTGCAACGAGTCGCCCGAGATCTTGCCGGACGCCGCGACAGCAGCAGCGACCTCTGCGGCCGAATGCTGCGAGGAATGCGTCGAGTTAGCCACCGCGGCCGATAGCCGGTTCAGGTCGTCGATGGTCTTGCCGACGTAGTTCCCCGTGCCGGTCAGCGCCTTGTTGAACTCGTTTACCTCGTTCGAGGCCTGGACGATGGTCGCCACCACGGCCGCCGCTGCGCCCGCGAGGCCCAGTGCAGCGAGGCCCGCCTTGCTGAAGAGCAGCGACGC
>NZ_JBFTPD010000236.1:0-636 GCF_056398305.1 Rhizobium sp. 01T444
GTCGATGCAAGCAGTTCCCCCAGGATCGCATTGCAGTCGGTGCGATGCGACTGGAACAGCCATGCGTTCTCGAGCGTCGCGAACTGGAGCACATGGGGCCCGCCCGAGATTTCGTGTTTGGCGAAGGTGGGCTTCGATTCGGTGTCGAAGCCGGCCACGCCGCTGTCCAGCAGCGCGGCGGCGGCGCGCTCGGCTTCCTGCGGCGTGTCGACGACACGGATGTCTCGCAGCCCGAGGCCGTCGAAGGCTTCGAGCAGCGCGATCTCCTCGCGGCTGGGCAGAAGTGGTGCTTCGTGGCTCATGCGCGCCTGGCCCGCTGGCGGCGCGGCTGGGGCGCCTGGCCCGAACGCAAGGCCGCTTCCCATGCACGACGCGCCCACAGCGCGGCCTCGTCGCGGTCCTCGAACACCTCCGCGGGTGCCTCGCGGTATGACATCTTCATCGTCTTCCCTTGTCGGGTGTATTCGAAGGCCGGCAGGCGAAGCCGGTCGAAATGCCCGACGCTGGTGGCGTCGGACTTGAGATAGAGGGTGTCCCTGACGACCAGGGCGAACATTCGCCCCTCATGGTAGATGCCATGCCCGCCGAACATGCGCTTGCCTTCGATGCGGCCGAAGCGCTCGAACACCTCCTGCA
>NZ_JBFTPD010000237.1:0-636 GCF_056398305.1 Rhizobium sp. 01T444
GATCAACGCGCTGGACCCCGCCATGTTCGACGCCCTGATCGACGCCGGCAGCCGGCTGCGCGATGACGCCGGCGTCCGCGCGGTGGTGCTGGCGGGCCGCGGCAAGGCCTTCTGCGCCGGCCTCGACATGCAATCCTTCCAGCGCATGGGGCAGGGCGGCCCCGGCGAGATCCTGGGCGCTGGCGCGGCGGCGGACATCCTGGCGCGCACGCACGGGATCGCCAATGCGGCGCAACAGGTCGCGCTCGTCTGGCGCGAGGTGCCCGTGCCGGTGATCGCCGCGGTGCACGGCGTGGCCTTCGGCGGCGGTCTCCAGGTGGCGCTGGGGGCGGACGTGCGGCTGATCGCCGCGGACACCAGGCTCTCGGTGATGGAGATCAAGTGGGGCCTGGTGCCGGACATGGGCGGCATGGTGCTGATGCGCGAACTCGCCCGGACCGACGTCGTGCGCGAACTCACCTTCACCGGCCGCATCTTCTCGGGCGAGGAGGCCGTGGCGCTGGGCTTCGCGACGCGGCTGTCGGCCGATCCGCTGGCCGACGCCCTCGCCATGGCGCACGACATCGCGCTCAAGAGCCCTGACGCGATCCGTGCCGGCAAGCGCCTGCTGAATGCCGCGATGGGCCACAGCGCGGC
>NZ_JBFTPD010000238.1:0-634 GCF_056398305.1 Rhizobium sp. 01T444
GAGCGAGGACCCGCTGGTTCATCAGTTCGTCAACGCATTGCCCGACGGGCCAGTCCATTTCCACTACCCCGCCGTCGGGGTCGAGGATGATTTCGGCAATGTCCAGGGAGGGCGGGCATGAGCTGGTACCGGCCTTCGGACGTGGGCTTCGCCGTGCGTCGCAAGCTGGCCGACCTCGGGAGCGGAGCGCGGCTCTTCGTCCGATTGGCGGGCCGGGGCGCGCAATGCCTGCGGCGCTTCGGCCTGGTGCGCGACCAGATCCACTTCCTCGGCAACTATTCATTGGCGATCATCACAGTCTCGGGGCTCTGGGTGGGTTTCGTGCTCGGACTGCAGGGCTACTACACGCTGCAACGCTACGGCTCCTCCGAGGCGCTTGGGCTGCTGGTAGCGCTGAGTCTCGTTCGGGAGCTTGGTCCGGTCGTGGCGGCACTGCTTTTTGCGGGGCGAGCGGGCACATCGCTGACTGCGGAGATCGGCCTCATGCGGGCCGGAGAACAATTGAGTGCCATGGAGATGATGGCGGTCGACCCGGTCCAGCGGATCCTCGCGCCTCGTTTTTGGGGCGGCGTCATCACCATGCCGCTACTGGCCGCCGTGTTCAGCGCGGTCGGCGTGATGGGCGGCTATGTGG
>NZ_JBFTPD010000239.1:0-634 GCF_056398305.1 Rhizobium sp. 01T444
GGGCATGGGAGTGGTCTGGAAGACGTTGTGAGCGGCCTGGTGCACGCGAAAGAGGTCTCCCTCGATCAGGGGCAGCGTGTCGAACCCGGGCAGATCCGAGCGCTTCAGATCCGGCCTGGTCGAGAAGAGGAGGGCGCCCACCCCGCTGCCGCGCCCCATTAGGAGCAGGGCAGACYCGGCCGGGCTCGTGATCTCCGTCTTGTGCCGCATGACTTGCCGGCCGCACATGTCGGGGCCCGCGTCGAACAGTACGCCCAGGCGCACGAACTTGTTGTCGGTCTCGAGCCACTGGGATGGTGGGCGGCAGCGCCGCCCATCCGACTCGAGCCACCTATACGGAGCGCACTACTGCCCGCCGCCCCACACGAGAGGATTTACCGCGCATTGAATCTGCATTTCGCCTCCAGAGGGCGTCGACGAACAGCGCCGGCACCTTGCAGCCGGTCTCTCGGGTGATTTTCCTGGAAGCCAGTAAGGCTGGTGACAGTGACGGTCTTTTCTTCGACCGGAATGGATGGGCAGTGTAGGGTCGTCATCCAGCGGATGTCGGCGTGAACGCGGACGGCTTGATTCACGCCGCGCATAGCTGAAATTCAGTTTCCCCCTTGGAGAGCACCCGCGGTAGCGCGTAGGA
>NZ_JBFTPD010000240.1:0-633 GCF_056398305.1 Rhizobium sp. 01T444
CCTTGGATCTACTACGGCGGCCATGTCGACGCGCGCGTGGAACCGCAACGCCCGGACATGGTGGCCAAGGCCATCGCGCCCGACTATGCGCTCGGCTCCCACGTGGCGCCGCTGGGCATGACTTTCTCCAGCCCTCGCGGTATGCCGCCCGAGTTCGCCAGCGGCGTCTTCGTCGGCGAGCACGGATCGTGGAACCGCAGGCCGCTGTCGGGCTACAAGGTCGTGTTCGTGCGCTTCATCGGCGGCAAACCCGTGGGTCAGCCTGTGGATTTCCTCACCGGCTTCCTGAACGCCGACGAGAAGGCGCAGGGCCGCCCTGTCGGCGTGGCTCTCGACAAGAGCGGCGCGCTGCTGGTCGCCGATGATGTCGGCAACGCCGTCTGGCGTGTAGCCCGGACCAGACGCGCCGCGCCCTAGAAGCCTTCCAGCACCACCTTGCCCTGGGCCCTGCCGCTTTMGATCAGCGCGTGGGCCTTGCGCAGGTTGGCCGCATTGATCGTCCCGAAGCTCGCGTTGGCCGTTGTTCGGATTCGGCCGGCGTCGACCAGCGCCGCGACCTCGGCAAGCAATCTGCCTTGCTCGGCCATGTCGGGTGTTTCGAACCTCGAGCGGGCGAACATCATTTCCCAGTGC
>NZ_JBFTPD010000241.1:0-630 GCF_056398305.1 Rhizobium sp. 01T444
CACCAACTGCGGCAGCGACATCGCCGAGGCGATCAGCCGGTCCTGCTCGCGCACGTGCGCCAGCGCCTCTTCATGCGCGCCGTAGAACCAGCAGATCTCCGCCTTGTAGATGTGATAGTTGGCGACGCCGGTCATGAATTTGCGCTCGCGCATGCCCGCGAGGCAGCGCTGCTCGTCGAAGCTCGCATCGTTCATCGAGCACAGGCCATCGGTGCGGCCGAGGAAGTTGCGCTGCATCTGCAGGAACAGCGTGCCCGAATCGAGCGAGTCCTGGTACTCGCAGTCGCGCACGATGGTGAGGAACTCGGCGTGCTCCTGCTCGGCCGTTTCGAGGTCGAGCTTCGGGTCCCAGATGATGCAGTCCTGCGCGCTGTAGGCGAGGTAGAGCAGGTCGCCCGACTGGTAGCCGGCCTCGATGCCGCGGCGAAACCACGGCGTCATGCTGGACCAGTGCCTGTTCCAGTGATGCACGAACATCGTGTAGACGTAGATCACGCGCGACTTCAGCGCGATGTCGTCGAGCCGGTCGTTCATGGCCACGGCGAGCTTGCCGTACTCGTAGCCGAGAGCCGGGTTGTCGAGCGCGCCGCACAGCAGCATGCCGTAGGCGGCATAGGCGAAGGCGGACTC
>NZ_JBFTPD010000242.1:0-629 GCF_056398305.1 Rhizobium sp. 01T444
CCCAAGCAGCTCCGCCGCGACATCGTTCATGCCGGCSRCCGGCTCGTCGAGCAGCAGCAGCGAGGGGGAGGCAGCGATAGCCCGCATGATCTCCACGCAGCGCTGGTGCCCGTAGGCGAGTTTGCCTGCCGGTAGCGCGGCGAAGCGGTCCATGCCGAAGCGTTCGAGCAGGGCCTGGGCGCGGCGCTTCCATTCGGCGGCTTCAATGCGCGCGGCCCGCAGGTTCAACAGGTTGGCAACAAGCCCCGCCGCGCTGGTCCGCACGAGCCCCGACACCACATTGTCGAGCACCGACGATTCCTTCAGCAGCCGGATGGTCTGGAATGTGCGCGCCACGCCGGCTTGCGCAATCGCATGGGGCGTGGCGGCCGTGATGTCCGTCGCACCGAGGCGGATGCGCCCAGCCGTGACCGAGAGCATGCCGGTGATGAGGTTGATGAGCGTCGTCTTGCCGGCGCCGTTGGGCCCGATCAAGCCAGTCACGTGGCCGGGATGGACGTCAAATGTGACCGCTTCCACGGCGTCCACGCCGCCGAAGCGTTTGCCGACCGCCTCGAGCGTGAGCGCCATCATTTGGCCACCTCCCCCGCGACGACGGAAGGCGCGTCGATTGACCCGCGCGTTGATGC
>NZ_JBFTPD010000243.1:0-629 GCF_056398305.1 Rhizobium sp. 01T444
GTGTCAATGCGCATCTTCACCTCGGACTCGGAGAGCATGCCCATCTGGGCGCTCATGAAGCCGCCGCGCTCGTAGTTCATGCAGCCGGCGGCCACCGTGACCTCACTGGCTGTGACACGCGAGGTTCCGTGCACCACCAGGTTCGCCGCCAGAATTTCGCCGTCGGGCGCATCCACGACGCCGTGAACTTCCAGGTGCGCCGCGAAGATCGAGCCGATCACCATGCCGGAACTGGCGATAACGACCTTGCCGCCGTGGAAAACGTTGCCTACGACACATCCTTCGATGTACAGGTCCTGGCCTTCACGGATGCTGATGTCGCCCATGAAGTTGGAGTCGGCACCGATCACGGTCCGGGTGGAATCGCCCTGCGACAGGAAAGCCGGAATGCTTGCCGTGTCGTTCCCGTGCGAAATATTGCTTCCGTTCATTCCGAAACCTTCTTTGACGTTATTTACACCGTACTATGATATCGGTGCAAATTATATTCGGTCAATGTTGAGCCCAATATTCTTCAAACAGGCTGAGTCGCTATTGCTACGGACTGCCTGGAGCCGGCCGAGCGCTTGTCGCCCGCCCCCCGTTGCCCAGGGTCGGCGTTCGGGACCGGAACCGAAGAGCTCGTCTAC
>NZ_JBFTPD010000244.1:0-627 GCF_056398305.1 Rhizobium sp. 01T444
GTACAGATCCTCCTTGCGAGCAGATGGTAAGGCTTCGTGAATCAGCCCTATGAGGCGCTTGACCACAGGGTCGAAATAGCGCGCCATCATCTCCCCGCCCCAGGACGTAGAGTTGCTGACCTGGGCCGTAAGCGCGAAGTAATTGCGCCAACCCGGATCACGGTGTCGCTTCAGATCCATCAGCGGTCGCAGAAAGGCTTCAATCACACCTTCAACGCTTAGATCGCCGGCGTGCGCAGAAGCGTAGTCATTCATGGCGTCCATGCGCTCTTGATTAACAACTTGCGCACGCCGATCCCATACTGCGTCAAACAGCCCCTTTTTGTGCTGAAAGTAGTAGTGCAGCAGAGCAGTATCCACCTCCGCTCGGTCGGCGATCGCTCTTAGGGTCACGCCATAGAAGCCGTGCTCAGCAAAAAGTGCCTCCGCTTCGTCCAGGATGCGAGATGCTGCGTCAGCGTTGCGCCCCCCACTCTTACGTGGGCGACCAACACTCTTGCGAACCTCAATGTTTTTCTTCATTTACTAGTTCAAGCAACGGCGTAGCGGCCCCATGCTCTGGATACGGATGACAGCATTTTATGCAAGTGACATCAGTCGCAATCTAGGAATCGGCACCGCAGAGCG
>NZ_JBFTPD010000245.1:0-626 GCF_056398305.1 Rhizobium sp. 01T444
GGACGAGCCCGAGGCCACGGACGAACTCTCCGAGGAAACCGGCATCGACCTCACCGACGCCAGCGATCTCGACGCCGACAACGTGCCGAACGACGAGGAGTTCGACCGCGTCATGCAGGCCCCGGACTAGGCCGAAGCCGGGCTGTTCGATTCGATGGGATCAGCCCTCGAGGGTGAAGCCCACCTTCAGCGTCACCTGCCAGTGCGCCACCTTGCCGTCGGCCACATGGCCGCGCGTTTCGGTCACCTGGAACCATTGGATGTTGCGGACCGATTCGCTCGCTTTCGCGATCGCCCGTCTCACGGCATCGTCGCTGCTCGTGGGCGAGGAGCCGGTGAGTTCAAGGAGCTTGTAGACGTGATCGGACATGGCGTTCTCCTGAGACATTGAAGACAGAGAAAGAGGCGCGGTTTCGCGATGGAAACCGCGCCATGGTGGCAGGCGGGCGGGATCCAGCGTCTCGGTTGAAACCCGCGATCGGGTCGTTCGACGGGCCCCTCAGGCCGTCGCCTCTTGTTGCGCCACGAGTTCTTCCTTGCGAGCCGCCAGTTGCGCCTTGATCTCCACCAGGTCCATGCTCGACTTGCGCGCCTTCTCGAACATCTGCTCGCGCTCTTCCTTCACG
>NZ_JBFTPD010000246.1:0-625 GCF_056398305.1 Rhizobium sp. 01T444
CTCAAGGGCTCGCCCTCGCTGATGCTGGTCGACGAGCCGACCGAGGGGCTGAGCCTGTCGATGGTCCAGCAGGTCGCGCAGCTGCTGTCCGAGGCCGCCCGGCGCGGCGTGGCGATCCTGCTCGTGGAGCAGAAGCTGACGATTGCGCTCGACCTGTGCGACCGAATCGCGGTCATGGGCCACGGGCGCATCGTCTTCGACGCGAGCGTCGACGAATTCAAGGCCAGCCCCGCCGTGCGCACGGAGTGGCTCGAGGTCTAGGACGACGGGTGCGCCGAAGGCGCAACCGACCCACCAACAATCGAACGGAGATAGACCATGGGATTTTCAACACGCCTGTCGGCGGGCCTCGTCCTCGGGGCCGCGCTCTCGGCCTTCGGGGCCGCGCCGGCGCGGGCCGCGGACACGATCAAGGTGATGCTCAACGACCCGCTGTCGGGGCCGCAATCCAACACCATGGAGCGCGCGCAGAAGATTCTCGAGTACATGATCAAGCGCGACAACGACGCCGGCGGATTCGCCGGAAAGAAGGTCGAGCTGGTGCCCTGCGACAACAAGTTCAATCCGAAGGACGGCAAGAACTGCCTGGACCGCGCGATCGACCAGGGCATCCACTATGTGATCC
>NZ_JBFTPD010000247.1:0-625 GCF_056398305.1 Rhizobium sp. 01T444
CCGATGGCGAATGCGTTCTCCTGCGGAACCCTGCAGTTCTCGAAGCTGATCGCGTTGTTCTGGCACAGCCGGTGCCCGAGTTTGGAGATCGGCGGCCCATAGCTGACGCCGGGCGTTCCGCGCGGCACCACGATGGCGCTCAACCCGGTCGTGCCGCCCTTTTGGGGGTCCGTCCGGACGATGCACACATTGACGTTGGCACCCTTCAGGTCCCAGCCGCCGGCATTGGCAGGCCAGTACTTTGTCCCGTCGAGGACATATTCCCCTCGACCCTTGTCGAGTTTCGCCATCAGGCTGACGCCCGCCGGATGCGTGCCCGGGTGGTCGAAGTTGGCGGTGCCGCCGGGCGATCCGGCAGCCTCGCTCACGACCCATCCGGCCAGGTACTCGCCCCGCGGGTCGCTGGTTGCCTCGCGCAGCCACTTTTGCTTCTGCGCATTGCTGCCGAACCAGACCAGCGGCATCAGTGCGAGGCCGTTGACCAGCAGCACCGTGGCGAATCCGGGATCGACCGCCGTGATCTCCTCGGCCACGATCTGCAGGTCGACATTGCTCACCCCGCCGCCGCCATACTCCCTGGGCAGGAAGCCCATGGCGAATCCCAGTTTGTGGCACTCGACATAGG
>NZ_JBFTPD010000248.1:0-624 GCF_056398305.1 Rhizobium sp. 01T444
GCCGAGCCGCCGGCTACGCCAACAACAGAGGCTTCATCCGCGCGTTCCGCAGGCCCTATGGGATGGGGCCCTGGGACTACCGAGGCGAGGCGCTGCTTCCTGGCGGTGCTGTTCCGCATCCCGTGTTCGATACCGACCCCCCGAGCGAAAGCAGATCATGTTGAACAAGACTTCCCTGCAGAAAACCATCAGAAACCTTCAAGAGGCGCAACTGCGGCAGTCGCGCGATGCCTATGCGTCGTATCTTGCCGGAGCAAGGCGAGACCGCAGCGAGCCCGCTGACCAGGACCAGGCCTCGCAGGAGTTTGGCAACGCCGAACTGGCGGAGTACTTTGAGGGGCCGACTCGGACATACGAGGCCGCACTTGAACGCTTACAGTCAATCGACTTCGGGCCGAAGTCGCAGGTGGTGGAGGGCGCTGCCGTTCAGGTCGACGACCGGTGGTACGTCGTAGGCGTTGCGACCCAGGTATTCGTGTGTGACGGTCTGACGTACATGGGCGTTTCCACGGAGGCTCCCATCTACAAGGCTCTGGAAGGACGGGTCGCGGGAGATGCCGTTGAATTCCGTGGTCGCGACTGGAAGATCCAGGCGGTTGCCTGAGTGACCAGACTGCGATGAGG
>NZ_JBFTPD010000249.1:0-624 GCF_056398305.1 Rhizobium sp. 01T444
GCCCTTGAGCGCCAGCAGCGCACCGATGTCGTAGCGCGTCAGCGTCACGGGCGTGACCAGGATGCCGGCGATGGCACCGAGCGCGGCCGAGAGGCCGAAGGCGAGCATCAGCACGAAGGAGATGTTGATGCCCACCAGGCGCGCCGCCAGCCGGTTGGCCGCGCTCGCGCGCAGCGCCTTGCCGGTGAGGGTCTTGTCGAGGACGAGCCAGAGCGCGAGAAACATCACGATCGCGCTGCCCAGCACCCAGAGGCTCTGCGGCAGCACGGTCGCACCGCCGACCGCGATCGGCGTGTTGCCCGAGAAGGGCGCGAGGTTGTGGAACTGCTTGTCGAACAGCAGCCCCGCGACGCCGCGAATGAGGATCGAGGCACCCAGCGTGATGATGATGAGCGTCACGGGCGAGGCATCGCGGGCGCGCTCGATGGCGAGCTTCTGCAGCAGGATGCCGACGGTGACCGCGACGGCCACCGCCAAGCTACCCGCCAGCCACATCGGCAGCCCCATGGCGATCAGGAACACCGTCGTCATGCCGCCCAGCATGACGAACTCGCCCTGCGCGAAATTGACCACATCCGAGGCAGCGTAGATCAGCGTGAAGCCGATCGCCACCACCGCGTAGAC
>NZ_JBFTPD010000250.1:0-624 GCF_056398305.1 Rhizobium sp. 01T444
CTGCACATCACGCGCGCCGGCACGCGGGCGGTCAATACCGCGCCGGCCGACTGGCTCGAGAAGGTTCCGGACGAGCAGGATCGGGTGACACCGCTGAAGGTGGCTGCCGCTGCTGCCTCTCCCCAGCGGGGGCGGCTACGGTTCGGCGATGTCGCGCCGACGTTCGCGCAACTGACGGCCGTAGTGCTGTTCGGCGACGTCTGGGCCCGGCCCGGACTCTCCCAGCGCGATCGCAGCCTGATCACGGTAAGTGCGCTGATCGCGATGAACCGCCCGGACCAGTTGCGGGCTCACATGGCGCGTGCGCGGCAGAACGGCCTGAGCGACGCGGAGCTGATCGAGACCGTGACGCACCTTGCGTTCTACGCCGGCTGGCCGAGCGCCGTCACGGCCATCGGCGTCGCTCGCGACGTGTTCGCCGCCAAGCCTTGACGGCGGATTCCTTGCCGGCACGAATGTCGGGACGAAGTGCCGTGAGAGTCGGCATCGGCAGACTTCAGTGCACAGCCTGATCCGCCGCAGGGCCTGCGGGCCCGGTCGGCGGGACTGTCCAAGGATAGGTAGTGGTCATGATGCTTCCTGGAGTGTGAATGGGGTCTGTTGCCGGTTCGTTGGCGTCAGAGC
>NZ_JBFTPD010000251.1:0-623 GCF_056398305.1 Rhizobium sp. 01T444
GGGTCTGGCCGTCCGCGTCGAAGGTCTCGTAGACGACCGCGAAGCGATCGCCCTTGCGCAAGGCGCGGAAATCGACCTCGCCTGAAAAGATGTCGGCCAGCTGACCTGCCACCGAGTCCGGGATGCCCGCATCGTCCGTGGCCGCGAAGAGCGAGCTGCGCACGATACCGCTCGCGAGCCGGGTGGCCGGTGTCAGGGAGTCAGTCTCCGTGCGAGCCCGGAAGCCGCCGCCGGTCTTTTCGATCACGAAGCGCGTGAAGCCGCCGTCGGCGTTCGGAATCCATCGGGCACTGAGCTTCTGGAGCGCGTTTTCATGGCTTGCTTCCGCGGTGACCGTGCGGCCAGGGCGGCTGAGCAGCGCGGCGCGGGCCTCGGGGTTGGCGCGGATGAAGGCAGCTGCCGCCATGTCTGCAATGCCCAGTCGGCGGAGCAGCGCCTCGGCAGTGTCGCTCGATCGCGTGGTTTCGTTGCGGAACAACGTGAAACTGTAGGCCTCCAGCGCTTCCATCTGGTCGGTGGATGACAGGGGTGTCACAGCCTCGAATACCTGCTTCACGGGCAGTTCAGAAGCGTCCGGGCCCAGCGAGGCAACGGCAAAGGCACCGCCGCCGGCGGACAGCAGC
>NZ_JBFTPD010000252.1:0-623 GCF_056398305.1 Rhizobium sp. 01T444
GGCTTGTTCCACGAGCAGCCATGCGACGAGTCCGAAGAAGACCCAGGTCCCGATACGCTTCACCCAAGGCCACCAGGCGCGAGATGGTCCAGCAGGCGCGGGACCGGCGCGCGTCGCTTGCCACGGTGTCATTACGCGATATCCGTGCGTGTCGCACCGCCGGGGCGAGGCTGCGGCGCTTCGAGCGGCTCGATCCGAGGTGCGTGGCGCGGCAGCCAGCCCGCCCAGGATGGATACCAGCGCAGCAGATGAAAGATGAGAAAGCTGCGCACCAGTCGCCACCCGCTCCACTCGGTGAGATCCGACGCTTCGATTTTGGTGCAGCCGTGGCGCATCAGGTCATCGAGACGGGCCCAGAGCGTCTGATTGAAGGCCTTGTCGCGAACGATCACGTTGGCCTCCAGGTTCAGCGACAGGCTGAGGGGATCGAGATTGCTCGAGCCCACGGTGCTCCATTGGTCGTCCACCAGGGCGACCTTGCCATGCAGCGGCCGCTCCCGATACTCGTAGATGTGGACGCCCGCATGCAGCAGATGGTGATAGAGCATGCTGGCCGCCGCCTTGACGATGGGCATGTCCGGCTCTCCCTGCAAGACCAGGCGCACGTCGACGCCGCGCCGGGC
>NZ_JBFTPD010000253.1:0-623 GCF_056398305.1 Rhizobium sp. 01T444
TCGTCAATGTTCTCAATCTCCGCGCCCAGGGCGCGGACAGGGTTCGCGAGGTGAAGGCGATGTATCCGCAATCGGCGTTGATCGGCATATCGACACAATTGAAACGCAGCCTCCCCAGCGACTCCGACCCTGCCCGCGCGCTGGGCGTGAGCCGCCTCGTGGCCAAGCCCTGCACCCGGGAAGAACTCCTGGAAGCCGTGACCGGCGCGATCGCGGCCCCTCACTGACATGAAATCGAGCGAGCGGCTGCGCCGCCTGATCATCGCGGGCGGCGTTCTTCTCATCGCGGCCTTCGCCGGCTCGGCGGCCTACGACGGCTGGCGCCTGCACCAGCAGATCATGTCGGCCAACGAACGCGAACTCGGCAATCTGGCCAACGCGCTGGCCGCGCAGGGTGCCCGCAGCCTGCAGGCGGTGAATGTCCTGCTGCGCGACACCGCCACCTGGTACCAGCTCTCCGGGGCGCAGCTGCCCCCGGAGGCCATCGAAGCCGCGCTCGCCTCCCGGACCGTCGGCGTTTCCCAGGTGAGCGTGCTGACGGTCGTCGATGCCAGCGGCAGGCAGCGCTACCGCTCGCGCGAGACCGGCCAGGCGCTGGCGGATGTCTCCGATCGCCCCTACTT
>NZ_JBFTPD010000254.1:0-622 GCF_056398305.1 Rhizobium sp. 01T444
CAGGCCACCAGGTCGGCGCGCGCCAGCCCGTTGGAGATCAGTCGCTGGAAGATCCTGCCGGTCCAGCCGACATTCCAGCCGTCGATCATGCCCTTGGCGGCCTGCACGGCGATCACGTCATGGCAGGTGATGACGTTCGGCTTCGCCTTCACCCAGCGGATGTACATGGCGTTGGAGTGATCGGCGACGTGCACCACGTCGGCCCAGCGCGACTCGCGCACGAGGGCTGGAATGAACAGGATGAACTTGTCCACGTAGCCCAACCACTTCCACCAGCGCGAGGAGGAGGAACCTCGGAGCACGCGCTCGGGTGGGGAGATGACGCGCAATTCGCAGCCGAGGCGGGGGAGCTCGCGTTCGAGGACGCGCCGGAACGCGAGCATGCTGGTCTGGCCGTCCGGGACGTAGTTCCCGATGAGAAGCACTTTCATCGTGTCTGGGCGCTCCTGGCGGCGTCGCGTGAATTCATTGCTTTTCCTCGGAAGATGTGGGTGGAATTATGTTCGAGCGCAATGTCGGGCCGGCAACGGCTTGCCGCATCATCCCAGCTTGGCAATATAGAGCCCATATGGGGAAGCACATTGCATACCATTGCGGCTGCCTTACTCTCCCTGCCCATGCA
>NZ_JBFTPD010000255.1:0-622 GCF_056398305.1 Rhizobium sp. 01T444
GGCCCTGCTCAATGATGTGCTCGACCTGTCCAAGATCGAGGCCGGCAAGCTGGTGTTCGAGCAGGTCCGCTTCGACATCGGCAAGTGGGTGCGCGAAGCGGTCGCGCTGCACAAGCCGGCCGCCGAGAAGAAGGGCCTGGTGGTGGATGTCGAGCTCGCGCGGGATTTGCCGTGGAAGGTCGCGGGCGATCCGGGACGCCTGCGGCAGGTGATCTCCAACCTGATATCCAACGCCGTGAAGTTCACCGAGCGCGGCCGCATCGCCGTGAGCGCCCGCCTGGCGCCGGACCAGACCGGCCTGCGGCGCGATCAGCTGCGGGTGCTGTTCTCGGTGCGCGACAGCGGGGTTGGCATTCCGGCGGAGATGCAGGCGCAGATCTTCGAGGCCTTCACCCAGGCGGATGCCTCCACCACCCGGCGCTATGGCGGCACGGGCCTGGGGCTGACGATCTGCGCCCGCCTGGTGGCCATGATGGGCGGCTCGCTGCACGTCGTGAGCCGGCCGAACGAGGGCAGCACCTTTCGCTTCACGGCCGTGTTCGAGGAAGCGGCCGACGAGCTGAGCGTGCTGACCGAGCCGGCGCCGCTGGAGGCGATGACGGTGCGCGGGCTCGACGTGCTC
>NZ_JBFTPD010000256.1:0-622 GCF_056398305.1 Rhizobium sp. 01T444
TCTCCGGGCCCTGCTGGCGAACCTGCTGTAGCAATTCGAGCGATCGGGCGTAGTTGCGCACCAGCGCATGCATCATGGCGCACAGGCGCTTGAGCTCGACATGCGCGGGCGCCTGGAGGCACCAGGCTTCGCATTCGGCGATGGCTTCAGCGTGCCGGCCCTCCCTGAAAGTCTTCTTCAAGGCGTCGATATCTGGCTTCATTGTTCTGGGAGGAAGGGTGGTGGCGGATTATCTGCCACGGCCTCGAATGAGCGGCCGGCCTACTTCGGTCGCCGCATCCTGAACAGCGTGTCGGCTCCGATCTCGAAGTAGTCGGCCGGCCCGCCGGCACGAAGAATGGGCCGCGCGGCGGCGGTGTCGTAGATGCCGTCCCGCAGCAGCGCCTTCGAGATGTGCACGGCAACGACCTCGCCGAGGGTCAACCACGAATCGACCGCCGTGCCGTCGGCGGCCTGGAGCCGGATGCACTGCGTCATCCGGCACTCGAGCGACACCGGGCTCTCGCCCACGCGAGGCACGCTCACCACGCGCGAGGGCACCGGGGTCAGGCCCGACAGGGCGAACTCGTCGACCTCCGGCGGCACCGAGGCGCTGGTCTGGTTCATCGCCTCCGCCAGCGGG
>NZ_JBFTPD010000257.1:0-621 GCF_056398305.1 Rhizobium sp. 01T444
CCCGAAGGCTTCGCGTACCGCGATGCGTTCGTTGTCCAACTGGTCGGTGACGGCGCGAACCGCGCGCTGCGTGCCTTCGTTGTGGATGTCCCAGCGCTCGAAATGCTGCAGCGGGGCGGCGTTCATCACCATCAATGGCGGGTGTATCACGGGCCCTGCGTTCATCAGCGCGCCCGACAGAGCGTCGCCACAGCCGTGCACGCTGGGGTAGGCCTGCCGAATCAGCGCGATCGCTTCCTCTTCCTTGCGCGCCGGGTAGACACCCGTCGGCAGGTGGATCGCGCGGATCGTGACGTTGACCTCGCGCTCACCATGCTTGCGCGCCAGATAAGGCAGTGTGCCGGTCTCGGCCCAAGCGACGTCGGCGGTGCTGCCGGCCTTGCGCGCGATGCGCGCCATGACATAGCTGCCGAACGTGCCTGGCGGCAGGAACACGACTTGTCCATCGACAAGGTGCGGCGCCATGGCGCGTGCGATGTCTGCCTGCGCAATGGCGGGGGACGGAATCAGGATGAGCTGCGCACCGCGCATTGCGTCCCCGATGTTCCCGGTGGCCAGGGCGATCTTCACGTCCCGCTCGCCCTGCGCGTCTTTCAACCGGATCGAGCCGGCCTCCAGGAC
>NZ_JBFTPD010000258.1:0-621 GCF_056398305.1 Rhizobium sp. 01T444
AACGCCTTCAAGAAGCAGCAGGCCCATACGGCGCTGGCGGATGTCCATGCGTCCATCGAAGAACTCGCGCACTACCGTGAAACCTTTCTTCGCTTGCAAGATTAGGTAAAAACCCGGAGCCGTGCCATAATCGCTGGCTTCGCTGCCGGGGTTCCTCGTCAGGCAGCGTTTCTTGCATCTCCCTATCTTGCACATCGCGCCCGATTGAACGGGCCGCAGCAAGGGCGAAAGCCCCGGCTGAACGTCGTTGGATGGTTGATGTTTTTCACCACCCGACGGAGCGCCGCTTACGGCAGCGCTCGCGTATGAGACATTCAATGACCGACGCTTTTGTAGCGCAGGGCGAGTTCGCGCCTGTGCAATCCGACGAATTCGCTGTTGCTATTGCCAGTGAAGCCGGCGATTCCATTTCTTCTTCCACCGTTGAACTCGCGTTCGAGGCACTTGACGCGGTCGAGGCAGTCGAGCAACCGAAGGCGCCCAACGGCTTCATCAAGCTCGGCCTCGCCCCCGAACTGATCGCCGCCGTCGAAGACCTGGGCTTCACCCAGCCGACCACTGTGCAGCAGCAGGTGATTCCGCTCGCCATGTCCGCCAGTGCCAATGCGGACGGTGCCACGC
>NZ_JBFTPD010000259.1:0-620 GCF_056398305.1 Rhizobium sp. 01T444
CAAGGCGGCGGCGCGTTCGCGCACGGCCTGCGTGGTACGCAGCAAGGCCGCCGCGCCTGCCGGCTGCGTCGCATCCGGCACGAATTCGAGTTCGGGGTCGACATGGCCCTCGGCATCCGCGCTGCGCACGGCCGGATTGGCCGTCGGCCGCTCGGGGTCCAGCCCGTAGTTGTCCTTGCTCATCCGGCTCTCCCTATGGTTGTCGTTTCGTGTTCGGCGCGCACCCGGGCCCGGGCGGCATTCATTGATCGAGCTTCCGGCCCTTGGCCTTCTTCAGTTCCTCGGCGTCCGGCACCGCGCCCGGCGTGAAGTAGCCGGCCGCCATCTTGGCATCCATCTCGACGCGGGCATCGGCGGGAATCAGTTCATCCGGAATGTTCACGCGCGTGCCGATCTCGATGCCCGAGCCCGTGATGGCGTCGAACTTCATGTTGCTCATCGACACCAGCCGGTGGATCTTGCGGATGCCGAGCCAGTGGAACACGTCGGGCATCAGCTCCTGGAAGCGCATGTCCTGCACGCCCGCCACGCACTCGGTGCGCGCGAAGTACTGGTCGGCCGTGTCGCCGCCCACCTGGCGCTTGCGCGCGTTGTAGACCAGGAACTTGGTGACCTCGCCG
>NZ_JBFTPD010000260.1:0-619 GCF_056398305.1 Rhizobium sp. 01T444
CCTCTGTCGGGCTGTCGGTCAGGAGGGCACGACGGTCGACTTCCGCCCGAACCCCAATCCCGATGCGACGTCGCCCAAGGGGCTCTTGTTCAAACCGCGGGAGACACTGGCTCGCGCTCCGGTGAGCGGTGGGTCGACTGCTACGCCGCCGTCTCCCTGCGCGGGAACTGTCCGCGACCGGTGACGGGAACAGGAGCAGTGGCGGGGTACTCCTGCAGCCGTGGCACTCGTTGATCGTTGTCGTGGGTGCCAAAGTTTTCCGGGTGCCCCCTGTGGTTGTGACAAGGCGGGAACTGCGGCAGGATCGCCGCCATGACGGCCGACACAATCCACGTAGACCCTTCGCTCCTCGATACCGAAGAGGTGGCCCGGGCACTGGGCACTGACCTCGAGAGCGGACTCGCCACGGAGGAGGCGGCTGCGCGCCTCGCAAGCGATGGGCCAAACGAACTGCGTGCTGCTCAGCGCGAGCCCACTTGGCGCCATATCCTCCGCCAGTTCCAGGATCCATTGATCTACCTTTTGTTAGGTGCGGTGGCCATCGCCCTTGCTGCGTGGCTGATCGAGGGCGGGCACGACTGGCCAGTGGATGCGATCGTGATTGCATCGGTCATCGTCT
>NZ_JBFTPD010000261.1:0-617 GCF_056398305.1 Rhizobium sp. 01T444
GCTTTCTGCTGCTGCTGCCCTGCGATGTGCAGGTGGAGGCGATGCGCTTCAGCTGGGACTGGCCCTTGCCCAAGCTGGCCTCGGGCGCCCACCCGCGCGCGCCGCTGAGCTTTCATGTGCCCGAGCAGATCGCGGGTTCGCCGCTGGCGCATGGCCATCGCTCGGCCCTGAAGTTCAACAGCTTCTGGACCATCGAGCTGGAGCCCGGATGGTCATTGATGGCGGTTCATCCGGTCCAGCGCGAGGATCTGCCGTTTCGCGTCATCACGGGCATGGTCGATTCGGACCGCTTCGTCGATATCGGCATCAATTTTCCGGCGGTCTGGACTGATCCGGACTTCCGCGGCACGCTGCCGCGCGGCACGCCGGTGGCGCAGTGCTACCCGGTGCCGCGCGATGCGCCGACGCTGGTCTGCGAGCCGATGTCGGCGCAGCACGTGCAGCGTTACGAGGAGCTTTCGGCCAGGATCATGGCGGGCCCGGGCGTGTACCGCCGGGGCTATCGCACCAGGCGCAATCGCGGCTGACTCAGAAGGCGGGCGCCGTTCTCAAGGCCTCGCGCAGGTCGTCGAGTTCCAGCCAGATCCGGCCGGTGCTCGCCGCCGCCAGGGCATGGG
>NZ_JBFTPD010000262.1:0-616 GCF_056398305.1 Rhizobium sp. 01T444
GTGCTCAGCAGCGAATACGCCGGCGTGATCGGCGAGTAGGGCATGCTGGCCTGCATGGCCGCCAGCGCGAAGACCGCGTGCTCAATCGAATTGCCGGAGAGCGCCATGACGGTCCGGCCCTGCGCGTCCAGGTCGAGCAGTGCCTGGGTGAGCGCGTCGACGCGCTCGACCGCCTGGCCGTAGCTGAGCCGGTTCCATTGGCCCGTCGACCGGTCACGCTGCGCCAGCCAGGTGTGATCGGGCCGCCGTCCGGCTGCCCGGTGCAGCAGCCCCGGAATGGGCACGTCGATCGGCTTGAGGGGAACCCGGTTGCGCACGACGATCGTTCCGTCGGAGCGACGCTCGAGGTCGATGGAGCGCTCCAGGAAGGGAATGTCGAGAAACGGGACCTGGTCTGGGGACATACGATTACCTTCTGATCGGACTCGGCGCGCCCGCGAATACACGGTGGTGCTGCGAGGTGGAAGGCGACCTTACATCAAGCTGGCGGCTTTTTCGTAAGTGGTTTTCCCTAGAATCAAATAATAAGGCGACCTTATACTCACGGCCTTGTACGACGGGCCGATCCGGGTGCCACCTGGGTGGACATGCATGCCCGTCCCTGCAACCGGAACGG
>NZ_JBFTPD010000263.1:0-614 GCF_056398305.1 Rhizobium sp. 01T444
CGTTGGTACTGTGCATCGTGCAGCGCATATTGCCGGCGCACCTGTTCGTCGAGCTTCTTCTCGCCGCTGCTGAAGCTGAGCACCAGGAAGATGGCTGCGAGGATCAGCGCGAGCGTCCAGGCCAGGGTACTTGCACGGATTCGGATCTTGTTCATGTCATGGCGACGTCTGAGCCCCATGCCGCGGTCTTGCGAGTCCAGAGGGGGCTGGAAAGTGTGCCTTCCGGAAGGACGTCCTGAACAACCCCGAGTCCGTCAGAGCGGGTAGGACAAGGCCGCCTGCGATGCCGTCAGACACGCGATGAAGCAGAAAGCCTACCCGCCGCGGCGGGTCTCGACGTAGCCTTGGTTCTTCTTTATAGGGGTCCCTCATGCAACGCGTTGCCCGCTTCTGGTTTCCCGCCGCGATCGGCGTCGTCCTGCTGCTTCTGGGCCTGGCGCTGGTGGGGGCGGGGATCTGGCTGGTGGTGATCGGCGGCTCGGCGTACTACGTGGTGGCGGGTGTGCTGATGGCGTTGACGGCCGGCCTGCTGATGCGTCGCTCGCGGGCGGCCTATGGCGTCTATGCGCTGCTGCTGGCCGGCTCCCTGGCGTGGGCGCTGTGGGAAGTGGGGC
>NZ_JBFTPD010000264.1:0-614 GCF_056398305.1 Rhizobium sp. 01T444
AGTACTTGCGCGCGGTCTCGGTCAGGATGCTCTCGGGCACGTTGGCGCCGATGTTGAACACCATCACCTCGATCGGCCCGACGGTCGATTCGATGTTCTCCACCAGCGCGACGACGTCGTCCTCCTTGCGCGCGTCGCTGGCAAAGGCGTGCGCCCTGCCGCCCTCGGCCTCGATCTGCGCAACCAGCGGCTGCAGCTTGTCCATGCTGCGCCGCGTGACGCAGGTCGCGTAGCCCTCGCGAGCGAAGCGGCGGGCGATGGCGCCGCCCGTGGCATCGCCCGCGCCGACGATCAATGCGGCCTTGACGGGGTTCGCATGCATGTTCACTCCTTGAAGTAGACGATCTGATGGCTCGTCGCGACCAGCCTGCCGGCCTCGCTCCAGAGCTGCGCGGCCTGGTCGAAGTAGCCATTGCTGAACTGCTGCCCCGTCGCGCGACCCAGCAGGTAGCCGGTGCCGATCTCCGCGAGCTGCGCCGCATCGGCGTGAAAGTAAGTCGTGATCGAGACCGTGCCGATCGGCACCGGCCTCGCCCGGCGCAGCCAGACGCGCGGGTAGAAGGTGTCGCTCAACGCGGCCAGCGCGGCGAAGTCCAGCGCGCGCGGCTCGGCGT
>NZ_JBFTPD010000265.1:0-613 GCF_056398305.1 Rhizobium sp. 01T444
AGGTAGATGCGCTTGCCGAGCACGGGCGAGGTGATCGAATGCACCGGCGCGGACAGCGCCTCCTCGTACCAGAACTTGCGCGAGTAACCCATCGGGACGTAGCGGCTGTGGCCCAGCGCCCGCGCCACCACGGGCGCCAGCGCGAGGCCCAGCGTGGGCAGGCCGATCACGAGTTCGGGCCCCAGCGCCGACAGGCGCGCCGCCAGCATCGCGCCCAGCGTCTCGACCACGTCCAGCGCCGCGTGGTTGAGCAGCAGCGAAGCCACCGCGTACGCCGGCTCGCTCGCGAGCTGGCGGATCGGCAACATGAGCACGCGGCCGTCGGGCAGGCGTGCCGGATAGCCGAACTGCCAGGGCGGATCGAGCCGGTCGACCGCATCGGCCGCGACGATGTGCYGCCAGTAGCCTGTGGTGGGTTCGGTGAAGTGGTGGGTCATCATGGGGCTCCGTTCGGCGCGAACTGGCGTGAGGGATCGGGAACCGGCGTGGCCGCCAGCAGCCGCCGGGTGTAGGGATCGCGCGGCGCGTTCAGCACCGCGTCGGCATCGCCGCTTTCCACCACGCGGCCCTGGTGCATCACCATCACGCGGTCGGCCATCGCGCGCACCACGCC
>NZ_JBFTPD010000266.1:0-611 GCF_056398305.1 Rhizobium sp. 01T444
GTACAATCGAGGATCGGCATGAAAGGGTGTTGGCTTGTGTCGTGACATGGTTGGATAGCGAGTGCTGTGGGCGCTGATCGTGGGGCCTTGGAGGCGCCTGAGACCGGAGGATTCCCAGGGAGGCCCGAGGGACTGGGAAGGTCTCGAGAGGGTCTGCGTGGCCTCTCCTGTAGCTTTCGCGTGACCCATTGGCGCGGAGCGGCTTGCGTGTGCGCAGGTCTGCGCTTCAAGGGCTCAGTCGGCTGACCGCCCCAAGGTCTCCTTGGCTTCCGTGGAGGGCGCTGCGACGTGGCCGGTCCTGAGGTTCCAGTGCGACCCCAGCGACTCCCCGGGGATTCCAGCAGGGCTCTAGATGGGGCTGGAAAGGTGACGCCGACCCAGGGTGGCCGGACTTGTTGACGCGCTCCAGGCCGATGGCTGCTCGGCTGTCTGCGGTATACCCAGATGACACAGTTAAGGATTCACGGGTCCATCTTTGCAAGCCTCAGGCGCTTGAGGTCGGGCCGCCCCCTGCGCATACCAAGGCATCAAGATGAAGCCCGGAGGCCCCCAGGATGGGCCATCGTTTTCCCAATCCGCTGGCCCCAAGCCTTCCTCCATTGGGGAACGCA
>NZ_JBFTPD010000267.1:0-610 GCF_056398305.1 Rhizobium sp. 01T444
GGAAGCTCAGGGTCCGCTTGACCAGGTTGTTGTGGTCCACCACGTGCATCTGGATCTGGAAGCCCAGTTCGGGGCCCCACTTTTCCGCATCGGCTGCCGAGTTGGCATGCGCGCGAATGCCGTCGGAGAGACCCGGATAGAACATGAAGCCCGACCCGGTCGATTCGCCCCAGGTCAGGGTGTAGGCGGGCGCGCCTTGCGCAAGATTCTGCTCGGCCTCGACAGTGGGGGTCGGCGTTGCGCTCGGGGCCGGTTCGGTGGTCGCGGCGAGCGCCAAGCCCGATGCCAGGCAAAGCGAAAGAGTCAGAATTGTCTTCTTGAAAATCATGGAGCCCTGATTGATTGATTGATTGAGAACGTGTCGATGAATCGACCCTGTCTGGATAGCGAGGACGTTCGTTGATTGAGTTATCTCGCCATCGCGACGGGGTGGATTTTCGGCAAGAGTGATATCGCAATCGCGTCAGTTGTGACAATTGATCAGCATTCGCGGCGCTGCCCGAATTGATCGTCCTGGACATGTGACAATGATCACGCTGCGTCGCCGTTGCTCCAGGCGCCGCGGCGTTTTTCGTTCGGGGCCATGTAGAGGACTACCATGTATAAAAAC
>NZ_JBFTPD010000268.1:0-610 GCF_056398305.1 Rhizobium sp. 01T444
GGCCCGCGCTGCCGCTCGACGCCCGGCCCCAGGGCGCCTGACAGGCCTAGACGCGGCGCGCGCCGTCGACTCCGATGCAGTGCATCGCCCGCGGCATTCGAGTACCGGCGCGTCAGGCCAGGCCCGCCAGCGGCGCGCCGCCGGGTTCGTTGCAGCAGACCACGAGGATCTGCGCGCCGTCGATGCCGCCGTTCACGTACAGGTGACCCAGGCCGCTGTCGAAATAGATGCTGTCGTGCTTCTCCAGTCGCTCGACGCGGCCATCGACGAAATGCATCTCCAGCGCGCCGTCGAGCACGAAGATGAATTCCTCACCCGGGTGTTTGCTGAACTGGCCGGGACGCAGCACGGAATCGGCCTCGACCCGACCGATCATGGGTGTCATCTTCTTGGCGGTCACCTGCGTCGCCAGCATGCCGTACAGGTAACGCTCGGAGTGGTATTCGACGACGTCCTTGCTTCGCGTCACCACCACGCTCCCCGGGATGAAACCGGCCGGCTGGCTGCCGAACAGCGTCGACAGGTCCAGCTGCAGGGCGGCGGCCAGGGCGGCGAACTTCTCGTAGCTGAGCGCCAGCAGGCCGCGTTCGGCCTTGGAAATCGACGCCAC
>NZ_JBFTPD010000269.1:0-610 GCF_056398305.1 Rhizobium sp. 01T444
GTCCTTGAGCAGCCCGCTGGCGCGCAGCGCCGACTCGACCACGGGGCGGCTGGCTTGCGAGAGTTCGGTGAGCGGCAGGCGCATCGTGCCGCCGCACAGGCCCAGGCGCGCCATGGCCCACTTGACCGGAATCGGATTCGGCTCGACGAAGAGTTGGCGATGCAGGGGCATCAGCTCGAACTGGATCTGCATCGCGCGCCGCGTGTCGCCGGCGATCGCCGCCACGCAAAGCTCGTGCATCTTGCGCGGCGCGACGTTGGCCGTGACGCTGATATTGCCCTGGCCGCCGCACAGCATCAGCGCGACCGCCGTCGGGTCGTCGCCGGAATAGACGGCGAAGGTCTTCGGCAGGTCGCGGATCAGCCACTGGGCCCGCTCGATGTTGCCGGTGGCTTCCTTGATGCCGATGATGCCGGGCACCTGGGCGAGGCGCAGCACCGTGTCGTGCGCCATATCGGCGACGGTGCGGCCGGGCACGTTGTAGAGCACGGTAGGCAGGTCGCCCACGGCTTCCGCGATCGCCTTGAAGTGCAGGTACTGGCCTTCCTGCGTGGGCTTGTTGTAGTAAGGCACCACCTGGAGCTGGCAGTCGGCGCCCACGCCCTTGGCG
>NZ_JBFTPD010000270.1:0-609 GCF_056398305.1 Rhizobium sp. 01T444
GAACGAGACCTTCGACAACATCGTTGCCTTCTGGAATCCGGCGAGGAAGCCGCGGCGCGGCGAGGAGCTTCTGTACGGCTACCGGCTCTACTGGGGCACGGATGCACCGGTTCGCCCGGCACTCGCCACCTGCGTCGCCACCCGCACGGGCGTGGGCGGCGTGATCGGGCAGAAGCGCGCGCACTGGTCGTACCGCTTCGCGATCGACTTCGCCGGCGGGCCGCTGAGCGGGCTCGACGTGCTCAACGCCAAGATCGAACCGGTCATCACGGTTTCCACCGGCGAGGTCGAGATCGTTTCGGCCCGGCCGCTGGATGCCGTCAAGGGCGTGCGTGCGATGTTCGACATCGTGCCCGGCGACTTCGTCGGGCCGATCACCTTGCGCATGCACCTCAAGGGCACGGTCTCCGGCAGCGAGCGCGCCCTCAGCGAGACCTGGCTCTATGAATGGATGCCGCCGCCGCTGGCCGAGCGCACGCTCGCATGAGCCTGACGCGCAGCGACATCCCCGCACGCCTGGATCGCCTGCCCTGGTCGCGCTGGCACTGGCGCGTGGTCATCGCGCTCGGCGTGGCATGGGTGCTCGACGGTCTGGAGGTGACGCTGGTC
>NZ_JBFTPD010000271.1:0-608 GCF_056398305.1 Rhizobium sp. 01T444
ACGCGGAGCTGATGCGCAACGTGGCAACTCGCACGCGGCCGGAAGGTGGTGCTCTATCGGGCGTTGTGGAGAAGTTCATCTCCACTGCTCAGGCCGAAGCCAAGCAAGAAGGCGTCGAATCGGAGGTCGTGATCAGGCGCAAGCTCGATAGCCTGACGGAACTCGTGAACGGGTACGACTTTGCAGACGTCATCGCCGCGTACTGCCGCGGCGTGGAAAAGGACAACGAGCAACTCAAATCCGATGCCGTCCGATGGCTTCGCGGCGAGTTCGCCACTAAGACTGACGCGCGGCAGGCACTCGGAGTGCGTTCCATCGTGGACGATGGCGCGGTCTATGACCAACTGAAGCTCATGGGGCGCTTCGTGCGCCTGGCCGGTTTCGCGGGCTTGCTGGTGAATCTTGACGAGATGGTCAACCTCTACAAGATGGCCAACAAGCAAGGGCGCGACGGCAACTATGAGCAGATTCTGCGGATCCTCAACGATTCCCTGCAGGGCAACACCGAAGGACTTGGGTTCATTCTGGGAGGCACACCTGAGTTCGTCCTGGACCCTCGGCGCGGGTTATACAGCTACCAAGCCCTCGCCACTCGACTTGCGCAGAAC
>NZ_JBFTPD010000272.1:0-607 GCF_056398305.1 Rhizobium sp. 01T444
GGTGTACTGCGCATAGACGATGGGCATTTGGATGCTCGCGAACAGGCGCCGCAGTTCGCGGTTGTTTGCGAGCGAGAGCAGGGCGCGATAGTACGCGCGCCTCGCCTTTGCAAAAGCCGCCGAGTCGCCAGCGTCGGCGCCGGCGACCAGCGCGCCGACTGCGGCCGCCAACGACTCCCCGTCAGCGCCTTGGCCCACCGCGCGAGCCGCTGCCTTGGCCAGCAGTCCGCTGATGCGCTCCGCTACATCGAGCACGTCCAGCGTCTCCTGCAAGGAGAGCAGCCGGATGGCGGCTCCCTTGTGTCGCGACAGTTCGACGACCCCCTCCGCTGCAAGCCGCTGCAACGCTTCGCGCACTGAATTGCGACTGACTTCGAACGATGCCGCCAGGTCCACTTCCACCAGGCGCTGACCGGGAACCAATTGGCGCGCTTCCAACGCGTAAAGAATGCCGGTCAAGACAACGTCGGCTGCGCTGCGGTCCTCCTGCTCGCTGACGTTGTCCGAGGCGATGATCATCCGCTGTATCGTAACGCGCACTGCCAGCCGAGTTCCGCCAGCGGTTCCGCCTTGCGCCCCGTCTCCAGTGCATCGGCCGCTGCGGCGG
>NZ_JBFTPD010000273.1:0-607 GCF_056398305.1 Rhizobium sp. 01T444
GGCCTCCAGCGGCCGCGGATTCCAGTAGGGGTTGGTCATCGCAATCCGGCAGGCGCGATCGAGATCGGCGCCGCGCATGTCGATGTCCTTCAGGGCCATGGTGGCGCCGGCGCCGGAGGCCAGATCGAAGACGCTCTGCGCCGCGCTCGTTCCGCCGAGGGCTCTCGCGATCCGCTCCATGGCTTGCGGCGCCGCCTTGGCGTTGTAGGCAAGCGCATGGGGCAGGACGATGGTGTGCGTTTCCGCATGCGGCAGGTTGAAGCTGCCGCCGAGCGTGTGGCAGAGCTTGTGATGCAGGGCCATGCTCACGCTACCCAGCACCGCGCCGCACAGCCATGCGCCATACAGGGCCTCGCTTCGGCCGGCCGATGCCTGCGCGGTGCCGCCGGTCGCGAGAAGGGGCAGGGCGCGGCCCAGCGCGGCGATGCCCTCCTGCGCCATCAGGTCCATGATCGGATAGGTGTCGCGTGCATAGAAGCTCTCCGCCGCATGCGCGATGGCGTTGATTCCACTGGCGACGCTGACGGCCACGGGCAGCGAACGCGTGAGAGCGACGTCGTAAATCACCGTGCGCGGCCTCACCCGCGCGCTGGTCCCGGTCTTCTTC
>NZ_JBFTPD010000274.1:0-606 GCF_056398305.1 Rhizobium sp. 01T444
GGCGAGGCCCGCCACCTGTCGCGCGACCGATTCATGAAGGAGACAACCCCATGCACGATCCCGGCCTGAACTTCGACCTGGGCGAAACCATCGACTCGTTGCGCGACGCGATCCAGGATTTCGCCGCCGAAGAGATCGCGCCGCGCGCGGCCGGCATCGACCGCGACAACCTGTTCCCCGTGGATCTGTGGAAGAAGCTCGGGCACCTCGGCCTCCACGGCATGACGGTCAAGGAAGAGTTCGGGGGCACCGAGCTCGGCTACCTTGCGCACATCGTCGCCATGGAGGAGGTGTCCCGGGCCTCGGCCTCGGTCGGGCTTTCCTACGGTGCCCACTCCAACCTGTGCGTGAACCAGATTCACCGCAACGGCACTGACGCCCAGAAGMAGAAGTACCTGCCCAAGCTGGTGAGCGGCGAGCATGTGGGCGCGCTCGCGATGAGCGAGCCCAACGCCGGGTCCGACGTCGTCAGCATGAAGCTGCGTGCCGAGAAGAAGGGCGACCGCTATGTGCTCAACGGCGGCAAGATGTGGATCACCAATGGCGGCGACGCCGACACGCTGGTGATCTACGCCAAGACCGAACCTGAAATGGGCGCCCGCGGGA
>NZ_JBFTPD010000276.1:0-605 GCF_056398305.1 Rhizobium sp. 01T444
CACCTACCTTCTGGGCGGGTACGGCGGCAGGCAATGGGGCGACACCGCACTGCGACTGGGTGCGAGCCATGCCTGGAACAAGATCGAGACCCATCGCCAGGTGGCTTTCCCGGGGTTCGCGGACAGCCTCGCGGCAAAGTACGACAGCACCACGACGCAGGTCTTCGGCGGCGTCGGATGAACTTCGGCGGCGTCGCGCTGGAACCCTTTGTCGGCACGAGCTATTTCGACGTTCGCGGCGCTGATTTCGCCGAACGCGGTGGCGCTGCAGCGCTGCAGGGTTCGAGCGGCGGTCTCCAGGCCACGTTCTCCACCCTGGGCGTGCACGCCACCAGCCAACTGGACGACGGCACCCATCTTCGCGGGATGCTGGGCTGGCGGCACGCCTTCGGCGACAAGGCGCCGGCCGTCTCGGAGTCCTTCCAGGATGGCCAGCCCTTCACCATCAGCGGGGCGCCTGTCGCCAGGAACGTCGCCATGCTTGAAGTCGCCATCGACAAGGAGCTTCTGCGCAACTTGACTGTCGCCGTTTCCTACGCGGGCCAGTTCGGCTCCCACCTCGGCGATCAGGGGATCAGGGCCAGTCTGAACTGGAAGTTCTGATC
>NZ_JBFTPD010000277.1:0-605 GCF_056398305.1 Rhizobium sp. 01T444
GCCGTAGGTGCCGGAGCCGGAGAACTCGGCGCGCTGCATCGTCAGCATGCGGATGCTCTGCAGCGGCGTGCCGTTGAAGTTCTCGAACACGAACAGGCGGTTGCCCCAGTCGGTCAGGAACAGGTCACGGATGACCCGTCCGATGCGCAGGCGATCCTTCGGCCGGCCGACGGGACCGGAGTTCATCTTCTCGACCATCGTGTTGAGCTTGGAGTCTTCCCATTGATCCTCGGTGGCGAAGAGCAGGGCGCTGCGGCCCGACAGGTCGACCAGCTCGTAGATCATCTGGGAGAAGTTCTCGAGATAGAGTGCGCGCCCGAAGTCGTAGAACAGGATGTTCGGCTTGTAGAGCCCGCCCGGCGTGTGGAAGCCGAGTTCCTCGCTGGCGACCACGTGCGCCAGCATGGCCTGGTGGAAACCGATGAGCTTGGCGACCCGTGTCTGCACCGCCGGGATCTTGCTGGTGCCGATGTGCTCGGTGATGAGAACGGCCAGGCCGGCCATCAGCTCTGCTCGAACCATCTGGCGAACGAGTGCGTGGTAGTGCAACCAGTCGAAGACGCGCTGCGGATAGAGCTTCGCGTGCTCGGGGTTGCCCAGGTGGA
>NZ_JBFTPD010000278.1:0-605 GCF_056398305.1 Rhizobium sp. 01T444
GCGCACGGCATCGTAGCCGTCCAGTCGTTCCAGGCCAGTCACGATGAGATAGACGGGCAGATGAAGCCGCAGGTGCTCGGCCGCCTCGTCGATCAGCCGCCGCAAGCGCGGCGCAAGGGCTTCGATGGCCGACGCGCGGTCCAGCAGACTGCCCGCGGCGACGCACACCACGATGCCGTTGATCGGCAAGCGCTGGCGGTGCTCGGCGAAGCCCAGGAGCGCCCTGAACCACAGCCCGCGCTCATGGCGGTGCGTGGGCTCGCAGACGGCGGCCGGCCGCGCCTGGACCGCGATCATCGAGCGCATCGGATCGCGATGCGCCACGCTCAGCAGGCCGAGCACGTTGGCCGATGCATCGCCGATGAAGAGGAACAACGGAATGCGGTATTGCGCGCCGGACGCCGCGGGCTTTGCGTTCGTCACCGGTTCGAAGGTGCTTGCGAGCTCGCCGAACTCCGCGATGCGTCGACGCAGCAGGCGCCTGCGGGTGAAGCGGCGTCGGCCCAGCACGAACCACCACAGGATGGAGAACGCGAGCAGGCAGCCCGCCAGCGTGGGCCCGAGATGAGGGGGAAGCGGGGGCAGGCCATTCAATGGAAGGACTC
>NZ_JBFTPD010000279.1:0-605 GCF_056398305.1 Rhizobium sp. 01T444
GTGTTGGTCAACGTGCAATACCCATCGCCAGCGGCGGGCGGCGCCGTGCAGCTCACCAAGCACCCGCCCGTGGATGCGTTCTCGGCCGCCACCGCCATCGCCGCGATACCGGTCAGCAGCGCCGCCCCGGCCACCCGCATCCAGAACTTCGTTCGCCGTTTCATGCCGCTCTCCTTCATGGGTCAAGGTCAAAATCCGAGATCCGGTCGCGCGCCCGGCGTGCACCTCAATGACTGCCACCCCACACGCTGCTGACGACGCCGATCGCCCACACCACAAGAATGCACTGGAGCACGAACCAGCCCGCCCGCAGCGCGGCGTCCCAGGCAGGTGCGGTCCGGGGTCCCGTCGAATGCAGGGCGTTTCGGGGGTCGATGTTCGGATGCGGATGCACGGCGGCAGGATGCGCCGCGTGTTCCGAGGTGTGATGCGCCGCCTGCAGATAGGCGTGCAGAAGCAGGCAGGCCAGCATGAGGAACGGGTCCACCCACTGGCCCCGCTGCAGCATCCACGCGGAGATCGAGGCGACGGCGACTCCCACCAGGGTCGCGATTGCCAGCGGCCCCAGCGTGAAGAGCGTCCCCGCAAGGAACGAGGCGCCATGT
>NZ_JBFTPD010000280.1:0-604 GCF_056398305.1 Rhizobium sp. 01T444
GTTCCGGGCATGTCTTCGAGCGCTATGTCGGCCCGGGCGAAGCGGTGTTCGTCGACCTGCAGGGAGAGGTGAATATCGAGCAATGCGCAGAATCGGCGACGCTCAATCCCTGCATCTTCGAGTTCGTCTACCTCGCGCGGCCCGACTCGGTGCTCGACGGCATCTCTGTCTACCAGGCGCGCATGAACCTGGGCGAGACATTGGCCAAGCGCGTGGTGTCGACCGTGCCGCCGAGCGACATCGACGTCATCATTCCCATTCCCGAGTCGAGCCGGCCCAGCGCGACGCAGCTGGCGCATCTGCTGGGCATTCCCTACCGCGAAGGCTTCGTGAAGAACCGCTATGTGGGCCGCACCTTCATCATGCCGGGGCAGGGCGTGCGCAAGAAGTCGGTGCGCCAGAAGCTCAACGTGATCGCCAGCGAGTTCAAGGGCCGCAATGTGCTCCTGGTCGACGACTCGATCGTGCGCGGAACCACGAGCCGCGAGATCGTCCAGATGGCGCGCGACGCGGGTGCCCGCAAGGTGTACCTCGCCAGCGCCGCGCCGCCGGTGCGCTACCCGAACGTCTACGGCATCGACATGCCGACCAAGGACGAGTTGGT
>NZ_JBFTPD010000281.1:0-603 GCF_056398305.1 Rhizobium sp. 01T444
GACCCTCGACGAAATGAACGCCTTGTTACGCCAGATGGAGGCCACCGAGCGCTCYGACCAGTGCAACCAYGGCCGTCCGACCTGGCGCCAGCTGTCGATCCGGGAACTCGACAGTCTTTTCATGCGCGGCCGCTAAAAGCCCTCCGCGCTCCCCGCCTGACGCGAAATTCCGCACATTTGGCGGCGGACTGGCGGCAATTCGAGGGTTTTCATGGGTCATCGAGGGACCGGGCACGCACGTTGCATAGAGCCTGTCGTCGAACTTTCCGGCTTTCTGCCTGTCTTTCCCAGACCTCATGAAATCCTGGTCCCTCTTCGCAAGAGTCGCATCCGCCGCGGCGCTGGTCGCCATCCTGGCGGGCGGGTGCGCCACACTCGACGAGCATCAGCGCGAATGGATCTTCCAGCCGAGCGACAAGAGCTGGGGCAATTCCGAAGCGATGACCCAGGGCATGGAGGACGTCTGGATCGACTACAAGTCCGCCGTGACGGGCGAGCAGGTTCGCCTGCACGGGCTGTGGCTCGGCGACAAGCCGGAATCCGCCGACACCCCCGTCATGCTCTTCCTGCACGGGGCCAAGTACAACGTGGCCGGCTCGGCAC
>NZ_JBFTPD010000282.1:0-602 GCF_056398305.1 Rhizobium sp. 01T444
GTTCAGCAACAATTCGCCGAGCGTGCCGCTCCTGCCCGGGGCGCCGGACCGGCTGAGCGTCGTCATGCAGCTGGGCGCGCTGCTGGCGGGCGACCCGGCCCGTTATCCCCCGGGCGCCATCATTGCCGTCCAGACGGTCGGCCCGAGCGACGGCCATATCTGGACCTTCAATGTCGAAGGCGAGGAAAGACTGAACCTGCCGGCCGGGGAATTCGCCGCGCGCAGGCTCACGCGCAACCCGCGCCAGCCCTTCGACGACAAGATCGAACTCTGGGTCGCGCCCGAACTCGGCTACCTGCCGGTGCGCGTCAAGCAGACCCTGACCAACGGCGACTTCGTCGACCTCCAAGTGCGCGGATCAAGCGCGCCGGGCTGAAAAATGCACAAAAGAGCCCGGCCTGCGCCTACAGAAGGACGGCCGTTCTTGAAACTGGCGCGTTGATTGCCATGTAGGCAGCATGAATGCAATCGACATCCTCACAGGGCCCGCCATGCACATGCTTTACGACTCCGATTCTTATGTCGTCGTCCACGTGCAGCCGACGGAGGGCGAAGAGCCCGCCGCGGCACACGTGCCGGTGCTGGCGCGCCACGGCTTTGAA
>NZ_JBFTPD010000283.1:0-599 GCF_056398305.1 Rhizobium sp. 01T444
GGGTGATGTGGAAGAAGCCCGCGACGTTGGTCGCGATCTTCGATGCGAAGTCGGACTCCGTGTATTGGGTGAAGGGCTTGGCGACGAAGATGCCCGCGTTGTTGACGAGCGAGTCGATGCGCCCGAAGCGTTCGAGGCCTTGCGCGACGATGCGCCTGGCGGTGTCGGCCGAGCCGATGTCGCCCGCGACCGTGAGGATGTCGGGATCATCGGAAGCCTTGATGGATCGCGAGGTGGCGATGACGCGGTAGTTGCGATCGCGAAAGGCCTTKACCAATGCCGCGCCGATGCCTTGGGATGCGCCAGTGACGATGGCGACTTTTTGCTGTGTGYTCATGATTYGGATGGATGTCTGTCGCCGATGTGAGTGGCGAAATGCTCTTCGATCAGGAATGACCGAGCTCCGAATCTAGGTGCGTGACCCGCGAGATGAAATACCTGCCACCCGGCAGACAGTGTTGCGCGCGGCGATCGAATGAGCGCGTCGACCGTCCTGTCGTCGACAGGGCGGCGCATCGCGCACTCTCATGTCTTTGGAGAATGGCTGGCCGCCAGTTCCTCGGTGAGGAAGTCGATCAGGGCGCGCACGCGCAAGGCGG
>NZ_JBFTPD010000284.1:0-599 GCF_056398305.1 Rhizobium sp. 01T444
GTCCAGGACCGGCATGGCGGCTGAATCCTTGGGGGCGCTCCAGCGAAAGCGCCTTGTCGCCAGGTCGGGCAGCCAGGCGTCGGGGTGGACGTGCAAGGCGCTGTCGAGGAACTTGCGCACCGGTCGCGTCCTGTTCAGCGCGTTGACGGCCTGCACCACCACGGGAATCCCGGCGAACTGGCCATGGACATCGGTCGAGGCGAGCAGCTTCTCGCCGGCGCCGACGCCGCCGTTCTTGAACTTGATCGCCTTCGCTCGCAGCATGACGTGCGGGAAATCCACGTTCCACGGATGCGGCGGCACGTAGGGGCACTTGGTCATGTAGCAGAGGTCGCACAGGTAGCACTGGTCGACGACGCTCGCGAAATCCTTCGTTGCCACTTCGTGGACCTCACCCTGCGCGGTGGCGTCGATCAGGTCGAACAAGGTCGGGAAGGCGTCGCACAGGCTCACGCAACGGCGGCAGCCATGGCAGATGTCGAAGACCCGCGTCATCTCCTTTTCGCAGGACGCCTGATCGTGGAAGTCCGGATTCTTCCAATCCACCGGGTGGCGTGTGGGAGCCTCGAGAGTGCCTTCTCGAATCGTCATGGGTGGGC
>NZ_JBFTPD010000285.1:0-599 GCF_056398305.1 Rhizobium sp. 01T444
TCCATGTGATTCGCGACGGTCTCATGGGACTCGGTTTCGCGTATCAGAAGGAGCCGGTCTACAAGCCCCCGCGCGCCGGCGACGTGCGCCACTCGCAGGCCGACGTTTCGAAAGTGCAGGCCGAGCTGTTGTATGCCCCGCTCATCGATTTGCGCGCCGGCATGGCCGAGGCCTTGCCATGGTACGTCAAGTCCCTAACGAGGGAGGCCACCCTCGCGGCATGAGCCGTGCGCCGCGCCGAAGGTCGTTCATCACAAGCATGTCGAATGAAAAGATTCCGCGATCGAGCTGACGCGTCAAACACCGCGCACGAATCATCGTGGCGCATGCCAGGCATACGCGCCGTGGGAGCATTTGCCAATCTCTTGTCGCAGTCGGTGCATGCGATCGTCGGGTTGCTGGCGGTAACGAGCCTCGACGCGCGAGCCGCGCCCGACGATGCGTGCGAAGTTGCAGGCAGCGATTGCGCGATGGTTTCGACCCTTCTCCAGCAAAGGGAAGGTTACGGCCGAGAAGCCACCGGCGGAATGGGCGGGCGCGTGGTCTACGTCTCGTCCCCGGCGAATGCCGGAGCGAGCTCCTTGCGCGAAGCGTTGGAG
>NZ_JBFTPD010000286.1:0-598 GCF_056398305.1 Rhizobium sp. 01T444
GGTCGTAATCCGCGACGTCGGGTACGACGAACCCGGCAAGCAACAAGCGTTCCGTGACGGCGCCGAGTTCCGGCGCGCTCGCCACCGCGCGCAGCGCGTCGCGCAGGCGCGCGAGTTCATCGGGCGTCAACGCCGCGGTCGCCACCAGCGGCGGGATCGGCATGGCCTGCGTGCTGGCGATGACGCGCACCTGCGCCGCGAGCGCCGGCTCGTTGCGACGCAGCAGGTCGTGGTAGTAACTGTCGAGCGGACCGACGTCGATGGTCCCCGCGGCCAGCGCCTCGATCACGCCGCGCGCGTGAATGAGATTGCCGACGGCCGCGCGGTAGAGCCGCGAAGAGCGCGTCGCGCGATACGGCGCGAGATGATGGCGCAGCGCCACGCCGCCGGACATCGAGTCGGCGAGCGTGTAGCCGACGACACCGCCGAAGCTGTCTTCCAGGCGCTGACAGGCCGAGTCGGCGCGCACCACGATGTCGGTGAAATAGACCGGCCTGCCGCCATAGCGCGCCGGCGAGGGCAGTGGCGCGGCCACCAGCACGGGCCGCGTCGCGCGCTGGGAGAACGGCAGCCCGCACATCATCGCGAGGCCCAGGTC
>NZ_JBFTPD010000287.1:0-597 GCF_056398305.1 Rhizobium sp. 01T444
GAAACCAGTTGGCCAGCTCATCGGCAAGCCTGCGGCCGACCGCGATGGCGCCCGGCGCGTTGGCGGCGATCAGTTCGCGCACTTCTTCAACCGACTGCATCACCGCGCGATGTTCGGCGACGTGGCAATCGCCCTTGGGGTACTCGGAGTCGGCCATCCAGCGGTCCTCGCCCGCGAAATGGGACTGCGCGTGGACGTGGAATTCATCGAGGTGTGCGGCGAAGTGCTCGTCGGGGCAGGTCTGCAATGCGCACACCGTCGCGACGAACTCGCGGTGCTCGTGGTCCATCGGCGCGTAGCCGGTCAGAAGTGTGTCGCTCCACGAGAGAGGGGGCGAAGAGTCGGTGGTGCTGTTCATGTCACAAGAGTCTCGCAGGTGCTGCTAAAGGCCGAGTTACCGCACGGGTGGCGCGCGCTGACCGAGGGTTAACGCGGGGAACGTGGCTCGATCGCAGGTCAGTATACTTGCCAAAGATGAAGCGTGACTCAATAATGTTGTCATGGGCAAAAACGCAGTGCGATACGATCATGAAGAAATGCAGGAAGCAATCTTGAGAGCATCAGAAACGAGTCTGGCGTCGTCGAGCGGTGCAGCAT
>NZ_JBFTPD010000288.1:0-597 GCF_056398305.1 Rhizobium sp. 01T444
CTCCATTTCGGCTGTGATGCCGGCGGTCCAGCCATGTGTGCGAAGCGGCTTCAACATCTGTTGTTCGGCTGCCCTTCGGAGAATATCCATCCGCAATTCGACACCGGTACCACTCATTGCTGCAGCTCCTCAAAGGTGGTTAGAGCGTACATCCGGGCGAAAAAAAGGTGTCGTGCGCATTCACCTTGAGGGAGGCTCTGTTGCCCAAGGTTCGCATTCATCATGATCAGTACATCACCGGCCTCTAGGCGAGCTGTCATGTGTGAGTCTCCTGCGGCCTCGTTCGAGCTTACCGACAACGCAGCGCAAACTGCCGATCCCTCGCCCGCTTCCTTTCGTCCCTGAGCCGGTCCTGCTCACTACCCGAGAGCGGCTGTCGAGTAAGAGCATCGAGCGCTGCAATCCGCGATTCCAGCAAACGGCACTCCAACACGGAAGTGTCGATGTTCATCGCCACGCGACGCTCGTGCGTCGCCACTTCCTGCGCAACCGCGCTGTTCTCCCGCATCGATGCCTCGCGAGCGTGGGGGCTCATGCCATCGGCCAGGTTGATATCCGGCTGCACGGCCACCGCCATGGCGCGCGTTCCGGTGGGGC
>NZ_JBFTPD010000289.1:0-596 GCF_056398305.1 Rhizobium sp. 01T444
CTGCCCGGGGTGCCCGCCGATGCGGGCGAGGAGGCGCTGGCCGCGCATCCCGCGGTGCGCGCGCGGCTTGCCGAAGGACTGCGGCGGGCCAACGGCGATTCGTCCGCCGCGTCGCGCCGCATCGAGCGGCTCTTGCTGCAGGCGGAGGCGCCATCGCTGGAGGCCTACGAATTGACGGACAAGGGCAGCGTGAATCAGCGCGCCGTCATGCAGCGGCGCGCGGCGGCGGTCGACGCGCTCTACCTGAAGCCATCGCCCCAAGAGATCTTGCACACCCCATCACCATGACTCATTCCGAATCCACGATGCGCCAGGAGGGCGCTGTCGCCTCGACCACGCGGATCATCGAAGATTCGCTTTGCAACCGGATCAGCGGCGCGAGCGATTTCGCCATCGAGGATCACCTCGCTCGCGTGCTGGAAGGCGTGGGCATCGCCCCGGCCTCCACGGGCGGAAAGATCACTTTCGAAGGCGCCGACCCGATCGTGCCCAGCGTGTTCCGTCTGGCGGCGGCCGCAGGGATCGCACTGACTGCCAAGTCGGCCGCCATGGCCTCGCTGTGGGCCATGCGCACCGGCGAAGGGCAGGACATCCAC
>NZ_JBFTPD010000290.1:0-596 GCF_056398305.1 Rhizobium sp. 01T444
CTCCATGACCCAGCCTCCCGGCGGCAAAGGCCAGCGGCTCCACCCCGACGTGCTCAAGCTGGGCCTGGTGAGCCTTCTCACCGACATCAGCTCGGAGATGATCTTCTCGGTGTTCGCCGTCTTCTTCACCACTGTGGCGGGCGCCTCCAGCGCGCTCCTGGGGCTCATCGAGGGACTGGCGGATCTCTCCGCCTCATCGCTCAACTACCTCGCCGGCTGGCTGTCGGACCGCAGCGGCCGGCGCAAGTGGTTTGCAGGCGCCGGCTATGGCTTCTCCACGCTGGCCAAGCTGATCCTGCTGGTGTCCTCGTCCGTGACGGGCCTGAGCCTGTTTCGCGTCATCGAACGCCTGGGCAAGGGCTTTCGCGGACCGCCGCGCGATGCGTGGCTTTCTTCCATCGCGGACAGGCGCTCGCGCGGCTATGCCTTCGGCGTGCACAAGGCGCTCGACAAGTCGGGGGCCGTGKTGGGGCCGCTCGTCGCCTACGGCCTGCTGTCCTGGCTGGGCGAGTCCGCCAGCACCTACCGCACGCTCTTCCTGGTGGCCTTCGTGCCCGCCGTCATCAGCCTGGCGGTGCTCGCGCGCATCCCGGAGC
>NZ_JBFTPD010000291.1:0-590 GCF_056398305.1 Rhizobium sp. 01T444
GCCCTGCTGAAGCACCGGGTGCTGTTCCTGCGCAATCAGGACATCTCGCGCCAGGCGCACGTGGCCTTCGCAGCCCGGCTGGGCAAGCTGGAAGACCATCCGATGGTGCCCTCCCATCCGGACGCGCCCGGCCTGGTCCAGATCTACAAGACGCCGGACGCGCCCGTCGACCGCTACGAGAACGCCTGGCACACCGACGGCACCTGGCGCGAGACGCCGCCGATGGGCTGCGTGCTGCGCTGCGTCGAGTGCCCGCCGGTGGGCGGCGACACCATGTGGGCCAACATGGTCATGGCCTACGAGAAGCTGCCGGACGACGTCAAGGCGCGGATCGCCGACCTGTGGGCCAATCACAGCTTCAACAGCTCCTTTGCCGCGGCCATGCCCCGGGAAAAGCGCCTGGCCATGAAGGCCGAGTACCCGGATGCCGAGCACCCCGTGGTGCGCACGCACCCCGAGACACGGGAGAAGCTGCTCTTCGTCAATGCCTTCACGACGCACTTCGTCAACTTCCACAACAAGGCGAACGTGCGCTACGGCCAGGACTACAACCAGGCCGGGTCCGACCTGCTGAAGTACCTGATCTCCCA
>NZ_JBFTPD010000292.1:0-590 GCF_056398305.1 Rhizobium sp. 01T444
AGCCCGATCCACGCCGCGGCGCCGAGGGCGCCGAGATCGATCGGCTTGCCCAGCCCGAGGCCGTTGGTCAGCACCGCGTCGATCACGCTCGCGACGAGCAGGCCCATCAGGATCAGCAGCCGCTGGACCATGCCGCGCGTATAGACCGCAATCAGGCCCACGCTCAGGAAAGTCAATGCCTGCATCCAGGTGTCGAAGCCGGTCGGCGCCATGTTCTTGATCGGCACGCTCGCCAGGTTCAGACCGATCACCGCGACCACGGCCCCCGTGACCACCGGCGGCATCAGTCGTTCGATCCAGTGCACCGCGGCGTCCTGCTCGATCTCGTCGACCTCAAGGCCCTTGATCGGCGCCGATTTGTGGTGGCGCTCATTGGTCAACGCCACCAGCAACCCGATGAGCGCATAGATCAGCCCGCAGGCGATGATGCCGCCCAGCGCCACGCCCAGATGAGGGTTCGGCCCTGGCCCGGCATAGCCGGTGGCGGCGATCACCACGCCGATGAATGCGAAGCTCGAGCCCAGATAGCTGGGCACGCGCCCGCCCGTGACCACGAAGAAGATCAGCGTCCCGATGCCGCTCATCAGGAT
>NZ_JBFTPD010000293.1:0-589 GCF_056398305.1 Rhizobium sp. 01T444
CCCCTCAAGTTCAAGCGCATCGAGGTCCGCCCGATGAACAGCACCATCGGCGCCGAGATCCATGGCCTCGACCTGACCCGCCCGCTCGACGAGGAGACCTGGCAAGAGGTGCGGCAGGCCTTCGCCGACTGCCTCGTCGTCTACTTTCCGAACCAGCCGTTGACGCACGATCAGCATCTGGCTTTCAGCGAGCGCTTCGGTCCGCTGATGGCGATGCCGCAGCTGCTGTCGGTCGAGGGCCACGAGCAGATCCACATCATCAAGCGCGACGGCGACGACAACAGCCGCGTGATCGGCGAAAGCTGGCATTCGGACAGCACCTACTTCGAGTCGCCGCCGGCCGCGGTGATCATGCGCGCGGTCACGGTGCCTGAGTTCGGCGGCGACACCGGCTTTCTGAGCATGTATGCCGCATACGAAACGCTGTCGCCCAAGATGCGCTCGATACTCGACGGGCTCAACGTCGTTCACAGCGCGACGCGCATCTACGGCTCGGCCTATCACGCGCAGAAGAAGAAGTTCAGCTCGGTCAATGCGCGCACCGATATCGACATCGAAGCCGGCGATCGCGAGCAGATCCATCCGGCGG
>NZ_JBFTPD010000294.1:0-587 GCF_056398305.1 Rhizobium sp. 01T444
GTTGCTGTCCTCCATCGGGCAGAACGCCACCCACGTGCCCTACAAGGGCGTGGCGCCGGCGGTCAACGACCTGATGGGCGGCCAGACCGACTTCATGTGCGATCAGACCACCACCGCCCTGCCCCAGATCGCAGGCGGGCGCATCAAGGCCGTCGCGGTGCTGTCAGGGACGCGTCTCGTGCAACTGCCCCGCACCGGCACGGCGACCGAAGCCGGCTATCCGCTGGACGTGCGCTCATGGAACGCCTTCTTCGCACCGCGCGGAACGCCCCAGCCCGTGCTGGCGAGGCTGACCGGCGCCTTGCAGCACGCGGTCGCCGATCCCGCGCTACGCAAGCAGATGGAAGGCCTCGGCGTGGAACTGCCCGCGGCCGCCGATGCAACGCCCGCCGCCGTCACCGCGCTCATCATGCGCGGCATCCGCGACGACGTGCCGACCCTCAAGGCCAAAGGCGAATACCTCGACTGAATCGAACGAACACCATGGAGAACACCCTCGCCACTCTCGATACCCCCGCCGCCATCGTTTCGCTCTCCCGGATGCAGCGCAACATCGCCCGCATGCAMCAGCGCGCCGACGCCTTGGG
>NZ_JBFTPD010000295.1:0-587 GCF_056398305.1 Rhizobium sp. 01T444
AGCTATTCCAGATCTGGCTGAACCTGCCCCCGCGCAGCAAGATGGCCGAGCCGCATTTCACGATGTTCTGGGCCGAGGACATTCCGCGCTTCACCGCGACGGATCCCGACGGCCGCACGACGCAGGTCGCGAGCATCGCCGGGCGCATCGCGCCGGCGGACGGCGCTCCCGGCGCCAGCGGACCGCTGGCGCCGCCGCCGAACTCATGGGCCTCGCAGCCCGATGCCGACCTTGCCATCTGGACGATCCGGATGGAGGCCGGCGCGCGCTGGACGCTGCCGGCCGCGAAGGGCGAGGGCACTCGGCGCAGCCTGTATTTCTTCAAGGGCGGCTCGGTGCGCATTGGCGTTGAACCCGTGGATGCGCATGCCGCCATCGAACTGCGCGCCGACGCCGAGGTCGAGCTGGCCAACGGCGACGCGCCGAGTGAATTCCTGGTGCTGCAAGGCCGTCCGATCGGCGAGCCGGTGGCGCAGTACGGCCCCTTCGTGATGAACACGCAGGCCGAGATCGCGCAGGCCATGGCCGACTACCGGCGTACCCGGTTCGGCGGCTGGCCGTGGGGCGATGACGCGCCGGTGCATGGG
>NZ_JBFTPD010000296.1:0-586 GCF_056398305.1 Rhizobium sp. 01T444
GATCAAGGAAGTGCAGAAGTACGTGCCCGGCTACCGGCTGGTCAACGGCCCGGTCATCGACGGCAACCGTGTCTCGATCTACCTCGAGGTCGAAGGCCTCGGGGACTACCTGCCCAAGTACGCGGGCAACCTGGACATCATGACCGCGGCCGCCGCGCGCACCGCCGAGATGTTCGCCGAAGAAATCCTCAATGGCTCGCTGACGCTCGAGCCCCTGGCCACCTGAAGGAACAAGCACCATGACACTCAAGGGCAAACACATCGTCGTGCACGACATGACGCTGCGCGACGGCATGCACCCCAAGCGCCACCAGATGACGCTCGACCAGATGAAGAGCATCGCGCAGGGCCTGGACAACGCGGGCGTGCCGCTCATCGAGGTGACGCACGGCGACGGGCTGGGCGGCAGCTCCGTCAACTACGGCTTCCCGGCGCACACCGACGAGGAATACCTCTCGGCCGTGATCCCGCTGATGAAGCAGGCCAAGGTCTCGGCGCTGCTGATCCCGGGGATCGGCACGGTCGAGCACCTGCGCATGGCGCATGAGCTGGGCGTGCGCACGATCCGCGTCGCCACGCATTGCAC
>NZ_JBFTPD010000297.1:0-585 GCF_056398305.1 Rhizobium sp. 01T444
AAGGCAGGCAGTCGGGCGGCGCAGCCGAGGCAGAACATGGCGTTGTCGCGATTCCGGGTTCCACAGAGGGCGCAGGAGGCGGGCATGTCAAAGATCTTTGTGGGACAGCACGACGCGCGACGGGCTCAGCCCAGAAGCGTCGGGTCGCGGCGGGCTTCGTCGAGCCGGCGCTGGTGCCTGGCCTCGACGCACTGCGCACTGCGGCCAGCAACTGGCTGGGCGCAGGCGTTGTTCATGCAGATGGCATGCGAGAAGAAGTTCAGTCCGTCGCAGCGGGCTTGCGGCCCCCTTGCCGCGCCACGGACGAGGACCGAAGCGGCGGCGCGCGCTCGCATCGGCGCGAACGCGCGCGGCGACTTCGGAACGGCCTCGTTTTGCGCTGAGCGCGGCACGGGCGATTCGAGGGTTCCGATTCGATCGAAAGACGCGCCCGCTTCCGCCTGCGTCAGTTTGATCCGCGGCTGCGGTTGGGCCGGGTGCGCAGGCGGCACGTCGCCCACAACGGGCGCCCGAGCGTGCTCGCTCACCAGCGTGGCCGCCGTGGAAGGGCCCGTCAGCCAGAGTCCGAATGCCGCAAGCACCATG
>NZ_JBFTPD010000298.1:0-584 GCF_056398305.1 Rhizobium sp. 01T444
CCTTCACCCGGGCGATGACCCACTATGTCAGCTCCTACATCGAGCACATGATGCTGGAGGAAACCGAGGTGCTGCCGTTCGCCCAGGCCGTGCTGCACCCCGAAGACTGGGCTGAGCTCGATGCCGCATTCCTGATGAACCGCGATCCGCTCGCGGGCTATGAAGCGGACGAGATCTACCTGCCGCTGTTCACCCGGATCCTCGGCACCCTGGAGACATCCGGTGGAATCGACTCCGCGCTCGAGGCGTTGGCCGGCGCCACGCGTCCGAAGTTCGCGCCGCATCGCTGATCACGAAAAGGCCAGAGGCTCCCCGTTCAGGTCATAGGCCGCATAGCGGCCGATGCTGCCCTGGCGCACGGCCTCGACCATGACATTCATGGCCTGCTCGGTCTCCGATTCGGTGGGCGCCGTCTGGCCGCGGCCGGACAGGCCGACAACGAAGACCACATGCCATGCCGAGCCGTTCTCCCGGGATTCGGCCACCAGCGCCGCGAAATCCTTGAGTGCGTGCGGTTCCYTGTCCACGCACATGATGGGCTCGAGTTCGCCGCCTTCGCCCGCATCGAAGCGCGCCTGCTGTTC
>NZ_JBFTPD010000299.1:0-581 GCF_056398305.1 Rhizobium sp. 01T444
GCGTACATCAGCCCGTACACGTCGCCGTATTCGTCGTTCACGATCGGGCCGACGACGCCGTCGGGCAGCTCGAGGCGAAGATCATTGAGCTTCTTGCGCGCCTGGTACCAGGCCTCGCGCTGATCGGCCTTCGAGGTGCCGCCCTTCACGGTGAGCGTCATGCCGCCGTACCCCTGACGAGCAAAGGTGACCACCTTCTCGAAGTGGTCGATCTGCTCGAACTTCTTCTCCATGCGGTTGAGCACCTCGTCCTGTATCTGCTGCGCGGTCGCGCCCGGCCAGGCGACACCGGCGGTCATCGACGGCACGGAAAAATTCGGATCCTCGAGCTGGCCCAGCCTGGTGAAGCTGAACGCTCCGGCCACAGCGACGATGACGAGTAGGAACAGGACGACGGCGCGATGGCGCAACGCCCAGTCGGTGAGGTTGAAGTTGTTCATGGCGCAACCTGCGTGCTGTTGGCTTCACTCAGCGCCGCGCCGGGCAACGCGACCTTCAATCCGGGCGCCATCTTCTGCACCCCGGCGGTGACGACCTGCTCGCCGGCCGGCGGGCCGGAGACCAGCACCTCGTCGTTGCGG
>NZ_JBFTPD010000300.1:0-581 GCF_056398305.1 Rhizobium sp. 01T444
GGCCACCACCGCGCCGACCGAGATGTCGATGCCGCGCGTCGCGATCACCAGCGTCATGCCCAGCGACACCAGCACCAGCGGCGCCGCGCGGTTGAGAATGTCGATCAGGCTGCCGTACAGATGCCCGCCGCGCCATTCGAGATGCAGGAAGCTGGCGTTGAATGCCGCGTTCACGGCCAGCAGCAGGAGCAGCGTGAGCAGCGGCCACGCGAGCCGGTGCCCGAACCATCGTGAAGCAAGGGATGCGTTCATGTCTGCGCCGCGATCAGTTCATATACCGCGTCCTCGCTGCTGCCGGCGGGCAATTCACCCACCTTGCGCCGCTCGCGCAGCACCGCGATGCGGTGCGAGACGCGCACCACCTCGTTCATCTCCGAGGAGATGAACAGCACCGCCATGCCGCCGCGCGCGAGCCGCAGGATCTCGTCCATGATCTCCTGCTTGGCCGCGACGTCGATGCCGCGCGTCGGCTCGTCGAGGATCAGCAGGCGCGGCTCGGTCGCCAGCCAGCGCGCGAGCAGCGCCTTCTGCTGGTTGCCGCCCGACAGCAATCCGATGGGCGTGTCGATGCTGGCCGCCTG
>NZ_JBFTPD010000301.1:0-580 GCF_056398305.1 Rhizobium sp. 01T444
CGTCCACACCAGGGCCAGCAGGATCGGCACCGTCGCAAGGCGTCGCGGGAAGGCAATGCGCTGGATGATGAATGCAAGGACCGCCGCGCCGATGAAGCGCAGCCAGGCGTAATGCCCGATCCAATTCAGGAAATCGATCGTTCCCATGTCGCGCGGCATACCCAACATCGAAGGATCCATGGCGGTGACTGCCAGCTTGGCCGACTTGTCCAGAACCAGCCAGAGCGCGAAGGGCGCGGTCAGCGCCCAGCCGGTCATCCAAGGGTGTCGACCTGAGAAGGCGGCACGAGGTCGTGCCAATGTCGTGGCCATGGCGTTTCCACTTCGCGGTGGTGCCGCCAAGCTTCTTGTTGTTTTTCGAGTCCGCCACAACTATGACATCTTTGTGACAACCGGTCACTCGCGTTATCCCCTGGGCCTACACTCGCGCCAGACAAGGATGGGGCCAAGGCGAGCGACAGTGACACGACTTCTCAAATTCCCCGCTCTCGCGGTCCTGGCGATCCTTCTGTGCAGCGCGCTCGTATTGGCGCTCTGGGGTGACGGCATGCCCGGGGACCCGATCGAGCAGTCACCAGCG
>NZ_JBFTPD010000302.1:0-580 GCF_056398305.1 Rhizobium sp. 01T444
GTAGAGAGACAGCCCCCGCCCACCGCGACGCGGCGCGCGCGCCCGCCGCTTCAATGCGTCACCGTCTTCAACGGGCCCTTGGGGCGCTTGATGAGCCACACGCAGAGGATCGTCGCCAGCATCAGGATCGTCGCCATCGCATAGAAGTCGTTCGTCGCGAGCATCACGGCCTGGGTGTCGATCTGCCGCGAGAACAGTGCCGCGGCGCTTGCCGCGGAGCCCAGGGCACGGACCGCGCCCTCGGTCACCGAGCCGACCTGGGACGCATCGATGGCCGCGACGAGCTCGGCGCGGTTGAACTTCGCCATGTGCTCCCAATACGTCTGCGTGAGAGACGCCCCGACCGCCATCGACATGATGCGCAGGAAGTTCTGCAGGCCCGCGCCGTTGGTCACCTTGTCATCGGGCAGGTCGGACACGCCGAGAGAGGTCAGGCAGATGATGCAGGCCGGAATGCCCGCTCCGAGCACGAACATCGGGAAGGCCACCGACATGTAGTCTCCCTGCGTCGTGAGGTGCGCGCGCATGAAGAAGGACGTCGCCAGAACCGCCATGCCGACGCTGACGATCCAGCGTGCGT
>NZ_JBFTPD010000303.1:0-580 GCF_056398305.1 Rhizobium sp. 01T444
CCGGTGTGGTCCGGCGCCGGCGAGGTGGGGGTCTGCGGCGCATGGGTGGCCGCGGAGAATGAGACGTTCAGCGGCCGGTATCCACGAAAGTTGAAGGTGCCGCAGTCGCTGCCATTTTCCAGCTCCCAGAAGCGTGACAGTTCCGAGTACTGGCGATCTCGGCAGCCCTGCTCCGTCGTGACGGTCACCACGCGCGTGGCAGGCAGGGCGGCGTCGACCGGCGGTGGCAACTGGGCGGCCGCGAGTGCCGGCGGCGCTGCGGGGACCGCCTGGGCGGGCAGCGTCTGCTGCTGCGCCCAACGGTCGAAGCATGCCAGCCGTGCCTCCTTGTTCGCGTCCAACTTCTGGCACTGCTGCCATGTCAATTGGGCGCTGGCCAGGGGACTGGCCGGTTTGTCGGCAGGCTGTGCCTGCGCGCCCGCGGCGCCCAGACCCATGAGCAGTGCCGTGACGGCGATGGTCCATGTCTTCATTGCCAGCTGCCAGTCTTGTTGAGCAAGAGGGGGTGCGTGCTTCCATCGGAAGCATCACGCCATGTCCCCTTGAAGGCCCTGCCGCAGGAGCCGGACTGCAATTCGGC
>NZ_JBFTPD010000304.1:0-579 GCF_056398305.1 Rhizobium sp. 01T444
TCGACAACGACTTCACGCGACGAAGCTGTGGGTGGCGTCGGTCATGCACGAGACGGCGCACGTCCATGCGGCCCAATGGCCGCTCGCAAGGCTCAGCCAGGAAATCGATTCGTTGCAGCTCTACGTCAACGACGTGCTCGAGTTCGCGCGCATCGAATCGATGGACGGCGGCGTGCAACTGACGCCGACGAACATCCAGTCCTTGTTTCAGGAACTCGCCCTCAATTTCGAGAACGTGTCCGAGCATGACGACATCAGCTTGCGCATCCGACGGGCCCGGGCCGTCGTTGCCACCGATGCCTCGATGCTTCTGCGGGTGCTGGAGAACCTGGTCTCGAATGCGCTCAAGTACACCCGGAAGAGTGTCCTGGTGTGCGCGCGCCGCCGGGGCGCGTTCCTCTCGCTGGAAGTGTGGGACCAGGGGCCGGGCATCAAGCGCGAGGCCCATGACCGCATCTTCGACGCCTTCCACCGCGAAGCGGCGGATGGCGACGCTTCGAAGCGAAAGGGTGTCGGCCTGGGATTGGCGATTGTCAAGCGATTCGCCAATCGGATGGGTTACACGGTGGAAGTCCGATC
>NZ_JBFTPD010000305.1:0-579 GCF_056398305.1 Rhizobium sp. 01T444
GTGGACACGATCCGCGAGCTCGTGCTGCAGGGCCGCTGGGCGACGGTCATGCCGGTGTCGGTCTTCAAGGAGCCCCATGCGGCGCGGCAGGTGCGCCTGTCGGAGATCTCGGGCGTGCAGCTCAGCCGGCTGCTGGTGCTGGCCAGCCGCACCGAGCGGACGGACGCGCCGGGCCTGTCGGCGATGCACGACATGGTGCGGGCCGAGTGCGACCGGCTCGCAGCCGACGGCGTATTCAGCTTCGCCTCCGCGAAGCCCTTTTTGCATGCCGCGCCGACCCGCATCGAGCGACCGGCCCCGACTCGCCGTACAGTCTCGCCATGAGCACAGCCAACGCCATCGCCGAGCGCACCGTCCAACCCGCGAGCCCAAGCGCGGCCGCGCCCGGCTCGGCCCTCCAGTCCCGCGTCGTCGACGCCCTCCAGGCCCATCTGCCCGCGCATGCGCTGATCTGGCATGCCGAAGACACCACGCCTTACGAATGCGACGGCCTCACGGCCTATCGCCAGCGGCCGCTCGTCGTCGCCCTGCCGGAGACCGAGGCGCAGGTGCAAGCCGTGCTGCGGACCTGCCATGCCC
>NZ_JBFTPD010000306.1:0-579 GCF_056398305.1 Rhizobium sp. 01T444
TCGCTCTCGATCAGCTCGCCCGGCAGCGCCGCGCAGTTGACGGCAACGAAGGGCTTGGCCGCGCGCGGGCTCATCTGGTGCAGGGCGCGCGCGAAGCGTTCCTTGCCGACGCCGGTCTCGCCGGTCAGCAGCACGGTGACCTGCGTGCCCGCGGCCTTGCGCAGCAGCTCGGCGGCCGCGCCGAAGGCCCGGGAGCGGCCGATCAGGGGGCCCAGCTCGTCGGCCGGCTGGAGCGTCGAGCGCAGCGTCTCGACCTGCGACTGCAGGTCCTCGATGCGCACGATCAGCGAGTCGGCGTGGTAGTCGCGCGCCATCGCCTCGCCATCGGGCCATGCGGCCAGGGGACGGCCCTCGATGCGGCAATGCTCGGCGCCGCAGGCCTGGCAGTCCACCTCCTTGTAGAGCACCGGCTGGCCCATGAAGGCGCTGGTGTAGCCCGACGCATAGCCCAGCAGCATCCAGCACACGGGCTCCTCCTGCGGGCCGAAGTCGCGTGTGTGGATCTCGACCTCCCATGAATGGTCCCAGCGGAACACGCCGTGGTAGTGGCCGCTGGCCATGTCGAGTTCGAAGCGCTCG
>NZ_JBFTPD010000307.1:0-578 GCF_056398305.1 Rhizobium sp. 01T444
CCGGTGGCCTGCTCGTCGCGCCGCATTTCGTCGATCCCCATTTCCACATGGACGCGACGCTCAGCTACGGCATGCCGCGCGTCAACGAAAGCGGCACGCTGCTGGAAGGCATCGCGCTGTGGGGCGAACTCAAGCCGCTGCTGACGGCCGAGGCCTTGATCGAACGCGCGCTCGCCTACTGCGACTGGGCCGTGGGCAAGGGCCTGCTCGCCATCCGCAGCCACGTCGACACCAGCGACCCGCGGCTGCTGGCGGTCGACGCGCTGCTGGAGGTGAAGCGGCGCGTGGCGCCCTACCTCGACCTGCAACTGGTCGCCTTCCCGCAGGACGGCGTGCTGCGCTCGCCCGGCGGCATCGACAACCTCCAGCGCGCGCTCGACAAGGGCGTGGAGGTGGTCGGCGGCATTCCGCACTTCGAGCGCACCATGGCCGATGGCGCGGCCAGCGTGAAGCTGCTGTGCGAGATCGCGGCCGAGCGCGGCAAGCTGGTCGACATGCACTGCGACGAATCGGACGATCCACTCTCGCGCCACATCGAGACGCTGGCCTTCGAGACGCAGCGCCTCGGCCTGCAGGGC
>NZ_JBFTPD010000308.1:0-578 GCF_056398305.1 Rhizobium sp. 01T444
TGATCACGCTGATCGCGAGGATCGCCTCCACCACCTGTTGCTCCGTATAACCGGCGCCTCGCACGGCCTCAACCTCGGCTTGCGGCACCGTGCCGTGCGAAGTCACGAGCGTGCGGACGAAGCGCACCAGCGCATCTCGCTTTTCATTGCCAGTCGCGATGCCGCCGCGAATCTGCTTCATCGCCTCCGGCGACAGACCGGTCATCTTGCCGACCAGCGTATGTGCGGCCACGCAGTAATCGCAGCCACCGATTTCGCTGACCGCAAGCTTGATGGCCTCGACATCCGACTTCGCGAGACTGCCCGCCGCCAAGGCACCGTCGGCACCGAGGAGCGCCGCGAGCGCCGACGGGCTGTGCGTACCGACTGTGGCATAGGCATTCGGCACGCGGCCGACGGCCTTCTTGATGGCGGCGAAGAGATCTGCTGCAGGGCCGGTGGCCTTGTTGGGCTCGATCATGGAAAGACGTGACATGGTGAACTCCTGGTTGATGTTGAACAGGCCCTTCTTGCGGGCTGGTATTGACTGTATGCGTGAATTTTGAGTACGTTAATATTGAAAAATATCAAATCTATGC
>NZ_JBFTPD010000309.1:0-578 GCF_056398305.1 Rhizobium sp. 01T444
GCGATCCCCTTGTGGTCAGCGGTTCAAACCCAGAAACACCGCGGAACCGGCTSCGCCGGSCCGCMGRTGTTGCCCCCGGAAGGGGGAAGACGTAGCGACACGAAGTGCGCGCAGTCCGGGGGCAAGCCTTATTTGGCGACGACCTTGATGCGCTCGATCATCTCGTCGACCGCCTTGTCCACCGGCACCTTGTCGGTGACGACACGGCTCATCGCCTTGGCCCAGACGTTCTCGTTGTTGAGGATGGTGAACTTGTAGTTCTTGGTGAACTCGAAGGTCACGGTCCCGGCGGCGTACTGGTTGAACACCGACAGCCGATGCGGATCAGCCTTCCAGAAGGGGCGTGCCTGTGCTTCCTTCGTCACCGGGAACCAGCGGCCGAGCGCGCCTTCCACATAAGGCGTGAGGTTCTCTTCCTGCAGCAGGAAGGAGACGAATTCCTTCGCCCGCGCCTTGTTCTTCGCGTCCTTGAAGACCACGCCGGTCTTCACGGCGGTGCGGTAGACCATCTTGCTGCCGTCGGGCTTGTTCGGGAAGCCGGCCGTGCGGATGCGCTCGGTGTAGTTCTTCTTGGCTTC
>NZ_JBFTPD010000310.1:0-578 GCF_056398305.1 Rhizobium sp. 01T444
GTAGTGAAGTCCGAGCGCGGTCGCGGGCATTCGGAATTCGACCCCGTCGAGCCCGACGCAGAGGTCGCAGGCCAGCACCAGGTCGGTTGCGCCGCCATGCACGCTGCCGTTCAGCGCGCACACCGTGATCGGCCGCAGTGCAGCCAAGGCATCGGCCACGCGCTCGAACATCTGAGGGTCGCTGCCAGAGGCGCTGAAGCTCCCGATGTCGTAGCCCGCGCAGAACACCGGCCTCGGCTGCCCCTGGGTGTTGGCCGTCAGCTTCAGCACGCGAACCTGCGGGTCGGCATCGATCTGCGCGAAGAAGCGCAGCAATGTGCGCAGGTCCTCTTCTTCCAGACGATTGCGGTGTGCCGGGCGATTGAGCGTGATCACAGCCACGCCACCCTCCACGCTCAGCAGCGGCGGGGAGGAAGCGATCGGTTCCAAAAAGGTCATGTGCGTCGACTCAGTTCCAGCCGTAGACCGTCATGGTGCTCTCGCCGGCTTCCAGCAGGCGCAGGATGGCTGCCTCGTCAGCTTCGCGCTTCTCGCCAGCGGCAATCACTTCGACGGCGCGCGCTTGCGGAATCGCCACC
>NZ_JBFTPD010000311.1:0-577 GCF_056398305.1 Rhizobium sp. 01T444
ACCGGCTGGTCATGCGCGAGCAGCCAGTCGCGCAGATCGGCACCCTCCTCGAAGCCCTCGCAGTGCGAGAAGATGCGGCGCAGGCCATCGCCCGCCTGCTGCGCGAACGCGTTCAGCAGCGCTTTGCCCGGGCCGTCGCATTCGCCGAGGAAGGCAAGATAGATCGGCAGCCTCGGCCGCGGAAGGCCGAAAGCCTCGAGGTCGCCCATCGTCGTGTCGTCGAGGATCGCGAAGCGCGCGAAGTGCAGTCGCTCGAAGTCACCGAAAGGCAGCAGGGCATTCGACGGGTCGACGACGCCGGGCGACACGTTCATCGTCTCCAGCAACTCCCGCAGGCCGGCCTCGCGGTCCGCGTCGACCGGGGCAACCACCATGAAGTGGGATTGGGGTGTCACCGAMTCAGAACTTGAGACAGAAGTCGATCAGCCTTTCCTTGCCCCAGTACACCTTGCCCAGATAGAAGCCCGGCGAAATCAACCGGATCTCGTCGCGGATCCAGTGCGCCACCACCGAGGTCTTGGAGTAGTCGAGGACGATGCATTCCTTGTTGTCCAGCCAGCTGTCGCCCTTGTAGACC
>NZ_JBFTPD010000312.1:0-577 GCF_056398305.1 Rhizobium sp. 01T444
GAGCTTGCACGGGTCCAATTAAAGTTCGCACCCTACATCGTCGCGAACGGCATTCGATAGGCGGCTGCCTGCGGCCACCAGCAGTCACTCGTCCCCAACTCCCAATGAACCTGAAGACGGCCGAATCGCCAAGGACATTCCCTGGCAAGATTCGCCGTTCGTGGCCTCAGCTAGCGGAGGCCACAACAACTAGGACAACGCTCAATGGCGGAAGAGGCAACGGCCAAAACGGTTAAAGATTTCGGTGCGAGGTACAACCTGTGGAAGGAGTTCCTGACTGTTTGGCCCCTGAGCCGACTCACCACTATGACTTTGGAGGAGTACACGAAGGCGGGCTCGCACTCTACGTTCGCCTACTGGGTGGAGTACAAGCTCAAGGTTTTCGGTGAGATTTCCGGTGGCTCCGGCCGCACGATGCGCATTTTTTCGCGTGTTCCGGGCATCGACAAGGATTCGACAAATCCGAGCATCAAGAGGTCGGAAAAATACGGTTGGCTGGCTAAATACGGGGCGACCGAGCAGAAGGCCTTCGAAGCTGTTCGAACCGCGGTTGTCACGGTCGCGCAGGCCGCTGCCC
>NZ_JBFTPD010000313.1:0-576 GCF_056398305.1 Rhizobium sp. 01T444
CGCCACGCCCGAGTGCACCGTGCCGATGATCACGTCGACGTTGTCGCGCTTGATCAGCTTGTTGACGTTGTCGGTCGCCTTGGCCGGGTCCGACTCGTCGTCGACCTTGATGTATTCGATCTCGCGGCCGCCGAGCTTGCCGCCTTGCTCCTCGACGCGCAGCTTGAAGCCGTTCTCGATGGCCGCGCCGAGCGCGGCATAGGTGCCGCTGAAGGGCAGCATCAGGCCGACCTTGAGCTTGCCTTGCTGGGCATGGCCGATCGTGGCGATGCAGGCCAGCGCGAGGGCGGTGAGCGCGGTGCGCGCGATGTGTCGAGTCATGGTTGTCTCCTTTTATTGATGAATGAAACGGTCGCAACTATCGCCGTTTCGGGCTGGTCGCGATGCGGGGAATGCCCGCAGTCGGGCACCTCCAGCAACTGCGTGCCCGGCACGCGCGCTGCGATGCCGCGAATCTGCGCGAGTGTGCCGTACTCGTCGTCCACACCCTGCATCGCCAGCACCGGGCAGCGGATGGTGCCGAGCTCGGCCTCGATGTTCCACTGCCGGAAGGGCGGATGCAGCCAGATGCGGTTC
>NZ_JBFTPD010000314.1:0-575 GCF_056398305.1 Rhizobium sp. 01T444
TGTCTTCCTTCATCTCCCCGCCACGAGACTGGCGCACCGCATGGCATGGCTGATGGCGTGCGCGTTCGGGATGATCGCGAGCCATTCACTGGGCATGCTCGGGCATTTCTACCCCAATCTGGTCGTGCCGTTGCTCGCACTCATCACCACGCTCGTCACGATGGTGTGCAGCTTTTACTTGGCGCCTCCGCCTGGCAGCCTTTTCTTCGTCATGGCCGCGGCGATGGCCGCATACACTCCCGTTCAAGGGCGGGCAGCAGTGCTGCAGGTCGGCGCTCTCGCGCTCGGCACGGTGCTCGCAGTGGGCATTGCGTTCCTTTACAGCCTGCGGGTCGTAAGCCGCCACGGTGTGCCCGCGCCCAGCCCGCGCGTCGAGCCGAGCTTCGACTTCGTGGTTGTGGACTCGGTGCTGATCGGCAGCTTCGTGGGATTGTCACTGTTGACGGCACATGCGCTGCAGTTGGACCGGCCATACTGGGTGCCGGTAAGCTGTCTCGCCATCATTCAGGGCGCGTCGCTTCGCGCGGCATGGACGCGACACTTCCATCGCATCATGGGGACTGCGCTGGGACTGC
>NZ_JBFTPD010000315.1:0-575 GCF_056398305.1 Rhizobium sp. 01T444
CCACGGCGCCGACCAGCGGCCCGTACTTCGAGCCGGCGCCGCCGAACAGCACCAGCAGCAGGATGAAGATCGACAGGTTGAAGGTGATGAAGTCGGAGTTGATGTACTGGTTCTGCTGCGCGACCAGCGCGCCCGCGATGCCGCAGGTGACCGCCGCGACGACGAACGCGATCACCTTGGCGCGGTAGACGCGCACGCCGACCGATGCCGACGCGATCTCGTCGGCCTGCAGCGAGAGCAGCGCGCGGCCGAAGCGGCCCTGCAGGAGGTTGCCCAGCAGCAGATGCGCCAGCGCGCAAAGACCGATGCCGAGCCACACCCACTGCTGCGAGCTCAGCGGCTGGTCGTTCCAGGTCAGGGCCTTGATGCCGTAGATCCCCTGCGCGCCGCCGAACACCTCGGTCCATTCGCCCACCAGCTTCTCGACGACGATGCCGAAGGCCAGCGTCACCATCGCGAGATAGGGGCCCTTCACCCGCAGCGAGGGCAAGGCGATCAGCACGCCGCACACGCCGGAAATCGCCGCCGCCGCCGCCAGCGCGAGCCAGGGGTTCATCTCGGTGCGGGTCGTCAGC
>NZ_JBFTPD010000316.1:0-574 GCF_056398305.1 Rhizobium sp. 01T444
CTCCTGCTCGGCGTGACCGTGCTGACGAGCCTGTTCTACCTCGTTCCGAACACCAACGTACGGCTGCGCGACGCCGTCGCGGGCGGCCTGATCGCCAGCGTGGCCTTCGAGTTCGGCAAGCGGGGCTTCACCATGTCCCTCGTCAAGGTGCCCACCTACAAGACGCTGTACGGGGCCTTCGCGGCTTTTCCGCTCTTCCTGCGGGGGGTGTACTTCTCGTGGCTGGTCACGCTGGTCGCGGCCATGATCACGGCCAACATGGCGCTCGCCCGGCGGCGACCGGCGGGCAAGGGCGCCCGGGCCCGGCAGCCCGGCCCCGGCTGGACTACATGACGCCGAAGGTCCTGAAGGCCTCGACCGTGCTCATGCCCTCCTGGATCGCCTTGCGCACGCTGTTCTCCGTGCCGGCCTTCTCGAGCGCGAGGCGGATGGCCTCCTCTTCGGCTTCGCGCGGGATGATCAGCACGCCGTCCTGGTCGCCGAAGACGATGTCGCCGGGACGCACGCGCACGCCCTGGATCTCGACCGGCACCCGGTAGTCGACCACCTTGCCGCGCGGCCCCTGGTCCTGGGA
>NZ_JBFTPD010000317.1:0-574 GCF_056398305.1 Rhizobium sp. 01T444
CTCCATGGCATCGATAGCATTGACCACGAGATTGACCAGGACCTGCTGGATCTCCACCCGGTTCGCCTGCACCATCGGCAAGTCGTCCGGCGCGTCCACCTCGACAATGCATCCCGAGGCGTCGAGTTGCACCCGCAACAGATTCAGCGTCTGCATGACCAGTTCGCGCGCATCCAGCGGTTCGAACTCGGGTTCGTGCCGCCCGACGAAGCGGCGAACGTTGCGGACGATCTGACCCGCCTGCTCGAGATGGAGCGAAACCTGCGCCAGTGCGCCTTGCACGTCCGGCCGGTCCGCCAGTTCCTCGCTCAGCCGAAGACGGATTCCGGCCACGTAGCTCTCGCATGCGTTCAAAGGCTGGCCCAGCTCGTGCGCCAGCGCGGAAGCGAACTGCCCCATCAATGAAAGTCGCATCGCGTGAGCCAGCGCGAGCTGCTGTTCATGCTCGCGTTCGCGTGCGCGGTGCTGCTCGGTCACGTCTTCGAATGTGAACACCGCACCAAGGCCGTGGCTCGTCAAGCGCGAGGCGACCATCTGGAACTCGCTCACCTTGCCGCTTCGACCACGCCAGCTC
>NZ_JBFTPD010000318.1:0-573 GCF_056398305.1 Rhizobium sp. 01T444
GTCGATGAACAGGCCGTAGCCCCAGAGCGCCTGGACGTCGTCGGGCTGCCCGATGAAATGGGGCTGGTGCGGCAGCACGATCGACAGCAGCCAGTTCGAATCGGTGAAGGTGATGAGGCCGCCTTCGCCGGGCACGTTGCCCGTGAAGTCGCGCACCATCGTGAAGAGCGCCGGATCCTTGAGCGTCGTCGTGAAGGACAGCCACTTGGAATCGTCGACATGGTCGGCGAAGGCGCCCGGCCGGCCGAGCGCGGGCCGGCCCGTGGCGATCTTCTCCCACAAGCTCCAGGCGCCGCCCTCGCGCTTGTCATGGAGTACCGGCGCCGCATCCATGCCGCCGATCGAGGCGCCCTCGGTCATCGAACCCAGCGTGGCGATGACGACATCCCGGGCGCCGACGGCCACTTCGCCTTGCTCGCCTTGCCGGTCATGGGCGATGGCTTCGACGAAGGTCCCGCCCGCCCGTTCGACGAAGCGGATATCCGTCACCCGGGTGCCCAGACGGAACTCGACGCCGCGCTCTTCCAGCCACTTCCGCAGCGGCAGGACCAGCGAGTCGTACTGGTTGTAGAC
>NZ_JBFTPD010000319.1:0-572 GCF_056398305.1 Rhizobium sp. 01T444
CTATTGCTCCTCACGCCGCAGGAGGCGCTGGCCGGCGTCACGCGCAACGCGGCGAAGGCCCTTGGCCTCGCTGACCGCGGCGTTCTCGCGGCCGGTCTGCGCGTTGACTTCGTCCTGTGGGACGCGGCGAACCCCGCCGAACTTTGCTATGCGCTCAGAGCGAATCCCCGGCGCGCCACTTTCATCGCAGGACTTCTCGCATGACTTTTTCCTTGCGCAATGGCAGCCAGCCCCTGCTCGTGAGCATCCCGCACATGGGCACCGAGTTCCCGGAAGCTCTGTGCGGCTCGTACGTCGAGCGCGCACTCGCGGTGGAAGACACCGATTGGCACCTCGACCGGCCCTGTGCATTCGCGGACGAACTCAGCGCGAGCGTGCTCCAGCCGAAGTTCTCGCGCTACGTCATCGACTTGAACCGGTCGCCCGACGACCTGCCGATGTACCCAGGCGCGTCCAACACCGAGCTATGCCTGACGCGCTTCTTCACCGGCGAATCGATCTATTGCGAGAGCTGTGCCGTCAACGCAGTGCAGCGCCGCGAACGGCTGGACCTCTACTGGCGGCCCTACCAC
>NZ_JBFTPD010000320.1:0-572 GCF_056398305.1 Rhizobium sp. 01T444
CTTCCCGCACCGTCTTTATTTATCCACGCATCGGAGATCACATCATGGAAGACATCGTCATCGTTTCAGCCGCGCGCACCGCGGTGGGCAAGTTCGGCGGTTCGCTGGCCAACATCGCGGCCACTGAACTCGGCGCCATCGTGATCAAGGAAGTGCTCGCGCGCGCCAAGCTCGGCAACGACCAGATCGGCGAGGTCATCATGGGCCAGGTCCTGACGGCCGGCAGCGGGCAGAATCCCGCGCGCCAGGCGCTCATGAAGAGCGGCATCACCAAGGAAACCCCGGCGCTCACCATCAATGCGGTCTGCGGATCGGGCCTGAAGGCCGTCATGCTGGCCGCGCAGGCCGTGGCCACCGGCGACAGCGAGATCGTGATCGCCGGCGGGCAGGAAAGCATGAGCCTGGCGCCGCATGCGCTGCCCAACTCGCGCAACGGCCAGCGCATGGGCGACTGGAAGCTCATCGACACCATGATCGTCGATGGCCTGTGGGACGTCTACAACCAGTACCACATGGGCATGACGGCCGAGAACGTCGCCAAGAAATACGACATCAGCCGCGCCGCGCAGGAC
>NZ_JBFTPD010000321.1:0-572 GCF_056398305.1 Rhizobium sp. 01T444
GCCTTCGCCCTTGAGCTCGCGCCTGAGCGCTTCGCCGAAGCGAGCCAGACCCGCTTTGACAGCCGCGTAGGTCACATAGAAAGGTGCGCCGACCGGGGCGATGCCGGAGGCGACGTTCACTATCATGGCATCTCCGCTCGCTCACAGGGCGGGTATCGCCGCGCGGGTCAGCAGGATGGGCGCGAGCAGATCGACGGTCACCATCTGCTCGATATCGGCTTCTGTGGTGTTCTCCTGCCGGCCAGCCCGCACGCCGCCGGCGTTGTTGACGACGATGTCGAGTCCGCGCATCTGTATCGGCTGGTCCAGCGTGGCCGGGCGTCCCTCGGGACTTCCCATGTCAGCGCAGACGCCCGTCGCCGAGTCAAGGCTGCGCAGCGCATCACCCAGGACACTTCTGCGCCTTCCCGTGATGACCACCCTGGCGCCTCGCGCGATCAACGCACGGGCCAATGCGAGGCCGATCCCGCCCGATCCCCCCGTGATGAGGACTCGCTTGTTCTTCAGCTCCATTTCAAATTCCTTGCGCCGATGCAGGGGGATAGTTCGACGGGAAGAGCGCACGCTTGGTC
>NZ_JBFTPD010000322.1:0-571 GCF_056398305.1 Rhizobium sp. 01T444
GTTGAAGCCGAACCTCCACTCGCCGGCGCTTGGCCAGTACCCGAAGCTCCCGCTCGGTGTTCTCATCCAACTCAATCGTATTGGCAACCCGCATCGCTCCAACCTCCTGGGCGATTGGAGTATGCCGGGGCAATTAAGTTCTATTACTTCACGCGCACCGCACTAGTTGCCTTGCCCCTGGGTGTGGCCAAGAAGGGCACCGCAGCATCGCCGCGGCTCTTCTTATCACGATAGCAATATTCCAATATTCGTCGCCTAAACTGGATCGCATGAATGTTCGGATGAACAGAGCAGGGCAGTCCGTTGGGAAGGCCGATTTCCCCGGCCCCTCGCAACTGGCGGCCCTTCGGGCTTGGTACGCGAGCCTGCCGGCGCGCACGTCAGTGATGCAGTACCTCGGCCAGGCCGAAGCGACTGGGCAGTCTTCACGGGCCATGCTGGGTGCCATTCGACGCCAACTGGCCAATTTCGCGCGAGCGTACCCACAGGCTCAGAGCGACTGCTGCGTCGCTGGGCGTCGGGTTCGATGTCATCCAGCAAGCTGCAGTTCGGCAAGTAGAGGCCATAAGCC
>NZ_JBFTPD010000323.1:0-570 GCF_056398305.1 Rhizobium sp. 01T444
CCTGCTGGCCGACGTGGTCTGGAGCTTCACCACAGGCGCCAAGGCCTGCGTGGCCCCGGTCAATCTGCGCAGCTCCAGTTCGTTCGGCGGTTTCGGCGGGGGCGCCGGCGTCACCAACCAGGGCGTCAACACTGTCGTCAACGGCAAGCTCGGAACCACCGCGGCATGCACCCTGATCACGGGCTTCCACGATGCCTCCAACACCTACACGGAGACGCCCCTGAACATCGGCGCGGTGAACAACGGCGCCGTGTTCTGCGCACCTCCCGCGCCAGGAACCGCCGCCGGCATGACGATCGCCACGCAAGCGGCGGCCGATGCCCGGCAGGCATACAACGAACTGGCGGCCTTGCCGGCGGGAAGCGACCCGGGCGCCGGTCAACTCGGTGGACGCGTGTTGCCGCCAGCGATCTACACCTCGGCGGGAGGCAGCTTCGCGATCACGACAGGCGACCTCACCCTGGACGCACAGGGGGACCCGAATGCGGTGTGGGTGTTCCAGGTGCCGTCGGCTCTGACCGTCGGCCTGGGCGCCACGCCCCGCCAGGTGCTGCTGACCAATGGCGCACA
>NZ_JBFTPD010000324.1:0-570 GCF_056398305.1 Rhizobium sp. 01T444
ATGCGGCCATGACCCTGCGCAAGCCGCTGGAGCAGATGACCCATGAAGACCTGCGCGTCGTCTTCGACACGAATGCGGTGGGTGCGATCGCCATGGCCATTGCAGCGGCGCAGGGCATGCTGGACCGGGGTCGTGGCGTGATCGTCAACGTGGCCTCGCAGCTGGCATTCAAGCCTTCACCGGGGCGTGCTTCATATGGCGCGAGCAAGGCGGCGTTGGTGCATTTCACGAAAACGGCGGCTGCCGAGTGGGCCGGCCGAGGGGTTCGGGTTGTCGGCATCGCCCCGGGTCCCGTGGATACGCCAATGGTTCGCGAACTGCTCGCCGTCCCTGAAACGGCTGCGGCGCTGCTTGCCGGAATGCCCATCGGGCGCCTGCTCGCCGCGAGGGAAATTGCCGAGTCGATCCACTTCCTGGCTTCGCCTGCGGCTGAATGCATCGTCGGCGAGGTGCTCGTTGCCGACGGCGGGAATCTGTTGACATGAGGAGCTGTTGAGATGAACGATGTCTGCGCGCACCCTGACCGGGAATACAGTTCACGCGCCCTGCTGGGCGTGGCCGTGCCCCAGG
>NZ_JBFTPD010000325.1:0-569 GCF_056398305.1 Rhizobium sp. 01T444
GCCTGAAAGAGGCATCAACGCCACCGCCCCGTGCTCCGTGCGAAGAGGAAGGCCGATGGCACTCAGCACGTCGAACTCGCGCACCCTCGCGGCACCGATCGGATCCGAGGGAAGGTTCGTGAGCGAGGGATGGCACATCAGCACGTCGCCCGTCCGGCACGCGCCGACCCAGCGCTCCAGGCGCAGCCGATACGCTGCGGTATCGCCGGCGAAATCGTAGACCCCCAGCAAGCCAAGACTGGTCGGGATGCCACGGCGAGCCGCCAGCCTGCAGAGTGCCCTGCCGCCGAGCGCGTGAATCAGGTCGGCCTTGGTCTTCGCGATGCCGGTGGTCGGGGGCGGCGCCGTGCTGCGAAGCCAGGGCGCAGAGGAGCGGTACCGGTCGGCGAGTTCCTCGACCAGCATGTCCCGCACGATGGGGAGCTGGTGGACATGCCGATGCCCGTCCACGAAGGCGGGGGCGCGACCAAGCCCATCCTCGAAGCGCGCCAACTGATCCCTGATCTCGGCCAGGACAGGTGCCGGACGAAGCATCCCGAGATAGCTCCGGGCGATGAAGCGCGCCAGGC
>NZ_JBFTPD010000326.1:0-569 GCF_056398305.1 Rhizobium sp. 01T444
TCCGGCGCAACTCACCGAGGCGCTGCGCCTGATCGAGCGCATCCGCATCGACCAGGCTGAAGTGTCCGGGCTGATCAAGCCGCAGCTCGAGGAATTGCTGGGCAAGATGGGCTCGCTGCACCAGCACGTCAGCCTGCGCAAGGCCTACGGGCGACCGCACTGAGAAAGACGCGCAAGCGATGAGCGGACTCACCGGACTGATCGATGCACTGCTGGCCGCCAGGCTGGCGCCGCGGCTCGACGTACTTGGTATCAAGGGCGAAGCCGCGATCGGCGCGCCCGGGCCGGTGATCGGCATCGAGGGCGTCAGCAACGACGTCCGGCTGCCCTCCAATGCCGCGCTCGACCGCGAGATTCCGGTGGCGACTCCGGCCGCGCCGCAGCTCTCGGGTGGCGCGCTTGCGTCGTCCGGCATCCAGCTGTCCATCGCTGCGCGCGTCATCGGCGCGGTGCTGGCCGATCTCGGTGCCGATCCCGGTCCCGTGCAGGGTGCCGCGCCCGTGTGGCCCACGCGCGAGGCTGCATCGAGCGCGGCGCTTGCCAACACGCTGGCGCAAACCGTGTCCGAC
>NZ_JBFTPD010000327.1:0-568 GCF_056398305.1 Rhizobium sp. 01T444
GCGCATGGGCGGCCCCATCGGCCGAGCCGGCAATGCGCATCGACAAGCCCACGTCGAAATCGCCCTGCGCATAGCCTGCTTCGATCGCACCGCTCTTGAGCACGCTCACGTTCAGGCGCACCTGCGGATAGCCTTCACCAAGGCGCGCCAGAAGCCGCGCAAGGTCGCCAGGCCTGAAGTAGTCGGTGACCGCGAGACGCAACTCGCCCTGCAAAGCCTCGCCGCGCAGGTCGCGAAATGCCTCGTCGGACAGCGCAAGCATCCGGCGCGCATAGGCGATGAGCCGAAGGCCCGCGGGCGTCGGCGACACGCCCGCCTTGCTGCGCGTCAGAAGCGCCTGGCCTGCCTTTTCCTCGAGCTTGCGCATCTGCTCGCTGACGGCGGACTGGGACAGGAAGACCAGTGGCGCCGCCGCCGTGAGACTGCCGGACTCCACGACCGTGACGAAAGTCCTCAGCTGCTCCAGATTGAAGGCCTGCATCGGTTATCCATTCCTTAATCCGATGGTTTCCATCATATCTTCCCGCTTTTTAGATGGATTTCCAATTTCCACAATGCCACCTCATTC
>NZ_JBFTPD010000328.1:0-567 GCF_056398305.1 Rhizobium sp. 01T444
CCGGCGCATCAACTTCGAGCTCCCCGCGCGAGTGATCGAGGGTGCGTGTGGGGCAGGTCTGCGCGTCGTGACGTTCGGGACTGTGATGGAACGGTTAGCGGACCATCCCAATTCGTACATCGCGACCAAGGCCGAACTCGGCCGCTTGGCGACGGAGCGCGCCAACCACGGCGCTCCGGTTACTCACCTTCAGGTCCACACGCTGTACGGCGGTGGGGAGGCTGCCCCCTTCATGTTCCTGGGGCAGATGTGCCGTGCGCTGCGAGCGGGTCGCCCATTCGAAATGTCCCCTGGTCGCCAACTGCGCGAATACCATCACGTCGAAGACGACGTCGCCGCACTGCATGCACTGCTAGGTGCGGATATGACCGGTGTGGTAGCGCTGAGTCATGGCTCGCCCTGTACGCTGCGCGAGCTGGCGGTCCATGTGTACTCTGCCTTGGGGCGGGCCGAACTTCTGCATGTGGGCGCCCGGCCCGAGCCGGCAGCGGACAATTACGCAACTGTGCTGCCGCGCTTGCCGGCACTCGAACATTTCCACTTTCGTCCGGCGTTGCAGGGCGTCAC
>NZ_JBFTPD010000329.1:0-566 GCF_056398305.1 Rhizobium sp. 01T444
GACACCTACGACCCGACGCTCTTCGAGGACGAGGAGAAGAAGCGGATCCTGGCCGCGATCGACGCCAAGATCGCCGGAGAAGAGGTCGTCGCGGTCGAGCATCCGGAGGACGTGGCAAGCGGCCAGGTCATCGATCTCACCGAAGTACTGCGCGCCAGCCTGACCAAGGCGGCCAAGGGCGCGCCCAAGCGCCCGGTCAAGACGGCGGAGAGCCGCGAGGTGACTTCGATCGATGCCGCGGTGAGCAAGGGCGCGAAGCGTGCGCCGAGAACGGCGAAGGCGTCGGAGTCCGCGCCGGTCACGCGCGCGCGCATGAAGAACTGACAGAAGCAGCCGGTCTAGGCACGCATCCCTACACGCTGCGCGGCATCCGTCAGATGCTCGGCCTGACACGTCATGCCGTCTCGAAGCTGATCGAGCTGGGATTCGTCGAGCCGCTGCGCGGGCCCGGGCGCGTCTACCGCTTCTCGTTCCGGGACGTCGTGCTGCTGCGCTCCGCCCACGACTTGCGCGAGGCGCGCATCCCGACCCGGAAGATTCTTCGCTCGCTTCGCCTCCTCAAGGAG
>NZ_JBFTPD010000330.1:0-566 GCF_056398305.1 Rhizobium sp. 01T444
ATAAGGCCCCGAGGCTGCGAAGGCGGCAGCAGGCTACAGTCGGCCATAAGCGGTCGTCCGCGACAGCTCCCCAATGAGGTCGCTTTGTCGGCTCGTCAGAGGTCCAGAACGAGGACGCTGGATTTCGACCGTGAGCAGCAAGGCAGGAACTTGTCGTTGCGCGCCTGCTCCTCAGGTGTGAGGAACATGTCGCGGTGGTCGGGCTCGCCTCTAATGACACCTGTTACGCAMGTACCGCAAATGCCCTGCTCACAAGAGGTCGGCAACTCTATGCCCGCCTCGGCGAGTGCTTCAACAACTGTCTTCTCCGGGCTAATCCGAATCGTCTTGCCAGAGCTGGCAAGCTGCACGACGAAGGTTTCATCCGACTCCAGCGCCACGACCTCGCCGGCGAAGAACTCGTGATGAATGCACGCATCGGGCCAGCCCTGGTCCTTGGCAGTCCGAATGACTGCGTCCATAAAGCCGCGCGGGCCGCAGACGTACAAGTGCGCGTCTGCCACGGGAGACTGCAGAAGTTGCACGAGGTCCAACTTCTCGCCGTCGGACTCTTCGCTCCAATAGTG
>NZ_JBFTPD010000331.1:0-566 GCF_056398305.1 Rhizobium sp. 01T444
ATGTACATGGGGGCGGCACCCAATACCGCCGCCTGCATGATCGTGATGCATGCCGACAAGGCCGATTACGCAAGGCGGATGTCGCAAATGACCGGCCTGTCGACGAAGGAAGCGATGGACTTCGCAGTCATTCATGAAGCGGCGCATTGCGCTCAGCAAGGTGAGTCGATCGCCGCACAGCTCGAGGCGCAAAGCGGACGGGGTGTGCAGGCGCTTCAGCGTATGTCGTATTCCGGCCTGGTCGACGTTCACACCGAGCGCGCCATTCAGGCCGGCGGCGCGGCGGGTCTGAACAATCCGAATGCCGTCGACAATGCCGCGCGCTCCGCAGAACGCTACGCCGACGCATTCGCCGCGCTGGCGATGAATGCGCAGCAGCCGCTCAACGGTCAACAGTGGAATGGCATTGCGTCTTGGCGGATGAACACCGGCAGCGGCCACGACACCTCGAACTTCGTTCGCTGGGTGCAGGACCAGGTACAGCGCGATCCGATCGCCCGTGAGGCCATGAAGTCGGACTTGGGCGCCGGGTACAACGCACAAGCCGTTGCCTCGTTCCTGAAGCC
>NZ_JBFTPD010000332.1:0-565 GCF_056398305.1 Rhizobium sp. 01T444
GTGTCGGGGCGCACCGCGCGCGTCTCCTGGATGCGCGCGCCGCCGCAGTCGCCGTAGACGCCGCTGGTCGAGCCGTAGACCATCGCGGAGGGCAGCGCACGAAGCCGCAGCGCGCGCGCCAGGGCGGTGGTGCGCGCGTCGCGCCACCACTGTCCCTCTTCCACGCGCGCGGGGGGCGCCAGGTGCAGCACGCGCGTGGCCAGGCCGGAGAGGCGACGCAGGGTCGCGGGCGCGTCAAGGTCGGCCATGATCGGGGTGAGGCCGGCACGCCGCAGCAGGGGAACGCGCTCAGGCGAGGAMGTCACGGCGATCAGCTGAACCCGGCCCCGCCGGGCGCGCGCCGCCCGCAGGCCGATATCGCCGCATCCGACCAGGAGAATGCGCTCGCGGCGAAAGCGCGCGGGCCGCGCGCCGAGAGGGCTGTTGATTGAGGGCAAAATCCATTTCCCTTTTCTTGAAGCAGAGTCGAAGAATAACCATGACCAGCGCAGCCCCAGACGAGGCGGGTTTTCACATCACGGTAGAGCCGAGCGGACGCCATTTCACCGCCCATGCCGATGAAACC
>NZ_JBFTPD010000333.1:0-565 GCF_056398305.1 Rhizobium sp. 01T444
CGCGCGGGCCTGAGAGCCGTCTGCGAAGGTTGCGAAGACCTGTTCGTCATCCTGACAGAACGACGTCAGCTGCTTCCCGTTGTGATAACGCTCGCTCGGGAATATTGCCCGAAGAACGTTGTACAGCCGACCCCAGGCTGTGAGGATTTGCGGCATGGCTCGGGTGCCGAGCACCGAGCCGTCGCGGGCCAGCGTGACGCGCTCGCTGACAGAAATGCCGATGGAGTCATCGACGACCACGCCCGCTTGGGCCAGCGCCGCCATTAGCTCCGGATGCGTAACGATGCCTGCCCCGCGACCTTCCAGTTCCTCGGCCACGCGCTCATACACGTGCACGTCCCAGCCGGCTCGGTGCAGCATGTKTGCCGCGAGGAGCCCTCCAAGGGAGCCGCCCACGACCATCACGGTCTTTCCTTGTGTCATCGCTGTCTCCTTCTCTTTTTGCGGGCTCAGTTCACTGCGGCGCTTGCACGCCCTGCTGCGGCTATCCCCTCCGCTGCGGGGTAGTTGAGCTCGATGGTCACGCCAGATGGGTCTTCGACGAACAGTTGGTGCAGCCTCAGGC
>NZ_JBFTPD010000334.1:0-564 GCF_056398305.1 Rhizobium sp. 01T444
GCATGGACCGGCAGCGCCAGTTGCTCAAGGCCACCGAGGCGACGCTGGCGGGCCTGTTGGAGCACTTCTTCAGGCCGGCGGGTTGAAGGCCTCGCAGACCGACACGACGAAGTCCAGGAAGGCGCGCACCTTGGCGGGAGGGTGATGGCGCGAGGGATAGAGCGCATACAGGGGAAAGCGCTCATCCGGCCAGTCGGGAAAGAGATCGACCAGCTTGCCTGCGGCCAGCAAGGGCGTGATGCCCAGCGCCCCGATCTGGATGATGCCGTCGCCGGCCTGGCACACGCTGAGCAAGGTGCCGACGTCGCTGAGCGTGAGGCGCCCCCCGGTCGCGGCCACCAGCTTCCTGCGCCCGCGATGAAACTCCCACGCGAAGGGGCGGCCGGTCTCCGGATCGCGGAACTGGATGCAGTCGTGGCCGGGGCCTTCGAGATCCGCCGGCACGCGGGGCCGGCCGTGGCGCTTGACGTACGCGGGAGAGGCCACGGTGACGATACGCGTTTCGAGCAGCTTGCGGCCCACCAGGGTGGAGGCGCGCGGATGGCCGAAGCGAACGGCCAGGTC
>NZ_JBFTPD010000335.1:0-564 GCF_056398305.1 Rhizobium sp. 01T444
CTTCCTGGTAGTCGAGATTGGCCATGTCGTAGCCGCTCGCCGCGTGCAGCACCGGCGCGTAGGCGCTGCGGCCGGCCCACGCCCCGTCCTGGCCGAAACCGGAGATGGAGCAATACACCAGCTTCGGGTTCAGGGCCGAGAGCGATGCGTAGTCCAGGCCCAGCCGTTTCATCACGCCGGGCCGGTAGTTCTCGACCACCACGTCGCTCTTCGCCACCATCTCGCGGATCAGCGCGATCGCCTCGGGCTTCTTGAGGTCGAGCGCCAGGCTCTTCTTGCCGGCGTTGAGCTGCGCGAAATAGGTGCTTCGGCCTTCGCGCTGCGGCGCCCGCAGGCGGATGTAGTCGCCCTCCGGCGGCTCGACCTTGATGACCTCGGCGCCGAGGTCGGCCATGAGCCGGGTGCAGTAGGGCCCCGACATCATGGCGGTGAAGTCGAGGACGCGAACGCCGTCGAGGATTCCGGGCTTCGCGGCGTTGCTGTCGCTCATCGGGTGGCCTTCAAAAAAGATTCGTCTCGGACACCGCGAKCCCGGCCAGCCGGGCGCCGCCCAGCGCGTCGAGA
>NZ_JBFTPD010000336.1:0-563 GCF_056398305.1 Rhizobium sp. 01T444
GCCTGCAATGCCGACGAAGACCAGGCCGATAGAGAACAGCACTTGGTCAAGGTCGCTGCGCTCCTGCAGTCGGCTGTAGAGCAATCGTTGCAGTGGCCAAGCCACAAGCGCAACCAAGAGGACTGCACCGACAACCGAGAGGCTGTAGCCGAGGCCGAAGGACTTCATCAGCCAGGCGGCGGTGTAACCCCCAGCCATGGCGAAGACGCCGTGGGCAAGGTTCACGAAGCCCATGAGACCTAGGGTGATGGAGAGTCCGATGGAGATGACGAACAGCACCATGCCGTAGGCAACGCTATCGATGAGGATGCTTGCTATAAGGCTCATGCGAGCCTCCTAAGCTCAAAGGGGAGGAAACTGACCGTGGCGTGTTGGCTCGCGACCGAGGAGCCGCGTGCGGCTCACGGTGCGAAGAGACTTACTTCTTCAGCTGCAGGCCGTAGTCCGGCTGGGCGGCATAGGTCTTCGTCTCGCGGTTGACGAAGCGACCGTCGGGCTGCTTTTCGACCACTCGCATGTAGACGTTCTGAATGACGTCGCGCGTCTCGGCGTCAATCTTCATT
>NZ_JBFTPD010000337.1:0-562 GCF_056398305.1 Rhizobium sp. 01T444
GAGCGAGGCCCTGCCGGAGGCGCTGAAGCCGCGCTTCTGCGGCATCCACTTCTTCAACCCGCCGCGCTACATGTTCCTGGTCGAGTTGATCAACACGCCGACCACCGAGCCGCGGGTGCTGGACCAGCTCGAAACCTTCGTCACCAGCGCGCTCGGCAAGGGCGTGGTGCGCGCACACGACACACCCAACTTCATTGCCAACCGCGTCGGCATCGCCGGCATGCTGGCGACCTTGAAGGAGGTCGAGAAATTCGGCCTCACGCCCGATGTGGTGGATGACCTCACCGGCAAGAAGCTGGGTCGCGCGAGTTCGGGCACCTTCCGCACCGCCGACGTGGTCGGCCTGGACACCATGGCCCATGTCGTGAAGACGCTGCAGGACAACCTGAGCGCCGAGACCGATCCGTTCTACGCCAACTTCTCGACGCCGCCGGTGCTGGCGAAGCTGCTCGAACTGGGCCATCTCGGACAGAAGACGAAGGGCGGCTTCTTCAAGAAGGTGGGGCGCGACATCCTGCGCTTCGACCTGGCCAAGGGGGAGTACGTGCCCTCGGGCGACAAG
>NZ_JBFTPD010000338.1:0-562 GCF_056398305.1 Rhizobium sp. 01T444
GTCCTCGCCGAAGGCCTTGGCCAGTTCGGGCGGCGCCTTGCCGAACATGTCGGCAGCGCCCTTGGGACTGAAGTTGTAGGCCATCGCGGCCCAGAAGAGCGTGGTGTCGCCCCACTGCGCCACGATGCGCTCGAGCCCCTTGCCCGGCTCGGGGTAGATCGAAGGCAGCGGCGCCAGATGCTCCAGCACGTCGCAGATGAGGGCGGTGTCGCAGTAGATGTCGGCCCCGATCTGCAGCATCGGCGTCCTGCGGTAGCCGCCGGTGAGCGTGACGTAGTCCGGCTTCGGAAGGATCGCCGGGATGATCACGGACTTCCAGGCGAGCTTCTTGTAGCCCAGGATCAGCCGCAGCTTCTCGGAGAAGGGCGAGGTCGCGTAGTGGTGGAGGATCAGTTCTGCCATGGTCGGTTCCTTGGTCGTTCGGGTGCTCAATGCGGCTGGGCGCGGGCGATGATCGCATCGAAGTCGATGCCGGCGCCGAGGGTACCGAAGGCGTGGCCCCAGTCGCCTCCGATGCGCGACGCGCAGAAGGCGCCCACCACCGCCGGCGGCGCGGTGCGCG
>NZ_JBFTPD010000339.1:0-561 GCF_056398305.1 Rhizobium sp. 01T444
CCCTGCTCCAGGACACAGCCCGGCGCGGCGTCGTCGAAGCGCATCTGGCCGCGCACCGCATGCTGCGCACCCCGACCGTGACCGTGCCCTACTTCGCGATGGCGCCGCACCTGTTGCCGGGCACCGACCTGATCTTCACGACCAGCAGGCATTTCGCGCAGCACTTCGCGAGCGTGCTGCCGCTGACTGTGGTGGCCTCGCCGATCGACTTTCCGCCGATGCGCTTCTACCAGTTGTGGGATGGCCGCACCCAGCATGCGCCGGGGCATGTGTGGTTCCGCTCGCTGCTGTCGGCGGTGGTGCGCACCGCGGGGGCCACGCGGCACCTGCGCGTCTCGCCGCCCCTGCGCCGTTTCGCCGGCCAGTTCGCCTGAAGGCGTTCGGCGCCGGGCGCCCCGAATAAGGGATTGGCGACTTCGCCGGCGGGCAGGTTTGAATCAAAATGCGCCTCTTGCCCGCCACCCCGTTGCCCATGCCCGCCACCCCGTTGCCCATGCCCGTCGACGCGCCCCGCCCCCTGCTGAGCCCCGAGCACATCGCGATGATCGGCAAGGGCGTTTC
>NZ_JBFTPD010000340.1:0-560 GCF_056398305.1 Rhizobium sp. 01T444
CAGTAGATCAGTTCGTCGGGACTAAGGCGCATGTTCGGCCTCCTGCGACGCATGGGCGCGGCCTTGCGGCGGCGGCCGCGTCAGGCGCACCACCACCGCTCGCGCCACGACGAACCCAAGCAGGCACGTCAGCATCCGCTCCCAATGGCCACCGGAGACTGCGTAAAAGCCCCCGAGTGCGATGCTCAGGCGCGCCAACAGGCTGGCGAAGAACCACAGCGCCGGCTGGGAAGACGCCGCACCCCGCCGAGCAGTCCACCACAGGCCGCCGAAGAAAAGCAGGCCCAGCGCGGCGCCCGCCAGAGCCGACAGCATCAGCACGAGCACCGTTGCCGTTCCGGCGGGGGATGCGAGCAGCTCATTCATCGTCGGACTCCTGTTCCTCGCGCATGGCCTTGTCTTCCTTGGCGACCCAATGCCACGCGTTGAGGCATCCGATGGCGAGCCCGGCGACCAGCAGCGCCAACGTCCACGAATGCGTGTCCGAGTGTCGCTTGTCGAGCCACATGCCGAGCGCCGCGCCCAGCAACGTCGGCACCACCACCGACCAGCCGATCAAC
>NZ_JBFTPD010000341.1:0-559 GCF_056398305.1 Rhizobium sp. 01T444
TCTGATGCTCGTGGCTGGTACGCTGTGCAACAAGATGGCGCCTGCGCTGCGCAAGGTGTACGACCAGATGCCCGAGCCCCGATGGGTGCTCTCGATGGGGTCATGTGCCAATGGCGGCGGCTACTACCACTACAGCTATTCGGTCGTGCGTGGATGCGACCGCATTGTGCCGGTTGACGTCTATGTGCCGGGTTGCCCGCCGACCGCGGAAGCGCTGCTGTATGGAGTGATTCAACTCCAGCAGAAGATCCGCCGCACCAACACGATCGCGCGCGCCTGAAGAGCAATAGACGATGACCGATTTTGCGATTTCTCCCGAAGCGCTGCAGACCCAGATCACCGAAACGCTTGGCGCGAAGGCGCGGAGCGTGAAGCTCGCCCTGGGCGAAGTGACCGTGGTTGTGTCGCCTGCCGACTACCTCGAAGCCGCCACGCTGTTGCGCGATGCGCCCGGCTGCCGCTTCGAGCAGTTGATCGACCTGTGCGGCATGGATTATTCCGATTACCGCGAGGGCGAGTGGGAGGGTGAGCGCTTCTGCGTGGTCACCCATCTTCTCTC
>NZ_JBFTPD010000342.1:0-559 GCF_056398305.1 Rhizobium sp. 01T444
CCTCTGAAGTGCGCAGCCTCGCGCAGCGCTCGGCCGCCGCAGCGAAGGAGATCAAGGGCCTGATCGACGATTCGGTTAGTAAAGTGGCTGCGGGAAGCCAACTCGTGGGCGAAGCGGGAAAGACCATGGACGACATCGTCGAAAGCGTGAAGCGCGTGACCGACATCATGGGCGAGATCACGGCGGCCAGCCATGAGCAGACATCCGGCATCGAGCAGATCAATCAGGCCATCACGCAAATGGACCAGGTGACACAGCAGAACGCGGCATTGGTGGAAGAGGCCTCGGCTGCCGCGCAGTCGCTGCAGGAGCAAGCGGGCAGCTTGGTAGAGGCAGTTGGCGTCTTCAAACTGGACACCAGTCCCCATGTAATGCCCACCTTCAATCGGATAACACCAGTGCAAGCCGCCAGTGCTGCAACCAACGTAGCGCGGAGGGTCCACGGGAAGAAAGAGGCGGGCACCGCTCCCCAATTGACCATGACCAGCGGGGTCGCAGACGACTGGACGAAGTTCTAGACAGCTCTAGCTCAAGAGTCCTTGGCGCGTACGTATTGGGA
>NZ_JBFTPD010000343.1:0-558 GCF_056398305.1 Rhizobium sp. 01T444
GCCTATATCCTCGACGACGTGCAGCTCGCGGGCCTGATCGCCACCTCGCCGAAGGCCGGCGAGTTCAAGATCCTGACCCAGGAATCGCTGCGCCAGGAGCCCTACGGGATCATGTACCGCAAGGACGACGAGCCCTTCAAGGAGATCGTCGACAAGACCGTGACCGACCTGATGAAGTCGGGCGCCATCAACGAGATCTACGCGAAGTGGTTCACCCGGCCGATCCCGCCGACCCAGGCGAACCTGAACTTTCCGATGACCGATGCCGTCAAGGAGATCTACCGCAACCCCAACAACAATGGCGTCTGAGTGCGATGCCGGCGAGCGCCTCTCAGCTTGCCGGCCTTGCACGGCGCCCGCGGGGCGCGTCGTCGTCCTTCGCCGCCTGGAACATGCGGGTGAAGTCGCAGCATTCCTGCGCCAGCATGATGATCGACGCCAGCAGCGAACTCCGGTGCTCGCCCTTGTACATGGCGACGTAGGTGACGGGCGGCAGGGCCGGTGTCACGTCGAGCTGCACCAGGGAGCCGTCCTTCACCATCTGCGCGAGCGCCTGCC
>NZ_JBFTPD010000344.1:0-557 GCF_056398305.1 Rhizobium sp. 01T444
TTGACCACCGTATAGCCGAAGACATGGCTCATGGCGTCCACGCGAGAGATGTTCTTGCCACCGCGGCCAATGACCACGGCCAGTTCCGCTTCGTAGTCAATGCATTCCGACACACCTGCGGGGATCAGAACGTCGTCGAAGGCGCCGATCACGCACTCTGGCACTTTGGTGAAGACGATTGGCCAGGATTCAGGATTCGCATCGTTATCCTTGAACACGGACGCGGACAATTCCTTCGCGTGTGCGTGGTAGTTTCGGCCCACGCAGAAGACGTTGCGCCGTGGGCGCGGGATCGGCGACATGAGGGTCACGTCGCCGATCGCGACACTTTCCTKCTTCAGCGGATCGGGCCGCTTGTCTCCCCGGCTCGTGCATTCGATCCATTCCAGCGCAGCGCGCTCCGCCTTGTGGGCAGGCACATCGAAAGGTTGAACGGATTGACCGTCTGAACTGACCGCCCCGAAGTAGGGGCGATCTTGGTACCGATACGTGACTAGTTTCAAGTCGAGTCTCCAAAGTTGTTGCAGGCATCCGTTCAGGAAGCAGGCCTGCCATTC
>NZ_JBFTPD010000345.1:0-557 GCF_056398305.1 Rhizobium sp. 01T444
CCAGATAGTTGCGCACTTCCGTGCGCGCATAGTTGAAGATCAGCGTCTGCCAGTCGTTGTGGAAGCCTTCGCGCGGGTCGGCATATTCGTAGAGCGCGGTGCCGTCGAAGCGGCCCAGCCCATGCGCGTCGGTCGGGAAATGCGCCGGCACCCAGTCGAGGATCACGCCCAGGCCGGCCTTGTGCGCGGCCTCGACGAAGGCGCGGAAGTCCGCCGGTGTGCCGAAGCGCGAACTCGGCGCATAGAGGCCGATCGGCTGGTAGCCCCAGGAGCCGTCGAAGGGATGCTCGCTGATGGGCATCAACTCGATGTGCGTGAAGCCCATGTCGCGGGCGTAGGGCACCAGGGTGTCGGCCAGGTCCTGGTAGTCGAGCCACTCGTGGCCGTTCTTTCGCCGCCACGAACCCAGATGCACTTCGTAGATGCTGATGGGCGCGCCGCGTGCGTTGGCCTCGGCACGTCCCTGCGGTACCTTGGCGGGCGGCGGAAGCGGGTGCACGACGCTGGCGGTGTCGGGGCGCAGGCGCGCGGAGAAGCCGAAGGGATCGGCCTTGCGC
>NZ_JBFTPD010000346.1:0-557 GCF_056398305.1 Rhizobium sp. 01T444
CCTGCAGGGCTGCGCGATGAACGAAGCGGCGACCGCCCGGCCGGTGGTGCGCAAGGAGACTTTCGACGGCCAGGAATGGCTCTATTTCCCGGCCATCGCGCCGCAGGTGGCCATCATCCGCGCCACCACCGCCGACGAGCACGGCAACCTCACCTACGAGCACGAGGGCGCCCTGCTCGGCGGCCTGGACCAGGCGCTTGCCGCGCGCAACAACGGCGGCATCGTCATCGCCCAGGTCAAGCGCGTGGTGCAGCAGGGAAGCCTGCGTCCGCACGACGTGCATGTCCCCTGCAACCTGGTGGACTACATCGTGGTCGACCCCGACCAGTGGCAGACCACGCAGACGCCGTACGACCCGGCCATCAGCGGCGAGATCTTCCAGCCCCTGTCCACCTTCGAGCCGCAGGCCTGGGGCCCGGAAAAGGTGATCACGCGCCGCGCGGCGATGGAGCTGACGCGCGGCCACGCCGTGAACCTGGGCTTCGGCATCTCGGCCAACGTGCCGCGCATCCTTCTCGAGGAAGGCCTGCACGGCGAAGTCACCTGGGCCATCGAGC
>NZ_JBFTPD010000347.1:0-555 GCF_056398305.1 Rhizobium sp. 01T444
CAGCAGTGAGAGGGCCTCGTCCTCGGTCAGGAGTGCCATCTGCATCAAGAAGCGCCGCATCTTGCGCGATGCGTCTCGCGTGGCCCGCTCGACGCCCGACTGCGCCGTGGGATTTCCCTGCGCGAGCGCATCCTTGCCGGGGGCGGGCAGGGTGGCCGATGCGCTGAAGCCGTGCAGCACCCACTCGTCGTCTGTTTCCAGCAGGGGGCAGTCGAGTCCTTCCAATGGCGTGCCGGGCAGATCCTGCGCCTTGTGAAGGATGAACTGGAAGACGCCGGTCAGCGATGCCTCGATGGCGGTGCCGAAGAGCTCGGAATCGCCATGCGCGGCGTGAGGATCTCCGACCGAAAACAGCGCGCCTCGCACCGCAACGGGGTAGTACATGCGCGCACCCTTGCCGATTCGCCAGTCGTCGACGTTGCCGCCCGAGCACTTGGGTGGGGGCAGACTCGAATCCACCTGCGCCGGTGCAAGGCCCATCGCACCGAAATGGAGGCGCGTCGGTACGCGGATGTCCTCCAGGATGCCGTAGTTCTTGCCGACCTCGGAGGAGGC
>NZ_JBFTPD010000348.1:0-555 GCF_056398305.1 Rhizobium sp. 01T444
ACTGCGCCGAAGCAGATTGACCCGATCGTGGCCGCGAGCATCGCGTCGTTCGGATTCGTTTACATCCACCCGTTCATGGACGGCAACGGCCGCTTGTCGCGATTCCTCTTCCACAAGGCCCTGTGCACGTCCGGCCGGCTCGAGAAGGGCGCGCTGTTGCCAGTGTCGGTCGCGATGAARCGCAATGAGCGCCAGTACCTGGAGACGCTGCAGGCGTTCTCAGTTCCCGCTCGCGAATTGGTCCAGGTAACGTCGGCGGGCGAAGGTCAGTTCTRTTTCGACTTCAAGGCGGACGAYACGATCTATCGGTATTGGGAYGCCACACCGGCTGTGGAATTTGGGTTTGCGATGGCCGAGCAGGCGCTCAATGTCGAACTTCGCCAAGAGACGCAATACCTCGCGCACTTCGATGCGATTCGGCGCGCGATCGACGAACGCTACGACGTTCGTGGCTCGCTGCTCGCAACTCTGGTTTCGATCGCGATGGATGGCGAAGGGACAATCTCGAACAACAAGCGCAAGCGCTTCGCGGCGAACCTTCCTGCAGAGGTGTTT
>NZ_JBFTPD010000349.1:0-554 GCF_056398305.1 Rhizobium sp. 01T444
GTGGCTGCGCACCGACGCATGGCACGAGTTCTCCGGCAAGAGCGGGGCGACTTACCAGACCATCAGCGGCCCGCTGTCGTATAAAGCCGACCTGGGCGGAAGCTGGGGCGAGCTCTCGGTGGGCGCGAGCGCCTGGGTCACGCCGAGCATCCTGATCCAGGGCAGCGTGGGCTATCAACGCAACCTGGGTGGCATTCGCCGCGAGGCCACGAATCTCGGCGGCAGCGTCAGTGCCGGCGGCGCCCCCACCGCGGGCGTGGGCCTGAGCGTGCAGCTGACGCCGAACGCCAAGCTCACGACCAAGGTGTCCTATGCGAATGGGCCGWAGGGTTCGGTCGACGGCGGCGTCAGCGCCAACGTGGGTCTGGAAGCCAAGTGGTGATGGCGATGCGGGTCAAGGCGAGTCAGGGCCATTGCGCGGCGTGGCTGCCCGGCGGCATCGATGGGCGCGGCCATGCCGCCGGAGTGCGCGAGAGCTGCGCGCTGTGGCGGATGCCTTGCAGCTCGCCGAAACCCGAGTTCGAGCTTTCGAGGTAGGGCGTGCGGTCCGGCGG
>NZ_JBFTPD010000350.1:0-554 GCF_056398305.1 Rhizobium sp. 01T444
TCGATCCGACCGCTTCGATGGTAGTCGCCCAGCAGCGCATCCTCTATCTGGCCGCCGGCCCACCATGCGCGCAAGTTCGCGCGTAAGGTCTTCGTTGAGACCTTGATTTTCGATGCGTGCTCCTTAAGCAGCGTGGGTCGTTTGCCCTTGTCCCAGAGGTCCGGGTGTTTCACTAGGCTTTCGATACGTGACCAGCGCTTGTTGCGTACCTCGACATCAGAAGGACTCGGGTCCACGGGATGCGGCGCGGCGTCGTCGAGAAGCAATCGGAAGTTCTTCCTGTCGCTGCACATTGCCGTGAGAGCTGCGAGCTTCCAGCAAACTGGGTCGCTTTTGCCGTCGAGTGGGATGACATGGACGACTTTCAGTTGCGTGTCGACGTGAACGAGCCGGTAGCGGCGTTCGTTCCACTCGAACATATCGTTTGTCAGTAGGCGAATGGTCATACGAAGCACCCGCCCAGGTCCATGGGGCTTCCCGGATCCGCCACCCGAACACGAGCCAGCTCGATACGGTCAGCAGAAAGGTCGGTGACGGCACTGTGGTCCCAAAGG
>NZ_JBFTPD010000351.1:0-554 GCF_056398305.1 Rhizobium sp. 01T444
TCTCCGATTAGAGTCCGGACTGCACAGCGCAGTGAAAGCACCATGAAGATCGCGAGCTTCAACGTCAACGGCGTCAATGGCCGCCTGGCGCGCCTGCTGGAATGGCTCGACGAGTCGAAGCCGGACGTTGCCTGCCTGCAGGAGCTGAAGTCGCCCGACCAGCGCTTTCCCGCCGCGGCAATCCGCGAAGCGGGCTATGGCGCGCTGGTCCATGGGCAGCAGTCCTGGAACGGCGTCGCCATCCTCGCGCGCGGCAAGGAGCCCATCGAGACGGGCCGCGGCCTGCCCGGCGACCCCGACGATTCGCAAAGCCGCTACCTCGAGGCCGTGGTCGACGGCGTCATCGTCGGCTGCCTCTACCTGCCCAACGGCAATCCCCAGCCGGGGCCGAAGTTCGACTACAAGCTGCGATGGTTCGAGCAGCTCGCTACCCACGCGCGCACGCTGTACGACTGCGGCCAGCCGGCGGTGCTGGCCGGTGACTTCAACGTCGTGCCCACCGACGCCGACATCTACGACCCGAGCTCGTGGCGCAAGGACGCCCTGCTGCAACC
>NZ_JBFTPD010000352.1:0-553 GCF_056398305.1 Rhizobium sp. 01T444
GGACAGGCGCTGCCTCGCGTAGTCCGCGGCATTCTGGCGCGCGATCTCCGAATACGCGACACCGGACATGGCCGTGCCGACCCGGGCGGTGTTCATCAGCATGAACATGCCGGCCATGTTGGACGATGTGCCCTCGCGGCCCGAATCGGCGAGCCGCCAGCCCACGGCGTTCTCGAAGCTCATGACGCAGGTCGCGCTGCCGCCGATGCCCATCTTGTGCTCGATGGAGGCGACCGACACGCCGTTGCGCTCGCCCAGCTCACCGGTCGCGTGGTCGATGTGGCGCGCGGACACGAGGAAGGCGTTCACCGAGGACAGCCCCTCGGGCAGTCGTCCGTTCTCGTCAGGCACCTTGGCCAACACCACGTGCAGGATGTTGTCCGTCAGGTCGTGGTCGCCGCCSGAGATGAAGATCTTGCTGCCGGTGATGCGCCAGCTTCCGTCCGGCTGCTGCACGGCACGCGTACGCAGCTGTCGAAGATCGCTGCCGGCGTGGGCTTCGGTCAKGCACATGGTGGCGGTCCAGTCGCCTTCGACCAGGCGAGGCACCACG
>NZ_JBFTPD010000353.1:0-552 GCF_056398305.1 Rhizobium sp. 01T444
TACGGCTATCCCCAGTTGGCGCAGCAGCTGCGCAGGCTGGCGCGATCGAGCGACATCCCAGCGCAGCAAGCCGAGCTGTTCAGGCGCATGGTGTTCAACATTCTCATGGACAACACCGACGACCACGAGAAGAACCATGGGCTGCTGCGACAAGGGGATGGAAGTTGGGCCTTGTCGCCGGCGTTCGACATCGTCTCGAGCATGAGCGGCATCGGGTATCAAGCATTTCGGGTGGGCCGCGACGGAGCAGATTCAACCCTGGAAAACGCACTTTCCGAGGTGCGTTCTTTCGGCCTCAAGCTGCCTGAAGCGAAAGCGATCGTGCAGGAGATCGCTCGCGTTGTCGACGGTTGGCGCGATCACTTCGAAAACTGCGGGGTGGGAGAAGCGGACCTTGAGATCCTTGGGCAGTATCTTGACAACGATCGCGTCGGGTCACAGCGACGTGCGCACGTTACTGGGGCTGTCGCTCAGCCAAATTCACTACCGGAAGAACCGCCAGAGGACCCGCCGCGTGGGTAGATCAAAGTCTCGCTCGCGGCGCGCCAGAGC
>NZ_JBFTPD010000354.1:0-551 GCF_056398305.1 Rhizobium sp. 01T444
CTGCACGGATGGTCGGGTGGGCTGGCACTGCTGGTCGCTGTGTTCCTGCCGGCCTTTCTCATGGTGGTCGGTGCCTTGCCTTTCTGGGAGAGCCTGCGCCAGCGGGGCGACATCCAGTCGACCATGGCGGGCATCAACGCCGGCGTGGTCGGGATTCTGCTGTCCGCGCTCTACGACCCGGTGTGGACCAGCGCCATCCACTCGAAGGCGGACTTCGGGCTCGCGCTGGCGGCCTTCGGCCTGCTGGTCTATGCGAGGTTTTCGCCTGTCGTCGTCGTGCTGCTGGCCGCGCTCGCGGGCTGGGCTCTGTAGACGGCCGCTCAGCCCGCGTTGCGACGCGTCGACAGCAGCGCCCGCAGCTTGGCGGGTGCGACCGGCTTGGTGAGCAGCGTCACGCCGCGCTGGCGCAGGCGCTGCAGCACCTCGGGTCCGGTGGCGCCGGACACCAGCACCGCGAGCGCATCGGGTTGAAGGCCGCGCGCGGCATCGATGACGTCCATGCCGTCTTCTTCGCCCGCCAGCTGCAGGTCGCACAGCAGGACGTCGAAGCG
>NZ_JBFTPD010000355.1:0-551 GCF_056398305.1 Rhizobium sp. 01T444
TCGCCAGCCACCTCGGCGTGACCGGCTACTTCTGCGAGTTCAACACGCTGGGCGAGCTGTGGACCTCGCGCATCTCCTCGCACGTGCCGATGAAGGACGTCGCCGGCCTCCTGAGCATCGAGCGCATCGAGCAGGCCGCCGAGCTCATCTACCACTCGCTCCTGGCCAACGGCGTACGGCAGCCCAAGGTGGCCATTGCCGCCTTCAACCCGCACGGTGGCGACGGCGGCCTGTGCGGCCGCGAAGAGGTGGACATCATCGAACCGGCCGTGAAGGCGCTGCAGGCGCGCGACTGGCCGACCGAGCAGCCCTTCCACGGCCCCTTCCCGGCCGACACCATCTTCCTGAAGGCCCAGGCGGGCGACTACCAGGCCATCGTCACCATGTACCACGACCAGGGCCAGATCGCGATCAAGCTCATGGGCTTCAGCCGCGGCGTGACGGTGCAGGGCGGCCTGCCGATTCCGATCACCACGCCGGCGCACGGCACCGCCTATGACATCGCCGGGCTGGGCAAGGCCAGCGTCGAAGCCACCTGGCAGGCCTTCCGC
>NZ_JBFTPD010000356.1:0-550 GCF_056398305.1 Rhizobium sp. 01T444
AGGGTGTCGTCGAGGCGGTGGTGGCGGGGCGCAAGGAGCCGCTCAAGGGAGAGCTGAACTTCGTCGACAACACGGTCGATCCGCTGATCGGCACCGTTCGCGCCAAGGCCGTGTTCGCCAACGCCGACCAGAGCCTCTGGCCGGGCCAGTTCGTCCAGACCCGCGTCACCGTGAGCACGCTCAACGACGCGACCGTGATCCCCGCCGCGGCCGTCATGATGCTGACCGAGGGCCCCGCGGTCTACGTGGTCGATGCCGACAAGACGGCCTCGCGCCGCAAGATCCAGACCCTTCATTCCTTCGGTACGCAGGTCGCCGTGCGCGGCGTCGAGCCGGGCGAGCAGGTCGTCATCGAGGGCAAGCAGAACGTACGCCCGGGCGGCAAGGTCCGGCTCGACGCCTCGGCCAGACCGCAGCAGCAGCCCGGCAGCCCGGCCTCCGATGCCACGCCCGGAAGCGCCGCATCCGTGGGGCCCTCCAACGCCAGCGTCGTCGCGGAGCGGGAGCGCTCATGAACATCTCCGAGCTGTGCATTCGCCGGCCGGCGATG
>NZ_JBFTPD010000357.1:0-549 GCF_056398305.1 Rhizobium sp. 01T444
ATCTCTGGTTCCACACGGGCGACCGCGTGCTGCGCGAAGCCGACGGCGCATTTCGCTTCATCGACCGCATGAAGGATGCGATCCGCCGGCGCGGCGAGAACATCTCCTCTTACGAGGTCGAGCAGGTGCTGCTCAGCCACCCGCTGGTCGCGACGGTGGCGGTGTATCCGGTGCGCTCGGAGCTCGCCGAGGACGAGGTGATGGCCTCGATCATCGCCCAGCCCGGCAGCCGGATCGACCTGGTGGCGCTCGCGCGGTATTGCGAGGCCCGCCTGCCGTACTTCGCGATTCCGCGCTACGTCGACATCGTCGACGACCTTCCCCGTACCGAGAACGGCAAGGTGCAGAAGTTCAAGCTGCGCGAGCGCGGCATCACGCCGACGACCTGGGATCGCGCGCCGGCGAAGCGCTGAAAAGCGGCTCGCGCCCGGGCGCCGCAATCTCCCTTTCGACTGCGCGAGCTTGCTCGCCCGTTGGAGTTGGGACTAGAATGCTTTAGGACTGAATCATTTATGGATGATCTTGTTTCGTCTTCGAGTCATATGGAGC
>NZ_JBFTPD010000358.1:0-548 GCF_056398305.1 Rhizobium sp. 01T444
GCCCTGGTTGGCGTGAATCTCGGCGCGGAGGGATATGCCGTGGTTCGCATCAGCAAGGTGGTGCCCCGCACGCCACCGGCTGCCGATGCTGCCCGGCAGGAGACCGAGCAGTTCGCTCAGGCGGTTGGTGCGGCCGAGAGCGTGGCGTACTACAACTTGCTGAAAGACAAGTTCAAGGCAGAAATTCTGGTGCCAAGGCCTGCGGATTCGCTCCCGGGCGGAGGAAGGTAGATTTTTGACGCTACAATTGCAAGCTAAGTGGTGGCTGTAGCTCAGCTGGTAGAGTCCCAGATTGTGATTCTGGTCGTCGTGGGTTCGAGTCCCATCAGCCACCCCACTGTCTATAAGCCTCTGCTGCTATCGAAACGATAGCGCCAGAGGGCCAAAATCCCCAAAACGGGAATATCATAGCGCCGCTCGGCGGACCTCCCTTGTGCGATCGTAGACACTCGCGGTGGTCGCCGGGTCAGCGTGCAATTCGGGCAAATTGCCAAACTTCAATTTGAAGTACGTGGTGTAGTGCCCGCGAAGATCGTGAAACGTAAAGC
>NZ_JBFTPD010000359.1:0-548 GCF_056398305.1 Rhizobium sp. 01T444
CATTTCGCCGAAGTCGACGTTCGCGGCCGGGCTCACGATGTTGCCCACGACCGTCCATCCCGCGGCCGTGCGCACGATGGCCATACGCGCATAGCCGGTGTAGGCAATCTCGTTGGTGATCTGCGTTCCACCGGCGCCAGGGTCTGCGGTGTGCAGGCCGAGATAGAGCGTGGTCAGCGGGCTCGATGCCGCGTTGTCGGCGAGGCCGGCGATCGCAATGGCCTGAAAGATGAGCTTCGCCAGGTCGTTGGCAAAGGTGGCGTTGAAGGACATTTCGGTACTCCCTTGAAGGTCAGGTGTTGGAGAGGAGGAAACCTTGCGTACCGATCGCGTCGCGGAAGTCCACGCCGGCGAGGGTGATGGTTCGGACGCCGCTGGCCAGCGCGAACGTCGCGCCCGTCAGGGGCAGGCCCATGTAGCTGTCGGCGCCGCCGCTCGTGGCGCCACCCTCGATGCCAGGAAGGCAGAGCAGGTCGCTGGTGGTTGGGACGTGGGAAGTGCCGGTGTCGCCCGAGACGGCGCCGACCTCGCCGCCCACGCCCCGGTAC
>NZ_JBFTPD010000360.1:0-548 GCF_056398305.1 Rhizobium sp. 01T444
CGCCAGGCGGGCTCCTCGATCATGCCCGGCAAGGTCAACCCGGTTATCCCCGAGGTGATGAACCAAGTGGCGTTCGAGGTGATTGGCAACGACCTGATGATCACGATGGCATCCGAGGCCGGTCAACTGCAACTCAATGCCTTCGAGCCGATCATGGGATGGGCGCTGTTCAAGAGCACCAAGCATCTCGCAAACGCCTGCAAAACGCTCCAAGTCAACTGCGTGGAGGGTATCCAAGCCAACCATTCAGTTCTGTCAAAGCGGGTGGCAGAGTCGGTGACCCTCGTCACGGCCCTGAATCCGATCATCGGCTACGAGAAGGCCGCCAAGATCGCCAAGTCGGCACTGACCACCGGCAACACAATCGCCGCCACGGCCGAGCAACTGGGGATCATGAGCTCCGCGGAAATGACCGCATTGCTCGTCCCGGAGAACCTGACGCAGCCAATCCGGCTTGTGACCCCGAACCGTTGAAAAAGCCCGCGCGGCCCTTGTTGGAGTCCGCCCTGTCGTCAACTTGAGCATCAGGTCATGGCGGCTTGCAGAAC
>NZ_JBFTPD010000361.1:0-548 GCF_056398305.1 Rhizobium sp. 01T444
CCCCGGCGGGAAGGCGGCCGAAGCGGCGGCACTCAAGGAGGTGAAGGCATGAGCCTCCTCCAGGTCAACGAACTCGGCAAGTCCTTCGGCGGCGTGAAGGCCGTCGACGGCATCAGCTTCGAGTTGGCCGCGGGCGAACTGCTCGCCCTGATCGGSCCGAACGGCGCGGGCAAGTCCACCACCTTCAACATGGTCAACGGCCAGCTCAAGGCCGACCGCGGCTCGATCCTGCTCGACGGCCAGGAACTGGTCGGGCGCAAGCCGCGCGAGATCTGGCGCATGGGCGTCGGGCGCACATTCCAGATCGCGGAGACTTTCGCTTCGCTGACGGTGGTGGAGAACGTGCAGATGGCATTGCTCTCGCACCATCACAAGCTCTTTTCCACCTGGCGCCGCGCCGCCGACCACAAACGCGACCTTGCCATCGACCTGCTCGACCAGGTCGGCATGAAGCCGCAGGCCGACCGGCCGTGCAGCGTGCTCGCCTACGGTGACGTCAAGCGCGTCGAGCTCGCCATCGCGATGGCCAACAGCCCCAAGCTCCTGCT
>NZ_JBFTPD010000362.1:0-546 GCF_056398305.1 Rhizobium sp. 01T444
ACGGCGACGAGGGCCACCGCCAGGCCCGGGTGCGCCCCGGCTTCGACGCGGGCTTTCCGCAGCAGCGTGAGGAAGCGCCGCACGCCGGCGTCCAGGCCACCGAGTTGCTCCACCAGGCCCAGTATGTAGTTCGCCCTGGGGTCGCCATCGGGATACAGCGAGTGGTTGAACCCGAAGGTGCTGGCGCCGCGTGCTCTCACCAGCGCGAGGACTGACGCGGCACTGCGGTTCGATAGCGGAGCAAAGAGCTGCTGGTCGACGAGATCGGCCGCCGCAGCCGCCGACGACCCGGCATGGGCGCAGATGGCGGCAGCCACGCAATTGAAGAGGTCGCTGTGGGTCGACGCCACGACCCGCGACACGAAGGAGGCGGCGGCCAGTTCATGGTCGGCCAGCATGACGAGCGTCTGGTTGACAAGCAGCCGCGCCTCGTCGCTCGCATGGGCGCCCGCCGCGCGAAGCACCAGGCCGGCCATCGACTCGGCCGGCTTGCGCTCCACAAACTTGCGGGGCGAGGCCACCAGGCCCAGACAGCCTGCCAAGGTC
>NZ_JBFTPD010000363.1:0-545 GCF_056398305.1 Rhizobium sp. 01T444
CTGAAGGGCTGACAACAGACGACGTTCTTCAGGCAAAAGCGGGCGCACCGACTCGTAGGCTGTCAGAAATGATGCCCTCCGTACGCCGTCGGCACGTCCGGTGTCCAGATCCACGCACCAGTCGTTGAGACAGACCCCGATGTCGAAGAGGACGGTGTCGCAACCCGCAAAATAAAAATCGAGAAGGCCGCTCAGGCAGGTGCATTCGAACATCGCGTTGTCGCGGAAAAGGTCGGCATGTACCGGTCCGCGCGGAAGGGCTGCGTAGTTGGGCGACGAGCTGACCCGTGTCTGGAAGGCCAGCTCGTCCAGCAGCAGCATGCGCTGGTGCTTGCCGACGTATGGCAGCAGAACCGGCACAGTTTCCCTCCACCATTGCAGCCCGCGCAGATTGGGCTGGTGGCGTTCATAGTCCTTGCCGGCCAGGTGCATTCGCGCCAGCATGTCGCCCACTGCGCTGCAATGCTGGGCGTCGGGCGCCAGTTCGCTCTTTCCGCGCAACCTACCCACCACTGCCGCCGGCTTGCCCTCGAGACGATGGAGGA
>NZ_JBFTPD010000364.1:0-544 GCF_056398305.1 Rhizobium sp. 01T444
ACTCGACCATCGGCGTGTGCAGCTGCCCGGGCACGACCGTATTCACGCGAATCCCCTGGCCCGCGTACTGCACCGCGAGCACGCGCGAGAACTGGATCACGCCGGCCTTGGTTGCCGCATAGGCGATCTGCGCCGCGCCGGTCCAGCGCAGCGCCGAGGTCGACGCCATGTTGACGATCGCGCCACCCCCCTGCGCCACCATGTGCGGCAGCACATGCTTGCAGGCGAGGAACACGCTCTTGAGGTTGTGGTCGACCTGCGCGTCCCACACCTCCTCGGACATCTCGACCGGCCCGCCCCTGGCSGARCCGCCGACGTTGTTGACCAGSAYRTCGATGCGSCCGAAGCGCGCAATGCAGGCCTGGACCATCGCCTCGATGGATGCGCTGCTGGTCACGTCGCAGGCCGCCGTGACGAGCACGCCCCCCGCCTCGGCGACGCGTTCGGCCGTCTCGCCGAGCCGCTCGATGTCGCGGTCGACGCCGAAGACCTGCGCGCCCTCCCGGGCGAAACGCACCGCCATCGCCCGGCCATTGCCCCAGCC
>NZ_JBFTPD010000365.1:0-544 GCF_056398305.1 Rhizobium sp. 01T444
CTGGCGGGTCCGGCAGCGCATCCAGCTCATGCGCCAGCGCTTCGCCGCTCGCGCGGGGGAGGCGAAGCTGGCGCCTTGGGTCCGGCGTGAGCAACAGCGGATCGCCATGCGCCAGCGCGGAATGGCCGTCCCGGCGCCCTCTGCCCTCGATCTGTTCGACGACGCCAAGGTGGCGAAAGCCGCCGGCCTGCCGCTGACCGACATCCTGTGGTCGCCGGTCCTGTCGGAGGAAGTGACCGACCGCTGGTCCGCCGCGCGCTTCTGTGTCGATCTGTGGCGCAAGCGCGGCGATGTGCGCACGCGATTCCCGACCGCCTTCGCCAGCGGCAGCGACGGAGAGTTCGGGCAGTGGCTCCAACAGTCGGGTGCCTCGGAGCTCGGGCTCGGTGCCTCGGCCCAGCAGCACCTGGGCGATGCCTTGGAGGCCGGTATTTCCGCCCGCGCCAGGCAGGCGTTCCTTGCCAGCGAACGATTGGTTGCCTTGCTCCCCCATGGTCTGACGCCCGCCGGCATGCTGCATCTGTTGCGCTGGTTCATGCAGCAC
>NZ_JBFTPD010000366.1:0-544 GCF_056398305.1 Rhizobium sp. 01T444
AGGTTGTGGGGCTGGCGCGCGCGTCCCACGGGCTTGCGTTCGCCTCCCACCAGGTCGAGTGCCTGGTAGAGCGCGGCGTTGGAGATGCCTTCCTCGTTGATCTGGACGTTGCGATAGGCGGCCAGGAGCGGCTCGAATAGGTCAGTCTGCTGCATGGAAAGAGGTTCGCGGCGTGCATTTGTTGCAGAACAAGATCGCACATTGCGGCGAGTTCGCGCAAGGTCAGTCGGGTCTGGAGTTTGGCGAAGCACAAGTCGGCGTCGTTGCAAAGAAAGTGGAGAGGGCCGGGTGCCGAGGTCAAAATGGCACATGACCAGCCCAAACGCACAGCCCACTCGTCCGCGGCCACCAATGGCGCCCTTCGCGCGCTCCTTCGCAGTCGAGGCGCACCGCGATCAGATGTACGGGGGACACCCCTACTCGCATCACCTGGACGCTGTGGCGGAGTTGGCTCGACCATTCGGCGATGACGCCGAGACCGTCGCCTACCTTCACGACGTCAAGGAGGACGTCGACGGCATGAACCTGGAACGGATTCGAGAGC
>NZ_JBFTPD010000367.1:0-543 GCF_056398305.1 Rhizobium sp. 01T444
CACCCTGCGCGGAGTTGATGATCCAGCCGGTAAGAGGCATGGCGATCATGATGACATAGAGCAGCGCATGGCTCAGGCGCGCCGCGGTGCGCTCCCAGGGGGCCATGTCCGCGGGAAGTGCCGGTGCCGGGCCTGCCAGGCGCCACAGCAGGCGCGCGACGACCAGTGCCAGCACCAGCATGCCGGTGGACTTGTGCCAGACGAAGAGATCGAGTTTCGTCGGCGAAAGCCGCCAGCCGGTGGCGAGCCATCCGAGCGCGAACTGGATGAAGATCAGCGCGGCGACGAGCCAGTGAAAGAACATGGCCACCGCGCCCCACGAGGAGACGCTGTTCGAGAGGCGGAACGTTCGCCGCCCGGTCGGGAGGGATCGGGGATTCGGTCGCATCGTGCGGGCAGTGTCGCAGTTGCGGGCGTCTGGAACAACACGCGCCGTTTGCGCAATTGTGTGCAGAAGCCGGCATATCGAGCGCCGAGTTCCGTGCGGGTCGCGTCGACCCCGTCCCACAATCGCGCCAAACTTCGGGCCCGCATGTCATGGAC
>NZ_JBFTPD010000368.1:0-543 GCF_056398305.1 Rhizobium sp. 01T444
CTTCGCCATCGTGCCCATGGGCCTGCCCAGCAGCGGTGCCGGGCGGAACGAGCAGGCAGTCTTCCGCACGATCGCCAAGCGGTTCATGGCTCAGTTCTACCCCGACTACCTCTACAAGCAGCACTCGCTCATCGGCCGGTTCGGCCAAGACGAGTTCCGCGCCAGCCAGAAGCAGGAGATCCGCAAGGGCTGGAAGGAGGTCGAAGCCGATGCCGAATCAAGCGGCGACTCCGAAGATGGCCGGGCCGGCGAGACGGAAGTGCGAGGCGAAGTGCAAAGGATGCGCTCATGAGCGACCCCACCGACAAGTTCGGCGGCTACCAGAGCGGGGCCGTCATGTATGCGGTGAGCGCCAAGGTTGAGTCGAAGCGGACTACGCCGCCAAGTCCGTACACAGAGGACGAGCTGATGGACGACATGCTGTCAGCTCACAAGTTCGGGCGCAACGACCAGGAGCGCGAAATGCTGAAGCGCGTCCAGGGCATCGGCACCTCCCGTACCCGCGGCACGATCATCACGAATCACCTCGATCGGGATCTGCTG
>NZ_JBFTPD010000369.1:0-542 GCF_056398305.1 Rhizobium sp. 01T444
GCGGCAGTGCGCTGATCCGCAACAACAGCGGCCCGGTCTATCTGCAGAACTCGCCCGACCTGAGCGGCGCGACCATCCAGAACGGCGCCAGCGGCCGGCTCTTCGTGAACGACGTCGCCACGACCGTGTCGGACGGATCGCTGTCGGGCGCGGGCATCGTGGTGCTCGGCGCGAAGAACCTGACGGTCGGCGCGCTGAACCAGAACGACACCATCAGCGGCGCGATCACGGACACGGGTCCCCAAACCTCGGCCGCCGTTGGCGTTCCCTACAACTACATGGTGATCGCCACCGGCGGCTCGCTGACCAAGGTCGGCACCGGCACGCTCACACTGAGCGGCGCCAACAACTAGGCCGGCGCCACCACGGTCAGCGCCGGCACCCTGCGCGCCGGCGCGGTCAACACGCTCAGCGCCACGTCGGCGCATGCCGTGGCCGCGGGCGCCACCCTCGATCTGGCCGGTTTCAGCCAGAGCGTCGCCTCGCTCAGCAACAGCGGCACCGTCTCGCTGGTCGGCAGTTCGCCCGGCACGGACCTGCGG
>NZ_JBFTPD010000370.1:0-542 GCF_056398305.1 Rhizobium sp. 01T444
GGACCAGACGCGCAACAACTTGTCCGTCCCGCACTCGCCGGGCTTCGATGAAGGCGACCGCGGTGCCGCGGCGTGGCTCCGATGACACATCTCACCCAAGCCGATCTGCGGCTATGGCTGGATGCCGTCAGGTATCGGCCTCTTTCGTCGGAATACCTCCTGCCCTGGCTCGAAGGCCCGTTGCGAAGATTCTTCCCATACCGGGGCTTCATCCTGGGCCATGGCGAACTCGACGCAGGCCAGCTGAAGCTCACTCACATGCTGGCGAGCGGCCATGAAGAGGCCTACCTGCATCGGATAGGGAACACATTCGAGCTGGCGCAACGCGGGTCMCTCAAATGGTGGCTGGCGAGCCGACAACCGTTCTACATCGACCTGGAGGCCCCGCCGTTCCATGCCAGCGACTTCGAACTCGACGAAATCGCCCAGTTCGGGCTGGGCAACGTCGCCATCCACGGCGTGCTCAACCTCAAGTCGACTGCGGGAACGTACTTCGGCTTCGCCGGGGTCAAGGAGCCGCTGGGCGAATGGCATCTTGAAGC
>NZ_JBFTPD010000371.1:0-542 GCF_056398305.1 Rhizobium sp. 01T444
CCTTCATCTCGCTCGACTGGATGACCGTGTTGATCTCCGCGTTCAGCTTGTCGACCACCGCCTGCGGCGTGCCCGCCGGCGCCAGCACGCCCCACCACAGGTCCAGCGCGCTGCCCTTGTAKCCCGCCTCCTCCAGCGAGGGAATTTCCGGCGCGATCGGCGAGCGTGACGCGGTCGTCACCGCCAGCGCGCGCGCATTGCCCCCGCGCACCTGCGCCAGGATCGAGGGCGCGCTCGCCACCAGCAGGTCGATCTGCCCGCCCAGCAGGTCCGTCGTCGCCGGCCCCATGCCCTTGTAGGGCACGTGCGTCATCTTGATGCCCGCCGCGCCCGCGAACACTTCCGTCGCGAAGTGGTTGATGCTGCCGGAGCCGGAGGTGCCGTAGTTCAGCTTGCCCGGGTGCGCCTTGGCGACGGCGACCAGGTCCTGCACGGTCTTGAAGGGCGAATTCCTGTTCACCGTCAGCAGCAGCGGGCCTTTGGCCAGCAACGCGACCGGCTTGAAATCCCGGATGGCGTCGTACTGCAGGTTGGTGCGGATG
>NZ_JBFTPD010000372.1:0-542 GCF_056398305.1 Rhizobium sp. 01T444
GGTGTGCGGGACGCGGGTGCGGGGCGTGATCGCTGCTTCATGGAGCGCGATTCTGCGCGTTCGGCCCGCCGCCCCGAAAAGCGCCGCGCTAGGACGGGAGCATCCGGCGCAGCGCGCCGATGTCCAGGTGCGCGGCCACGGCGCCAGGGTGCGGATCGGCCAGCCACGGAACGACGCCGAGGCAGGGCGCCTCGTGCTCCCGCGAGAGCCAGTCCCGCAGGCTGTGCACGTTCTCGTCGGCCCAGGGCATGTCGGGCGCGATGCGGTTGCCGACCCAGCCCGCCAGGCGCAGCCCGCGCGCGCGAATCGCCTCGGCCGTCAGCAGGGCATGGTTGATGCAGCCCAGTCGCAAACCCACCACCAAGACCACAGGCAAGCCGAGGTCCCGTGCCAGGTCGGCGGTGTCCCAGTCGGCGCCCAGCGGCACGCGGAATCCGCCGACGCCTTCGACCACCAGCACGTCGGCGCGCGCCGCCAGGGCCCGGGCCGATTCGCCGATCGCGGCGCGGTCGATGCTCCGGCCCTCCAGCGCCGCCGCGATG
>NZ_JBFTPD010000373.1:0-540 GCF_056398305.1 Rhizobium sp. 01T444
GGCCGGGAACCGGCATAGCCAGGCTTCCCGTGAACCAGCCAGCCATCTCCGGCAACTCTTCGATCTGACGGATGGTCTTCTCAGTGAGGGGGCGGGTGCCCGCAATCATCTGCCTCACGAAAGCACCATCTTTGTAGCCGAGCTTCTTCCCGAAGGCCGTCTTGTTGCCTCCTGAGATGCGATCAATCGCTGCCACCAGCAGGTCGATCCGCGGTTGGTCCGCTGTCGGTTTCTCCACCTGCAAATAGTAGCAGCCGCTACTGGTGGCATTTGCTACTTGTGATAGGTAGCGATTGCTACTATTATCGGCGCATGGACCTGAACTCATTCCTCAAAGCCGAGGGCGCCCCCACGGTCGCCGAATTTCGCATTCTGCTGCTGGCGGAGGGCGTTGTGGTCAAAAGCGATGCCCAGGTACGGCAGTGGCAGCACGGCTACGGCGGGCGGCTGCCCGACACCGTGAATTGCGTTGCCATCGAGAGAGCCACGAAGGAGTCCGTCATGCGCTGGGACTTGCGCCCGGGCGACTGGCACCGCCAC
>NZ_JBFTPD010000374.1:0-540 GCF_056398305.1 Rhizobium sp. 01T444
CTCCGAATACGACCGAATTGACGCCCTCACCGTTGAAGTGGAGTAGCTGCATGGACATCCGACCCATCCGAACCGAAGCCGATTACAAAGCCGCTCTGAAGGCGGTTGCGCCATTTTTCGACCAAGAGCCTGCGGCCGGGACCGAAGACGCCGATCGATTCGAGGTGATGCTCGCGCTGATCCAGGTCTACGAGGCAAAGAACTACCCGATCGATCCGCCCGATGCCGTCGAGGCAATCAAGTTTCGGATGGAGCAGCAGGGCCTCTCAGTGAAAGATCTGGAACCGTACATCGGCCAACTCAATCGGGTGTATGAGGTCTTGAATCACAAGCGGCCTTTGACGCTGCGCATGATCCGCAAGATCCACAGTGGCCTTGGGATCCCGGCCGAGGTCTTGATTCATGCCAGCGACGACGAGAGGTTCGAGCTCGCAGCGCAGCGCTGAGAATCAGCAATGGTATGGCGTAGCCGTTGATGTAGTTGATTCCGAGCCAGTGGTCTGCAAGAGCGAGTTGCTGGCAGCCTCGAAACCGTCTGGC
>NZ_JBFTPD010000375.1:0-540 GCF_056398305.1 Rhizobium sp. 01T444
GCATCATCGCGCTCGTGCTGGCGTGGGTCGGCGACACCGTGCCTTACGCGGAGCGCCAGCCGGTGCTGGCGCGCTTCCTCAGCTTCTCGCTGGGCGGGATGATCGCGGGCCAGTGGGTGTCGGGCGTGCTCACCGAGTGGCTCGGCTGGCGTGCCGTGTTCGCGTTGCTGGCCGTGGCCTTCTGCGTCGGCGGGCTGGCGATCACCTTCAATCGCGAGGTCCGCGGCGAAGCCGTGAGGCCGCCCTCCCCGCACGGCCACGTGCGCGATCTCCTCCACGTCCTGTCGGTGCCGTGGGCGCGCTGGATGCTGCTGGTGGTGCTGGTCGAGGGCGTCTTCGCCTTCTGCGGCCTGGCCTTCCTGCCGGCCGTCCTGGTGCGCGAGTTCGGGCTCGGCCTGTCGGCGGCGGCGGCCATCGTGGCGCTGTACGGCGCCGGCGGCTTCTTCTACACCTTCGCCGCCCGCCGGCTCGTGACGACGCTGGGTGAAAGCGGCATGGCGATCGTCGGCGGGCTCGCCATGGGCGCCGGCTGGCTGGCGC
>NZ_JBFTPD010000376.1:0-540 GCF_056398305.1 Rhizobium sp. 01T444
GTGCTGCGCGGAGCCCGCGCCGGAGGAGCCGAAGCTCACCGTGCCCGGCCTGGCCCGGCAGCGCTCGACCAGTTCCTTCACCGTGCGCGCGGGCTGCCTGGGGCTGCAGATCAGCAGGTTGGGCGTGACGCCGACCAGCATGAGGGGCGTGAAGTCGCGGTCGACGTCGTAGGGCAGGTTGGGATAGAGGCCGGGCGCGATCGCGTGATTGCTGATGTTGGTCATCAGCAGCGTGGCGCCGTCGCCCGCTTGCTTGGCGACGAAATCGGCCGCGATCACGCCGGCCGCGCCCGCCTTGTTCTCCACCGTCACTGGCTTGCTCCAGAGCACCGAGAGCTTCTGGCCGATCACGCGCGCCATGACGTCGGTGCCGCCGCCGGGCGGAAAGCCGACGAGGATGCGCACCGGCCCCTCGGGCAGCGTGGCCTGTGCGTGCACCCAGGGGGCGGACCCCGCGGCAAGCGCGGCGGTGAGGAAGTGTCGTCTCTGCATGGGCTTTGTCTCCTTCGTGTTGTCGGGTCTCACAGCGCGGCCGTGAGC
>NZ_JBFTPD010000377.1:0-538 GCF_056398305.1 Rhizobium sp. 01T444
GTTCCACGCTTCGATTCATCACGCACCGCTGGTCGCTGCCGCCGCTGCCCGGACTGGTCGAGCGCGACACCGCACTCGTGAAGAACGGCGGCAAGCCCATGGGCGACCTGACCGGCGCGCTGGATTTCTCCAGCCATTCCTGATGCCTTTTCTGTCGTTTCATTTGCAACGATGCTGATTCGGACTTCATCTCCCAATTCAAATCCTCGGACCGACAATTAACGAGAGCCTGCGCAATTCAACGACATCGCAAAGCCGAATTCCGGAAAGAATCGGAAGCGCCTCTTCTCCGGGGCGCGGAGGCTTGTCAACGCGACAAAACAAGGCCATCCTTGCAAGTCAACGAGATGCCGATTCGCAGTCATCGAGCGGCTGAATTAGCCGAAATCGAAGGCTCCAATCAGGGGAGAAAAAGACAAATGCCCGCGTGTCGCGCAGGAATGGCCAATGGAATTTCGAGGGCGGCAATTGCCTCATTGATCATTGGCCTCTTGCTCACCGCGACATGGCCCGGCGCCGCGCGCGCAGGCCATTGCCT
>NZ_JBFTPD010000378.1:0-538 GCF_056398305.1 Rhizobium sp. 01T444
GTCTACGCCGTCGGCGAATGGGCTGCCGGTGAAGCCTTCTCGGCGCCGCCAAAGCTGAAGACAAAGGCAGCCAAGATCGGTCGCTCGCCACTGCTTGGGCAACGATAGTCCGCTTCTGTCTCGGGTCGGGCCCGCGCATCGCCAGAACGCTCGGCTGCACTTGAACCGCTTGGGCGGCAGCCCGCCGACTCAACTCCGCGCCGCCCCCGCCAGCCTCATCGCCGCATCCCGTATCGCCCCCGCCAGCGCCCGCACCGTCGGCTGCCGCGAAATGCTCTGCGAGACGAAGAAGCTGATCGGCGGCAGGTTCCAAGAAAGCTCATAGGGCAGCGGCGCGCAAGTCCCGCCCAGGGCCAGCTCCGCGGCCACGTCCCGCGCAAGAATCGTCACCGCATTCGGCTCGCGCCGAAGCACCGTCTCGATGCTCCTCAGCGACCAGGTCTCCACGATCGGCGAAGGCGGCTGCACGCCCGCGCCCAGGAAGATCGCGTTGAAGGTCCGCCGCATCGGCGTGTTCGGCGGCGGCATGATCCAGTCC
>NZ_JBFTPD010000379.1:0-537 GCF_056398305.1 Rhizobium sp. 01T444
CGGCAGCTCCTGCCATCCATCGCTTCCCTTGCGCTATTTGGAATGTAATGTGAACTATCTGAGCACCCGCGGCCATCCGGACCGCCGCCGCTTCTGCGAGATCCTGCTGGAGGGCCTGGCACCGGACGGCGGCCTTTATCTGCCTGAGCGCTACCCGCAAGTCGATGCCCCCACGCTCGCCCGGTGGCGAAGCCTGCCATATCACGAACTTGCCTTCGAGATTCTCTCGCTGTACATCGACGACATTCCCGCCGCCGATCTCAGGGCCATCTGCGCGAAGACCTACACCGCCGAGGTTTTCGGTAGCGCCGACATCGTGCCGCTGCGCGAGCTGGAAGATGGCGTCTATCTCGAAGCCCTGTCCAATGGCCCCACGCTTGCCTTCAAGGACATGGCGATGCAACTCCTCGGCAACCTGTTCGAGTACGAACTCGCGCGGCGCGGCGAAGAGCTCAACATCCTCGGCGCGACCAGCGGCGATACCGGCAGCGCGGCCGAATACGCGATGCGGGGCAAGAAGGGCGTGCGCGTGTTCAT
>NZ_JBFTPD010000380.1:0-536 GCF_056398305.1 Rhizobium sp. 01T444
GGGCGCCTTCAACGCGAGCGGCGTGTTCGCCGCGATGATCGTGCTGGCGGTGGTGGCGCTGCTCGCCGACTTCCTGCTGACGACGCTGGAGAAGCGCCTGCTCAAGTGGAGGCCGGCCGCGTTCTAGACATCCCTGGTCGCGCCCCAGGCAGCCGGCCTAGAGTTCCACGGCGCATCCCTGCTTCGCACTCTGCGCCAGCGCCTCCAGCGTGGCCGCAATGTCCAGGCTGGCCGCCGCCGCCCGTTCGATCGCTTCGAAGTCGCGCTTCGCGATGACTTCCGCGAAGGCCTCGGCGGCGAAGCGGAAGCCGCTGCCGGTGCCCGAGGCGATGTCCTCGAAGGGCGTCGGCGCCGTGCCGCGCCGCACCCGCATGCGGCTGGGCAGGTAGCCATGCGGATGACCGCCGGCCAGCACGCTCGTGTGGTTGAGGAATTCGGTCTCGATCGCGCCCTCGGTGCCGATGATGCTCGCGAAGCGGTGATTGGCGACATCCATCGCACATGAGAGCTGCGCGCGGCGTCCATCGGCGTAGTGC
>NZ_JBFTPD010000381.1:0-535 GCF_056398305.1 Rhizobium sp. 01T444
CTCCTGCCCTGCGATGCCGTGGCCCTGCTTCGCCTGGAAGAGGGCTGGCTTCTGCCCCTGGCCGTGGACGGCGTGAGCAGCGACACGCTGGGCCGGCGTTTCCGTGTCGAGGAGCATCCGCGCTTCGCGGCCTTGCTCGAGGCCGACGGGCCCATGCGCTTCCCGGCCGACAGCGCCTTGCCCGACCCCTACGACGGCCTGGTTGACGGCCTGGACGGCCATCTGCCGGTGCACGACTGCGTGGGCTGTGTCATCCATCTGGAGGAAAAGCCCTGGGGATTGTTGACGCTCGATGCGCTGACGCCGGGTCGCTTCTCCAGCGTCGACCTGGCCGCGCTGGAATCCTTCGGCAGCCTGGCCGCCGCCACCGTCAGCGTGGTGAATCGCATCGAGCAGCTCAAGTCGCGCGTGGAGCACGAGAGCCTTCGCGCCGAGGGCTACCGCCTGGCGGCGACGCCTCGCGAAAGCACCCTGCTCGGGCGCAGCCCGGCGATGCGCCAGCTTCAAAAGGAGATCGAACTCGTCAGTGCCAGCG
>NZ_JBFTPD010000382.1:0-535 GCF_056398305.1 Rhizobium sp. 01T444
CAGGCTGCGCAGGAGCACAGCCGCCAGAACTTTATCGTCCTCCGCGACGAGAATTTTCATGGTGGCCTCCTTCGTCGATGCCCTGCCCCACAGCCTACGGAGCTGCACAACCCGGCAACCAAGTGCCGGACAGCGCCTCCGCTTCTATCGCGGAGTTTGCGGCGGCTCGTCTCGCCTCGAGAACCGAGTCGTGTCTGGCCTCGGTCTTTAATCCTCTCAGGGCTCAAGCCGCAAGTGGTCGGACCGGGCCAACAGAGGCGCCTTTCGAGGTCTTGCCGGGCGCGGCTGTGCAATACCAGCGGCTCGGTCTCGAGCCACCTTTGCCGAGATACGGCGCGCCGTGATGATCGCGACATCTCAATGCAACTTGACGTGAGGTTCGGTGCGCCTCGTGATGAGGCGCGCGAGCGTATCGAGCGAGACCTTCATGACGCCGTGCAGTGCCAGTTCGTGCATCTTGTAGAGCGAGATGTACATGATTCGAGCGAACAGCCCTTCGATCATCAAGCTGCCGCCGATCAGGCCGCCCATCATG
>NZ_JBFTPD010000383.1:0-533 GCF_056398305.1 Rhizobium sp. 01T444
GGTCAGCACTGGGTGATGCAGACGTTCCTTTGGCGTGGTCTAGTCAATTCTTCTTTTCTTGGTCCTATGCCATGAGGCAATTCGGATCTAGTCTCGGAGTTTGTTGACCGGAGCACTTCACGCCGCGGGTGCTAAGAACCCAAAGTCAGCTTGAGACCTGAAGGGATATATGGCAGCGTCAACTATGAAAGCGATTCAAACAATGTTGCCGGCCTGTCGCCAGAGATTCATAGCCGCGGTCGCCGGGGCATCAATCGTGCTCGCCGCTGGCTGGGCATTGGTGCCTCACGCCGGCAAGGAGGAGACTGCTAACTGGTTCGCCGACCTATGCAGCAGCACAGGCCGCCCGATGTTCTCGTCAGCGCCCGTCCCCGCGGGATCTGGTGAGACGGCTAGGCCCGTCACGTCTTCCAAGGTACTGTCGTGCGAACCATTGCCAAACGTGCCCGGCAAGTCCCTCACCACTCTTCTCGTCGACTTCCCGCCGATGGCCTATTCGCCGGCACACCGTCACCCAGGGTCAGTCTCTGCAG
>NZ_JBFTPD010000384.1:0-533 GCF_056398305.1 Rhizobium sp. 01T444
CCCTCGTAGTACACAGGCGCGGGCGGTCCGTAGTACACCGGTGGCGGCCGGTAGTAGGTGGGTGGTGCAGGCCGGTAATACACGGGCGGAGCCGCCTGGTAATAAACCGGCGGGGGTGGGGCATAGGCCGGCGCCGGCTCGTAGTACACGGGAGCAGGCTCGGTCACGACCACCCCCGGCACGCTGACGCCCACGGACCAGTTCACTTCCGCGTTGGCTGATGCCGCCGCGAGAAGTGAGCTGCCCGCCACGACAGCGGTCGCAGCCCATTTGACGATGACAGAACGATCCAGATTCAAGGTGGTTCCCCAACAAGCGGAGCGATGCCGCTCCTCTTGATGTAACGCGCGAGCCACCGCGCGGTGGACCGAAGATCGCAAGAAATCGTTGCTAACTTTATGTGGCGTACGTCCTCGACAGACGAACTCACGATCGGTAACACGTTAACCTCCTTGGTCGTCGCCGAAAAGCCGCCCTAGGCGTTGAGCGAAGGGTCCACTCAGTTGGACTCAACTCAAAGGGCAATATGCAAT
>NZ_JBFTPD010000385.1:0-533 GCF_056398305.1 Rhizobium sp. 01T444
TCGAAAGCGACGAGGCGCTGGCCGACTACGTGCGCGAGTCGGCCTGGGGCCACCATGCGTCGTGCTCGTGCCCGATCGGCCCGCGCGACGATGGCGGTGTGCTCGACAGCGCATTCGCCGTGCATGGCGTGCGGCGGCTGCGGGTGGTCGATGCCTCGGCGTTCCCGCGCATCCCGGGCTTCTTCGTGGCGGCGGCGATCTACATGGTGGCGGAGAAGGCGGCCGACGTGCTTCTGCGCGCGGCGCGAGGGACCCCACTTTCGGCAAATTGACGCCCCCGGAACATCGGCCGAAACTTTGTCCACAACAGATTCGAAGCGGGTTTTACGAGGAGAAGGCAAATGGCATACGACGTTCAGCAACTGCTCGACATGACGCAGGAACAGCTCGACGAACTGTTCCGTGCGAGCCCGCCGGGCGATATTCCCACCGGCGAGGCGGAGGGCACGGCGATCATCGCGCCGGGCACTCGCTACACGGAGTCGATCGCAAGGATGGTCAACATCTTCGGCTGGCAGGGCAAGGTGTTCGAC
>NZ_JBFTPD010000386.1:0-532 GCF_056398305.1 Rhizobium sp. 01T444
GCGCCACGCTCATCGTCTACGACACCACGCAGATCAAGACACCGCCGACCTCGTGGAGCGACCTGTACAAACCCGAATACGAAGGAAAGCTGGCGATCGGCGACATCAGCGGGACGTCAGGGGCGCATCTGCTCATTGCGCTCAATCGCATGAAGGGAGGCACGCTCACCAACGTCAATCCCGGCTTCGAAGCGATCAAGCCGCTCGCCAAGTCATCCGTCACGCAGTACACGCAAGCCGACCAACTCGTGTCGCTGTTCGAGCGCAAGGAGATCGCGATCGCCGTCTGGTACCCGGACCGTGCGGGCGCGGCCATCGACAAGGGCCTGCCGCTTGCTGTCGTGTTCCCCAAGGAAGGGGCGATCGGCATTCTTCCTGCGCTGGTCATTCCGAAGGGCGGAAAGTCGCCAGCCCTCGCGCTGAAGTACATCGACGAAGTGCTGTCCCGCGAGGGCCAGGCCTGTTTCGGCGAAAAGAGCTATGCAGGGCCCGTCAACACGAAGGTGAAGCTGTCGGACAAGGCGTCCAAGAT
>NZ_JBFTPD010000387.1:0-532 GCF_056398305.1 Rhizobium sp. 01T444
CTTCGCCATTTCCCTGCGCGGCGTGAGAGTCGCCGGACCAGAGCATGCCTCCTTCGACGAAGACCGGCAGGTACAGCGTTGTTCCGGACACCATCTCGTTGATGTCCAGATTGCCGCCGAATCGACCCGGAGGGACGGTGCTGTAGTGACCTGGCTCGGCGCGCGCGACAGCGAGCAGTCCCGGGAATGGACGAAGAGGAATGTCGATACCCGGCGCGAACTCCACACGCTGCTTCTCGTTGTCCAGGAGGAAATACTTGAGCTGCCACTGCGAGAACTGCTTCGGGAACGCTCCGGCGAATCCGGGATAGCTGAAGTTCAGCGCGTAAGAGGCAGGGACGATCTTGCCGATTTCGATCTTCAGGACGTCTCCGGGCTGGGCACCCTCCACATACACGGGCCCGGTGATGGAGTGCGGGCCCCTGCCGGGCGATTCCGCCTGCTCCTGCCTGGCGCGCGCGGTCATCTGGTCGATGGTCATTTCATTCATGACGACCTGCTTGTCTCCGTGGATCAAGGTCTCCATCACGAT
>NZ_JBFTPD010000388.1:0-531 GCF_056398305.1 Rhizobium sp. 01T444
ACGCGGTAGTGGACATCTGCCGCGAACTCGACGGCATGCCCCTGGCGCTGGAACTCGCCGCCGCGCGGGTGCCGCTGCTGGGCATCCAGGGCGTGCGCCAGCATCTGGCCCAGCGCCTGCACGTGCTCAAGAACGGCGTGCGCGACGCGCCCTCGCGCCACCGCACCCTGCGCGACACGCTCGACTGGAGCCATGCCCTGCTGAGCCCCGACGAGCAGAAGGTGTTCCGCCGGCTCGGCGTCTTCGTCGGCGGCTTCGGCCTCGAACTGGCGCAGCAGGTGGCGGCCGATGCCGACATCGACGCCTGGGCGGTGCTGGACCACCTGGGCAACCTGATCGACAAGTCGATCGTGGTCGTCGACGCCAGCACCGTGCCGCGCTACCGCCTGCTCGAAACAGCGCGCGCCTATGCCCGCGAGCAGCTCGAGGCGGCCGGGGAATGGGACAGCCTGCGGCAATGGCACGCGCGCTGCATGCATGCCGCGATCGACCGCCGCGCCCGCTACGCCCGCCTGGGCCCCGAGTCGGAAG
>NZ_JBFTPD010000389.1:0-531 GCF_056398305.1 Rhizobium sp. 01T444
TCCTCTACGACGTCGACCTCGAGGTGCGGCGCGGCGAAGTGGTGGCGCTCATGGGGCGCAACGGCGCGGGCAAGTCGACCACGCTCAAGGCGCTGATCGGCATGCTCGCCAAGCGCCGGGGCGCCGTGCGCTTCCTGGGCCATGACATCTCGAAGAGCGAGCCGCACCACGCGGCGCGCCTGGGCCTCGGCTTCGTGCCCGAAGACCGCCGCGTGTTCACCGACCTCACGGTGATGGAGAACCTCGAAGTCGGCAGGCAGCCCGCGCGCCGCTGGGCCGACGGCACCGATGCGCCGCTGTGGACGCCCGAGCGCCTGTTCAAGCTCTTCCCGAACCTCGGCGAAATGCCGAACCGGCCCGGCGGCCGCATGAGCGGTGGCGAGCAGCAGATGCTGACCGTGGCGCGCACGCTGATGGGCAACCCCTATCTCGTGCTGCTGGACGAGCCCTCCGAAGGCGTCGCGCCGGTCATCGTCGAGCAGATGGCCCACATGATCCTGGAGCTCAAGGCGCAGGGCGTGAGCATCCTGC
>NZ_JBFTPD010000390.1:0-531 GCF_056398305.1 Rhizobium sp. 01T444
GGCGACGACCGCGCCCCATCCTTCCTGCGCGGCAGCGTCAGGCGCGATGTCCCGGCCCGGCTTCGCTGCACTGGTCGGCAGCACGATGAAGCGCTGCAGCAGCCCGTCTTCCCCGCTCTTCTTCGCGATCTCACGCATCGGGCCAGGCTGAATACCGCCGACCATGGAAACACTTAGGTGCGGGACGTGTATCGTGCTCTTGACGCGGTCGACAACGAACGGGGCACCGTTGTATGCCTGCAGCCAGAAAGCGCGATCCTTGGAGGTCCCGGTGGGGCGATACGCGTCATGTGCGCCGAACCAGCCCGAGAGCTCGTCGTGCACGACCAGCATTCCGGCAGGGGTCGTGTGCAGAACCAGCGCGAGGGACTCGGTTGTCGCGTCGTGCGCCAGTACACGGGGCATCGACGGTTCGCGGGGCTCAGCCGTTTTGCCACGCCGTGCGGCCGCGCACTCGTCGCGCCACCGTGCCATGTCCACTTCGTGCAGTTTTGCCCAGTCCGATTGGAGCCGCTCAATCGGCGCCAGCAC
>NZ_JBFTPD010000391.1:0-531 GCF_056398305.1 Rhizobium sp. 01T444
GCCCCACATGTCGATCTCCCAGGATGCGTCGAAGCCCGCTTGATAGAGGGTATGAGGCTCGCTCAGGACGTCGATGAGCGCGCTGCGATTGCCGGGGTTCAGCGCATCGATCAGCCGCGTGCTTTCGCCGAACTCGCTCTGCCGCTGCCGTGCAGCAGCTGCCTGCGCGTTGAGCTGAGGGCCACGCTGGGCCTCGGCCGCCTGCCGTTGCATGCGGCTTTGCGCGAAGCGCAGCGCAGCGGTCTGGAGATCCTGGTTGGCGGCGAGCGCCTGCGCCTCCAGCGCATCGAGCACCGGGTCGCCGAACATCTTCCACCCGGCGGGCAGGGCGGTCGCCGACGCGTCGCGCTGCCTTGGATCGATCAGATCCGGCGAGCCGCCATGCCAGGCCGAGAAGTCGACGGGCGCATCGGGTGTCGCGGGCTCGAACTCGGGGCCGAGCGCGCAGTCGGCGAGCGTCATCGCCGCCATCAGCGCCAGGAAGCCGCGTCCGGGACGCGTGCGGGAGATGGGAATCGGTGTCTTCATGGC
>NZ_JBFTPD010000392.1:0-529 GCF_056398305.1 Rhizobium sp. 01T444
CCGAAGCGCTGCGCGCCCTCGGCGCCGAAGTCGCCGAAGCGCTGCGCGCCCTCGGCGCCGAAGTCGTGGTCGGCGACCTGACCGATCTCGACGACGTGCACCGGGCCATGGCCGGGTGCCGCCGCGTGTACTTCGCCATGTCGGTGGCCGCGAACTACCTCGAGGCGACGACCAATGTGGCGGCCGTCGCCCGTCACCGGGGTGTCGATGCCTTCGTCAACATGTCGCAGATGACGGTGCGCAACCAGCGCGGCGAGCAGGTCATGACGATGCTCGCCATCGGCAAGATTCCCGTGCGTCCCACCTGAAGGCAAGCGATGCAACACAGCTCACCCATCCTGGTGACGGGCGCGGCCGGCAAGGTCGGCTCGATCGGTCCGACCGTCACCGACCTGCTGCTGCGCCGCGGCCTCAAGGTGCGAGCCATGGTGCGCCGGGAAGATGAACGCGCCGAAGCGCTGCGCGCCCTCGGCGCCGAAGTCGTGGTCGGCGACCTGACCGATCTCGACGACGTGCACCGGGCCATGGC
>NZ_JBFTPD010000393.1:0-529 GCF_056398305.1 Rhizobium sp. 01T444
GCGCAGCTCTCGCCCAGCCCGGCCTTCGGCGCCACGAACCTGCTCGGGCTCGATGGCGCGGACGTGCTGCTGATCTTCGCCGAGTCCTACGGCGTCAGCACACTGGACAATCCGGCCCAGGCGGAATGGCTCGCGCCGTACCGCGCGCGCCTCGCGCAGGCGCTGCTCGCAGGGGGGCGGCAAGCCGTGTCGGCGCGGGTGCGCTCGCCGACCTTCGGCGGCGCGTCCTGGCTGGCGCACGCGGCGCTCCTGAGCGGCGTCGACACGCACGACCCTGGCAACTATGAGTTGCTCCTCGCCACCGAGCGGCCGACCCTGGTGCGTCTCTTCAAGGCGAACGGCTACCGCACAGTGAACTGGGCGCCCGGCCTGCAGAAGCCCTGGCCCGAAGGCAGCTTCTATGGCTTCGACCGCTATGCCGACGCGAACGGCATCGGCTACCGCGGCCCGGCCTTCGGCCACTGGCGCATTCCCGACCAGGCCACGCTGGCGCTGATCCAGGCGCAGGAGCTGGCCGAGCCGCAAGGCC
>NZ_JBFTPD010000394.1:0-529 GCF_056398305.1 Rhizobium sp. 01T444
TCGCCGACAGGCACCCAGATGCCCTTGTCCCAGATCACGACCTTGCCGGCCCCGTACTGCTTCGGTGGAATCGTGCCCTCAAAGGCGTTGTAGYTGATSGGGTGGYCCTCGWCGTGCACCGCCATGCGCTTGTCGGCGGTGTCGTAGCTCGGGCCCTTTGGCGCGGCCCAGCTGAGCATCACGCCGTCGAGCTCGAGCCGGAAGTCGTAGTGCAGCGCTCGCCCAGTGCTTCTGGACGACGAACAGGCCTGCCGGCGCGGATTCGCCGCCCTCGGCCGGCTCGGGCGTGACGGCGAAGTTGCGCTTCGCCTTGTGCTTTGCCAGCGGGGGTGCCGTTGCCATTCCGCAAATGTAGGGGACGCAGCCGATGAACGGGTGGCGGCGATCGGAAGGAACGCCGGAAATTCAATCAGCAATGGAACCGGAAATGACAGGATCTGTCCGTCGACCTAACCCATTGATTTATAAGCGTTATTTACGTATTCTTGAGGAAACGAAACCGGAATTCATGTCGGAAAAACCCGAGGTA
>NZ_JBFTPD010000395.1:0-527 GCF_056398305.1 Rhizobium sp. 01T444
GCAGAAGGCCCGGGCGGTAGAGCTCGAGGCAGCGCGTACCGCTCAGGCCACGGCAGACCAAACGCTACAGGCCGAGAAGGCCGCGCACAGCGTGACGGCGGCCGCCTGGTCGCGCGAAGAGCAGGAGATGCGAGTAGAGCTGGCAACCCTGCGCGAGCGCGYCGCCGGMGCRGARCAGCGCGCAACAGCCCTGGGCGATCGGCTGCGGCGCCAGGAAGAGAAGGCCGAGCGCGAAACAGTCCGCTTGCGCGAAGAGCAGGCGACGACGCTACGCCAGCTCGAGGCTAGACCGGCAGAGAGACGGGCGGAGACCGTTGGGAAGCCTCAGGCCGCTCGGGCAGCGCGGGGCAAGAAGCCATCCAAGTGAGCACGGGTCTGACCTTGGGCAGTCCTTGAATCGCCGTCGCATGGCCAACGAAGATGGACGAGGAACCATGGGCGGATTCCAAAAAAGGGCTCTCGCCGGCGCCCCTGCCCTCCTGTCTCAAGCCAAGTCATGCGCCGCCGCTCGCCATGGGCCTCCAGAG
>NZ_JBFTPD010000396.1:0-526 GCF_056398305.1 Rhizobium sp. 01T444
CCGTTGTGTAGAGCGAAAGGTAGTAGCCGATGAAGTCGCTCTGCGCCTCCTCCTGGAGCGCTATCACCCAGTCGAGCGGCCGCGTGAGGATGCTGCTGGCATCGAGCCATATGCCCCCGTACCGCAGCAGCAGTTCGAGGCGGAKCCAATCCGCGCGCCTCTGGGGTGATTGAAGCGCGAGGCCGGCGGGCAGTTCAGGGATGTACGCGTGCAGCGTGCTGTCGTCGAGCACCCGGATGCTGAAGTCCGGGTGCAGCGCACGCCAGCGCGCAATGCAGCGCCGCACCACCAACGGTGGCGTGGTGCCGCTCCAGTAGCTCCAGATGACGGGCGGAATGGCTGTCGGATTGCGGCCGGCGTCGCCGAAGACGTACGGGACGAACTCATGCGCCGGCGCGGTCTCCAGTTGCCGGCGCCGCAATGCGTAGAAGGCACGCAACCAGCGGGCGAGTTGCAATTCACCACGGTGCCTGAAGCCGCGCCAGCGCGAGTCCTTCATTACCGCCACGGCCGGAAGGCGCGGTGG
>NZ_JBFTPD010000397.1:0-526 GCF_056398305.1 Rhizobium sp. 01T444
GTGGCTGGGCCGCACCGGCAGCGGCTGCACCGAGGCATCGGGGGCCGGCACGTCGACGCGCGGCACCACGCCGCCGCTCTCCAGGTAGAGCCAGTCGTCGTCGCGCCACACGCACTTCTGGATGGCGGTCTCGCGGCCCATCGGCGAGCGGCGCGAGCCGGGCATCGGGCGCGAGCACAGGTGCGTGTGGTAGACCTCGCCCTGCGGCGTCTCCACGATCTGTCCGTGTCCCGCGCGCTGCAGCTCGGCCTCGGGAGCGTCCTTGGACGTGATGAGGTGGGGCTGCGCGGGCAGTTCGTAGGGCCCGTCGATGTGGCGCGAGCGCGCCATGGTCACGGCATGGTCGTAGCCGGTGCCGCCTTCGGCCACCGTCAGGTAGTACCAGCCCTTGCGCTTGAAGAGATGCGGGCCTTCGACCAGCCCGAGCGGACTGCCGCGGAACACGTTCTTCGCGTCGCCGACGAGCCGCCCGCTCACCGGGTCCCACTCCTGCAGCAGGATGCCGGCGAAGCCGGGGCTCTTGGGC
>NZ_JBFTPD010000398.1:0-526 GCF_056398305.1 Rhizobium sp. 01T444
GAGTTGGACCGAGACGGTCGCGCCGAGCGGCGGGCTGGACAGCATCAATATCGCGGCCTACCGCTCGACCGGCATCGTGACTGGCGACCCCGTCGCAGTGGGGCGCTGCGGCGGCCGGGCCGGCTTCTGCGCGCAAAGCCTCGTGGCTTTCCAGAACGGCCTGATTGCGACCGCCGGCAGCAACACGGCAGGCAACCGCACCACSGTGCARCTGSCCGCCAACAAGGTSCCCACCGGCATCGCCATGACCAACGACAGCGAGTTCGCGCTYGTSACGRTCTGGGACACCWCGRCGCTCAAGGGCCAGGTGGCGGTGATCGCGCTGGCCGGCCTGTGCGACGGCTGCAGCCCGTACAGCAGCACCAGCCCCCGCGCGTACTACGACTGGTGGCATGAGTGGATGGCGCCGTAYCCCGGCCTGCCGAACATGGGCAACATCGCCTTCATGAAGATCCTCGGYTAYGTCGACCTGCCYGGCATGKCGGCACCCACCGATATCGCCGTGACCACSGGCATGGACCAGTTC
>NZ_JBFTPD010000399.1:0-525 GCF_056398305.1 Rhizobium sp. 01T444
GTACGAGGCAGCGAGCGACATCGCAGCGCTGCGCCAGGCCGTGAAGATGCTCCATGCCACGGGCGCGCTTCTGGCGCTGGACGATTTCGGCAACGGTCATTCGAGCCTTCGACTGTGGACCGAACTGAAGCCGGACTTCGTCAAGATCGACCGATTCTTCACCGAAGGCATTGCCGCCAGCGCCGAGAAACTGGAAGTCGTGCGCGCCATCCGCGCCATCGGCGACGCCTTCGGCACTCGACTCGTGGCTGAAGGCATCGAGAACGGCGATGACCTGCGCGTGCTGCGCGACCTGGAGATCGGGTACGGGCAGGGCTATTTCCTCGGCCGCCCCCAGGCCGGGCTCGCGATGGCCGTGCCGGCCGCCGCATTGAATGTCGTGAAAGGCAGCCGCGTGGCCGTCATGCCGCATGCGCAGCAGCAGGCGCGCCCGGGCGCCCTTCGAAGCCTGACGGTCATCCAGGCCGGTGCGATGTCCCCCCGGAGCACCAACGACGAGGTTGCCCTGGCGTTCCAGCGACACAC
>NZ_JBFTPD010000400.1:0-524 GCF_056398305.1 Rhizobium sp. 01T444
GGCTTGAAGTCCTTCAAAACGGAAGTGCCGAGGGTCGAAGCCAAGCCTTGGGTCAGGTAGCTGTCCTTCACACCGATCGGCAAACCCAGCAGCGGCGCCGAATGGCCCGCGGCGCGAGCCTTGTCCGCCGCTCTGGCCGCTTCCAGTACGCCGGCTCGGTCTATTGTGATGAAGGCATTCAGATCGGAGAGATTCGCAGCGCGATCGAGCAATTTGCTCACATAACTCTCGGACGTCATGGCACCCGTGCGAATCGCGGTTGCAGCCGATGACAGGTCCAGATCCTGCACGCCGCTGGCGGAAGCGGCGGCGGGCTGAGCACGAGCCAGACCGGCGCCCATCAGCGCCGCTGCGGCGGCGGCGCTCAACAGCTGGCGCCGACTGATCGACTCCCGGATGTCTGGTGCTTCGGAAGATTGTTCATTCGATGGATCATCTGTGGACATCAGGATTTCTGCCTTTCAGTTGGGGGTTGGCGAGACACGGCGATGTGTGGAACCAGCCTGCCGAAGACACACCTAGCT
>NZ_JBFTPD010000401.1:0-524 GCF_056398305.1 Rhizobium sp. 01T444
GGCCTTGTCGCCGCCTTCGACATTCACCTTCACGAGCTTGTCGATCATCGCGCCGATCTCGAGATTCAGGCGCAGCGACTCGCCCCGGGTCAGGGCCCTGGCTTCTTCGTTCTTCTCGGCGCGCGACGCGGCGATGATCTTTTCATGGAGCGGCGCGTAGGCCGCCATCGCGCTCACGAGCTGGGGATAGGTCTCCTTCTCCTCGGGCGTGGTGACGAGCTTCTGGTAGTCCGCAAGGTCCTTCTGCGCCTGCGTCCACAGCGTGTTCATCGACTTCTCGTAAGTGGCGAAGTCGGCCGGGTTGTCCGAGAGGATGTGCTGCAGTTCCTGCGTCCGATAGCGCGCCATGCCCGACTTCAGTTCGAGCAGCACGCGGGTGCTGGGCATCCAGTCCCTGGCAAGCTCCGTCGAGGCCTGGTTCACCTTCGCCAGCTCGATGACGGAGAAGATTCCGAGCAATGCGGTCAGCGCCAGCACGGCTACGAAGGAGATGAGCAACTTGGTTGCAATCCTGAGGTTGTAGA
>NZ_JBFTPD010000402.1:0-524 GCF_056398305.1 Rhizobium sp. 01T444
ACCCCGCATCGTGGTCGCTGCGCCTTCAGTGCTCGAGGACTTGCCGGCACCGACGCAAGCGCGCGAACTCGCGGCACTGCCTTGGCTCGCACTGCGCACCTTCTACCGAACAGAGATCCTGCTGTCGCATTCGAAAAGCGGCGAGAGTTGCCGCGTCGCCTTGCGCCCGCGCCTGAGCACCGACAGTCTCTACGCCCTACGCAGCGCCGCCGTGAGGGGCATGGGCGTGTGCGTGGGGTCGACCTGGCTGCTGGCCGAGGACCTCGCGCACGGCCGCCTGATCCAGTTGGTGCCCGACTGGCAGGCCGCCGCCCTGCCGGTCTATCTGGTCTACCCGCAGGCCCGACTCCAGCCGCCGAAGCTGAAGCGATTCATCGAGGCGATGCGCTTCGAGTGGCCGAGGTAGGCGCAGGGCCCGGCGTTAGCCGATGGAGACCGCTTTGCAAGCGCAAGGGAGTGGGCCCCGGCGTTGGCCAGCATCCGGCTGGCCAACAGGTCGGCCCGATAAACGGGAGGCAACATGC
>NZ_JBFTPD010000403.1:0-523 GCF_056398305.1 Rhizobium sp. 01T444
GGCAACCTCCTTGTCGAGCACCGCGTGCACGGCGCCCGTGACCGCCTCGCCCGTCACGCGCCCCTGCAAGCCCAGGTATCGCGCCCAGATCCGGCCAATCGCTCCGCTGTGCGGCTGCTCGGCCCCAGGCTCGACATAGAGGTCATCGCCGAACCGCTTCACGGTGGCGAGGAGGTGAACCTTCGCGCCGACCTCAATCGACCGCCAACCCCAAGGCGCGAATGAGTTGAGATAGGCGATGCGCCCAGTGGCGTCAGCGACTTCGATCTGCAGGCGACCGATGTTCTTCCAGAACGGGTACTGCCTCTCCTGCAGCTCCGCCATGGATGTCACGACCCTTCCGGCCCATGTCGCGGCCGACTTGTCCTTGTAGACCGCCTTGACGCGATCGGTCACGACGAAGCTCAAGAGGTGGGACGTCTTCCCGGTATGGTCCGCCTCGTCCAAATCCGTGATAGATCTCGTGCAGTCGACGTACGCGGCCGGCACGCAAAGCAGCGCCAAGTCGGGGTCGGCTACCTTG
>NZ_JBFTPD010000404.1:0-522 GCF_056398305.1 Rhizobium sp. 01T444
GTTGTCGGCCAGGCAGGTCAGCGCAGCGCGCAAACGATGGTTGCAGGCCCAGCGGAAGGTCACGGCCTTGGACTTGCCCGATTGGTAGGTCACGGGAGCGACGCCGGCTTCGGCGGCCAAGTGCTCGTCGCTTACGAAGCGCTCGCGCACGCTGCCAAGTTCGGCAAGGATCTGCGCGGCGCAGATGCGTCCGGCGCGCGGGAAGCTCATCATGATGCGACCGTCTTCAAGCGAAGCGACATGGTGCTCGATGCGACTGGACAGCAGCTTGATCTGCTCGACCAGACGAGCCAGCGTACGAGCCAGGCAGCGCGCGAGCTCGCCGTTGGCATCCATTTCCAGTTCGGCGCAGACGCTGGCCGGCGCCCCATGGAGCCTTTGCAGCAGTTCATCGGCGCTGCGTCGGCCGCAGTAGGCGTGCTGAGCGCAGAAGCCGGCCATGCGTTTGGGTCCCAGGCGGGCCGCGCTGTCGGGCGTGGGATAGCGCTCGATGAAGGCCAGCGAGATGGGCGAATCCACGTC
>NZ_JBFTPD010000405.1:0-522 GCF_056398305.1 Rhizobium sp. 01T444
CTACGCAGGTCATCTTCTTCGTTCTGATCGTTGATCGTCTTGCACTGCGCCTAGACCGCGCAGTAACGCTCCTGGATGGCTTCGTCGGCCAGCATGGCTTGCGCGTCGCCGCTGTAGACGATTTCGCCTTGGTCGAGGATGTAGGCGCGGTCTGCAATCTTGAGAGCCAGGCCGACGTTCTGCTCGATGAGAAGGATGGTCACGCCGCTGCGCTTGAGCGCAGCGAAATACTCGAACATCTCATCGACCAGCACCGGCATGATGCCTTCGGAGGGCTCGTCGAGCAGCACGATCTTCGGCTTGGACGCCACGGCGCGCGCAATGGCAAGCATCTGTTGCTCCCCGCCTGACATCGTGATGGCCATCTGGTCGAGGCGCTCTTTCAGACGCGGGAAGGTTTCCGCGATCTCCTCGATGACGTCCGCTTCATGCCGGCGCAACGGCGAGGCGAGGAGACCCAGGCGGATGTTCTCTCGTACCGTGAGACCAGGGACGATGCGGCGCTCCTCCGGAACGTAGGCC
>NZ_JBFTPD010000406.1:0-522 GCF_056398305.1 Rhizobium sp. 01T444
TGGAAGGGTTGAAGCGATGTCCCTCCTGCGGGTTCCAAGGGCCGTGGACACGGTAGCCATAGACGAGACCCGCGCGGCCGGAGGGCAGGCGGCCATGCCAGACGCCATTGGTGCATTCCGGCAACTGGAGGCGCTGCTGTTCGTGTTCGCCCGTGGGGTCGAAGAGGCAGAGTTCCACGGCGCTCGCCCTGGGGGCCGCCAGGGCGAAGTTGATGCCGTCCGGGCCGGGGGCGGCGCCGAGGGGGTAGGGCTTGCCAGGGCTCAGCATGGGGTCGGGGTCTTCACGCCAACACCCACATCACGGTCGCCAGCGGGGGCACGGACATGACCAGCGACTGGGCCCTGTGATGCCATCCGACCGGCTCGCTTTCGAGCACGCCGTTTCCCGCGCCGCTTCCGCCGTAGATCGAGCCGTCCGTGTTGAGGATCTCCCGATAGGCGCCCGCCGCAGGCACTCCCACTCGATACCCCCGTCGGGGCACGGGCGTGAAGTTGCACACCGCCAGCACGAACCCGCCATCC
>NZ_JBFTPD010000407.1:0-522 GCF_056398305.1 Rhizobium sp. 01T444
GCACAGGCCATGGCAGCAGGCATGCGGGATGTAGATGCCCTGGCGCAGCGCGGCGTCGAGCAGGGTCTGGCCCTCCTCCACCTCGATGGTGGCGCCCAGGGGTTCGATGGTCAGGGTATGGCTCATGGCAATGGCAATCGGCAAGGCCCCGGGCTCAGCTGAACGAGCCCTTGATGCCGGTGAGGCCCGGCGTGCGGAAGCGGATCGCGTCCTTGTGCTTCAGGCCGTTCTCGGCGAGCGACTTCGCCGGGTCGGGGCTCCAGGGCTGGCCCGACTTGAACCACTGCGCCCGGCTCCAGTCGATCTTCGCGAAGTCGGGGTGCCAGCCGTAGATGCCCGGCAGGATCGCCTCGGCCAGGGCGCCGAAGGGCGTGTCGGGCGGCAGCGGCAGGCAGAAGGGCGCGCAGAACATCAGGTGGTCTTCCCAGCCGATGTAGAGCAGCGGCGCGGGGAAGTTCTCGCGAACGTCCTTCGCGGGGAAGTGGTAGGGCTTGAGGGCGACGACGCTCATTTCGCATCTCC
>NZ_JBFTPD010000408.1:0-522 GCF_056398305.1 Rhizobium sp. 01T444
GCCTCGGCCTGCACGTCGGCGTCGGCGTTCGACACCCGGCGGTGCTGCCGCAGGTGCTCCGCCCATGATTCCACCAGGAACCACTCCATGAGGCGTTCCGGATCGCCCGTGTGCTCCGTGATGCCCCAGGCATAGGCGCCGTCGCGCCGACGCTCGGCCGACAGGCGCTGCATCGCCCGGACGAAGGCCGGCCGGTCCGCCTTGCGGACGCGGTATTCGATCTGCACCATGACCGGCCCGCGGTCGTGCGCCACCGGTTCGGCGACCAGCGGCTCGGGCCAGTGATTGGAGGGCTGCAGGTCGACCTCGCCCGCCGGCAGCTTGACGCGATGAAAGCCGATGGCCACCAGCGCCAGCGCGGCGGCGCCGGCCAGCAGCGCCATCGGCACGCCGATCTGCTGCGCCACGAGGCCCCATCCAAGGCTGCCGGCGGCCAGCGCCCCGTTGAACACCGTCAGGTAGACCGCCAGTCCGCGGCCCCGAACCCAGTTCGGGAGGATGGCCTGCGCCACGCCGTTGAGC
>NZ_JBFTPD010000409.1:0-522 GCF_056398305.1 Rhizobium sp. 01T444
CTTGGGCATCGGCGGCACCGGGGAGCCGGGCGAGGTGACGTCGGCCAGCCATTTCGCGTAGGCGGGATCGACCAGCGCCGGCGCCGTCGGCCCGACCGGGTTGCCGAAGATCCAGTTGATGCCCACGCGCATCAGGCTGATGCCGATCACCGCGATGATGGTGCCGGTGTCCACCGGCGGAAAGAAGCGCAGCATGCGCGAGACCATCGGCGCGATCAGCATCGAGACGATGCCCGCGCCGATGATCGAGCCGAAGAGAAGCTGCGCTCCCGCCTGGCCGGGGTTGGCATTGGCGATGGCGACCATCGGCGCCACCGAAGCGAAGGTCACGCCCATCATCACCGGCAGCCGGATGCCGAACCACTGCGTGGCGCCCAGCGACTGGATCAGCGTGGCGACGCCGCAGCAGAAGAGGTCGGCGGAGATCAGCAGCGCGACCTCCTGCGGGCTCAGCTTGAGCGCGCGGCCGACGATGAGGGGCACGGCCACCGCGCCGGCATACATCACCAGCACGTGCTGCAG
>NZ_JBFTPD010000410.1:0-522 GCF_056398305.1 Rhizobium sp. 01T444
GCCCTCCATCGTCGCGCCCGCGGCCCCGGCGTTCCAGGTGAACGGCACCTCCACCGGCTGCTGCACACCCTTCAGGGCCAGCGTGCCGCGCGCGAGGTAGCCGCCGGCCGGCGCATTCGCCTGCGCCTGGGCCCGGCGGATGTCGGTCGCGTGGAACTCGGCTTGCGGGTGCCGAGCGAAATCGAACCATTCGATCCCCGCGATCGCCTTGTTGATGTCCGCGCTCGTCATGTCCGCGCTCGCCACCCGAATGGTCACATCCAGGTGGCCGCCCTCCGGCTTCTGCGGGTCGAAGCCCAGGCGGACGTCGAAGTCCTTGAAGACGCCCGGCGCCGGCGATCTCTCGAAATCGGCGACGAACTCGAGCCGGCTGCCCGCCGTGTCCATCTTCCACTCGGCCGCGCGAGCGAGCGGGGCCGAGGCGCCGGCGAGCAGCATGGCAAGACAGGCGAGCTTCTTCATTCCGGCGCGCCGGTCGACGGCAACATTCGCGTCAGCACATCGTTGCGCTTGACGAAGTGG
>NZ_JBFTPD010000411.1:0-521 GCF_056398305.1 Rhizobium sp. 01T444
GCGCGAATGCGCGCGTCGTGTGGGCGTCTCGGAGGCCGCGCCGTCACGGCATTTCGAGGGCAAGGAAGGCCTGCTCGCGGGGATTGCGAGCGACGGCTTTCGCGAGCTCGCCGCGCAGCGCCAGGCCATCGTCGAACTGAAGCTTGGTCCGCTGGAAAAGGCGCGCGAGATGATGCTGAGCTATGTGCGCTATGCGCAGGCCAACAAGGGCGTCTTCAACCTGATGGTGGGCCCGCGCATCCTCGACATGCATCGTCATGGCGAGTTGCTCGAGGAAGGCGCCAGGTCCTTCAATCTCTTTTCCGAGAGCCTCGTCGAACTGGCGATCGCGCACGGATGGCCACGCTCGCAAGTCGATCTCGTCGCCCACAGCGCCTGGGCGATGGAACACGGCCTGGCGACCCTGATCCTGGGCGACCGCGCGCCCCGGGCCGACCGTGACATCGAGCTCGCGCAGATGATCGACTTCTCCATCCGCATGATGCTGAGCGCGGTGGTCGCCGGGCCGGCCGCGCTCAAGG
>NZ_JBFTPD010000412.1:0-521 GCF_056398305.1 Rhizobium sp. 01T444
GCCAGGTCCAGCGCCGCCGCCGCGTGCTCGAAGCACTCGTGCGGGTCTTCGGGGAACAGCAGCACGTGCTTGGTGTCGCCGTGCGAGGCATAGGCGCAGCACAGGATGTCGGCCTGCTGCGTGCGGGTGGGCATGCCGGTGGAAGGCCCGCCGCGCTGCACGTTGATGATGGTGACCGGGATCTCGGCGAAGTAGGCCAGGCCGATGAACTCGCTCATCAGGGAAATGCCCGGCCCCGAGGTCGCCGTGAAGGCCCGCGCGCCGTTCCAGCCGGCGCCCACGACCATGCCGATCGAGGCGAGCTCGTCCTCCGCCTGCACGATGGCGAAGCGGTGCTGGCCGGTGGCCGGATCGACGCGGAACCTGGTGCAGTACCGCTGGAAGGCCTCGGCCACCGAGGACGAGGGCGTGATCGGGTACCAGGCCGCGACCGTGGCGCCCCCGTACACGCAGCCCAGCGCGGCCGCGCTGTTGCCGTCCACGAAGATCCGGTCGCCCACCCGGTCGGCACGCCGCACCTT
>NZ_JBFTPD010000413.1:0-520 GCF_056398305.1 Rhizobium sp. 01T444
ACATCGCGCTGTGGCTCGACAATCCGCCGCCGGTCGATCCCGTGCATGGCTCGGGCATCCTGTCGGCGGCGTACCTCGCGCTGTCCACGCCGGTGCTGCGCGACAAGCTCGCCGCGCCCGCCATCCGCAAGGCGTTGATCGGCGGCGGGCCCAGGCCCAGCCTGCTGCGCCATGCGCGCAACCTGCTGCGCGCGCCCTTCGGCACGGCCGCCTTCGTCACCCGCTTCCTGCATGGGCGCTACTTTGCCAAGACCCGGCTGCCGGGCTTCTTCGTCCACAGCCCGGGCAATCGCTACGCCCTGCACTACCACGCCGAACAGTCGCCCTTCGACCAGAGTCGCATCACGCTGGCCGACGCGCACGACCGGCTGGGTCTGCCGCGCGCGCGGATCGACCTGCGCTTTCACCGCGGCGATGCCGAATCGGTGGTGGCGGCGCACGCCGTGCTCGATGCGCACCTGCGCGCCCACGACATCGGCGAGCTGATCTACCAGTACCCCGAAGGCGAACGTGTCGACGC
>NZ_JBFTPD010000414.1:0-520 GCF_056398305.1 Rhizobium sp. 01T444
GTCTATGCCCCGGTGAACCAGTAGATCGAAGACGCAATAGGTCACCGGGTCCGCGCCTTCATGCCAGCGCCGCCGGCGCGCGCGGATCTGCAGCAGGTCGAAGTTGCTGCGACCCAARTCGTCGAGCACGCAAACCTCTCCGTCCGTGATGAATGGACCACCGTGCATGCTTGCCAGCGACTTYGTGAYCTCTGGGAACCAGGTGGTRGCGTCAGCCCCGCTGCGCGTCTTCAACTCGACAGTGCCGGCCCCGAATTCAGCCAGGAGGCGGTAGCCGTCGAACTTGAGCTCATAGATCCACCCCGGCTCGGATAGGTCTACGGGCCGCGAAGAGATGAGCATGGGGGCAACGTCGGCGAGGTGCATGGGGCAGCATGCTGCACGTCACCAGATCGCGATGTCGCCCATCGCCGCGCCGCGGATATGGCCGCCTCCTACATCCCCGGGCGGYCCTGCGTCGCAGGCTCCTCGATCATCACGTCACGAAGGAGACAGGAATGGCAGACGACCCAAAGAAGAC
>NZ_JBFTPD010000415.1:0-520 GCF_056398305.1 Rhizobium sp. 01T444
TCACCAGCTTGCAGCAGTACCTGGCCGGCGGCGGAGAACAAACGTTCGACCGCTATTCCAATGGTTGCAGGGCCGCACTCCGCGCAGCTTGCCTCCGAGCCTTTCCCGACGGCAAGCTCTACTCGCTCTACGACACCCGCTCGACGGCGGCCGCAAACATGAAGGCCACCGTCGGACCAGAGATCGCTGCGATGGTCATGGGCCACTACATGAAGCGCAAGCGGACGATCGCCTCCAACTACGCCGGCTCCGATCGGGCGTTTCGTCGAGCCGGCCGGTTCGCGCCCGGCCTGGCAGACACCCAGAACCAGCGCGACCAAGCCGCCGACCGGGCGTCGGAGCAGTCGCCATCGGAAGGCGGCGTCAGCCCGAACGCGGCGCCCTCGCCCATCGATCCCGACGCGCTGGCGCCCGAATGAGCCTTGGCCTTTCGCACATGGATTCGCGACGCACCATGGAGTCAAATAGATCAGCCGAACGCGAGCGATCTGCGGATAGCCTCAATCTCTGGCCGGCAGCG
>NZ_JBFTPD010000416.1:0-520 GCF_056398305.1 Rhizobium sp. 01T444
GAGCACGAGGATCGACGCCAGGATCGACAGCGGGATGGTCAGCGCGATGATCAGGGTGCTGCGCCAGTTGCCGAGGAACAGCAGCACCATCGCGGCCGTCAGCGCGGCGGCGAGCATGGCTTCGGCCACGACGCCCTGCACGGCGGCCTTGACGAAGATCGACTGGTCGAAGAGCGGCGTGATCTTGATGTCGCTCGGCATCGCCTGCGCGGCGACGGGCAGCAGCGCGCGCAGGTTCGACACGATGTCCAGCGTCGACGCGCCGCCGTTCTTGAGCACCGAAAGCAGCACGCCGCGCACGCCGTCCTGCCGCACCACGTTCGTCTGCGGCGAGAAGCCGTCGCGCACATTGGCCACGTCGCGCAGATAGATGGTGGCGCCGTTGGCGGTGCGCACCGGCAGGTCGTTGAGACCGGCGATCTCTTCGGGCGAGCCGTTCATCTTCACGCTGTATTCGGTCGCGCCGAACTTGACCGTGCCCGAAGGGAGGATCAGGTTCTGCGCGTTGACCGCGTTCACC
>NZ_JBFTPD010000417.1:0-519 GCF_056398305.1 Rhizobium sp. 01T444
GCGTATTGCTTCCGTAGCTCAAGCCGCCGCCCAGAATGGCATCGAGAGAGGCATTGCCGGTTCTGGCCGCTCTCTGCTCGAAGCTGCCGCGATGCTCGGACGCGACGAGCCGCGGGAAGAGCGCGATGCCCCCGGTGTCGAGCCGGAAATCATGGTCGCCGCCGCGGAACTTCACGCCGCGCAGCTTCACGACCCGCATGAAGCGCTTGTTCTCGCCATAGGCGCCCGTCGTCTGGTCGAGGCTGAGCACGCCATGCGCGATGCTGTGCAGCTGGAGGTCGCCGGCCTTGGAGGACCTGTCGTCCAGCATGAGGACGGTGCAGCGGCATCTCGAAAAGAAGTGCTTGAGCGCCAGGATCTGCCGCCGGTAGCGCAAGGGGTCCTGCGCCAGCAGGCGCATCTCGGACAGGCTGTCGAACACCACGCGCTGCGGCTGGAGCCTTTGGACCTCGGCCATCACGCCGCGCGTGGTCTCGCCCAATTCGACCTCGGACGGATGCAGGATGGACTGCTCAGCAT
>NZ_JBFTPD010000418.1:0-519 GCF_056398305.1 Rhizobium sp. 01T444
GTGCTGGCCCTCGGCCTGGCGGCATTGGCGGCGGCCGTGCTCGGCTACTTCATGATCTGGGGGCAGGTGGGCGGCGTGTTCTTCGGCATCGTCACGCTCTCGGCGACGCTGGTGCTGGCCTTCTTCCTCGGGCAGACGGCCGGGCCGGAATGGCGCATCGGCAGCGCGCGGCTCAACGGCTTCAACGGCATGAAGGACATGGCCCCGCTGAACATCCCCTGGTTCGGCGACCAGCCGCTGGCCTTCGAGGGCACGGCGCTCTACTACCTCGTCGTCGCGCTCATCCACTTCGTCTACGTGGGCCTGCGCATGCTGCTGAACTCGCGCTTCGGCAATGTCGTCGTGGCGGTGCGGGAGGACCCGCAGCGCGCCGAGCTGCTGGGCTACGACGTGCGCAAGTACCAGCTCGTCACCTTCATCGTCGGCTCCACGCTGGCCGGCCTGAGCGGGGTGCTCTACACCTCGTGGGGACAGTTCATCACACCGGCCAGCGTGGGCCTGCCCGCGGCGGCGATGCCG
>NZ_JBFTPD010000419.1:0-519 GCF_056398305.1 Rhizobium sp. 01T444
GTGCGAGGAAGAGACGTGAACGTGTGCGGATCTCGGCCAAAGACAGGCCGGGCGACTCGTCGATAAAGATCGTCTGGTTGCCGAGGCTATGGGCAGCGTCGTAGATGCCATCCAGCCGTTCGCCCAACTGCTCGGCGCTCGTGAAGACCTCTCCTGGAATGCGGCCGGCGCGCGAGATCATCCGCTTGGCCATCGAGGTGCCACGCATCTCCATGGAAAAGAGCAGGGCGGCGCGGCCGGCGTCTGCGGCAGCCAGCATGAAGTTGACTTCCATCGCGGTCTTGCCCATGGATGGCCGCGCAGCGAGGACAACCAAGTCCTCGTCGACGAAGCCGCCTCCCAGCAGCGCATCCACGCTCGGGAAGCCGGTGGTGACAGCGGACTCCACCTCGTGTCCCTCGAGGCGCCGTTCGATCTGCTCCAGCAGGACGGAGATGAAGCCTGCCAAGTGCTCGGGGCCAGATCGCGACGCCTTCGATGCCGTGCGCGCGTTGGCGACGGAGTCTTCAAGTACGGTCA
>NZ_JBFTPD010000420.1:0-518 GCF_056398305.1 Rhizobium sp. 01T444
GCCGATGGTGGCGTGGTGCTCGCCCCAGCGCCAACGCAGCGCGGTGCCGACCAGCTCGCCATCGCGCTCGGCGACGATGCCCTCGGCGTGGGCGAAAACCTGTGCCAAATCCGCGGGGCGGTGCGGCCAGCGCAGCTCGGCGGTCAATGCATGCGCGCGCGGCAAGTCGGCAGCGGTCATCGGTCGCAGCACCATGCCGTCGAGAGTGGGTGCGTTCGGTGTCTGGACGGGCATCGGAAGTCTTCGTGCGAGCAAAAGGACAGCTCATCTTGAACGACATCCGCGCCTTTCGCCAGACCGAAGTCGCGCTCTTTCGCAACTCGCAAGCTTCTCCTGCAAAAGGTCCCTGTTTCGCAATTCGCTGCGGCAGCGGGCCTGCTTACGCAACCAAATGCTGAGCCAATCTCCGTCGCATAGATCGCCATGCAAAAGCTTCGACGCGGACTTGCACGTGCTTGATTTCGATCTCAACAGGACCTCCTTTTCCGAATGAACACTTCATCGGGGGTGTGTTGGTC
>NZ_JBFTPD010000421.1:0-518 GCF_056398305.1 Rhizobium sp. 01T444
CTGGTGCTGAACTCCTCGAACGCGAGTTCGGGGTTCTGATGGATACGGTGACGGATCCCGATGAATTCATGGGCCTGTTCGCGCAAGGCGCTGAGGTGTTGAGCGGGAGTAATCGGCATGGGCTGAGTTGGAGTCATTGAACGTCGAAACGGATCAGGGCCGGCGCGCCATGCTCGCGGGCAGCTTGCGCCATGGCAGGTCGGCCGGCTCCGCCGCCATAGGACCGGGCGCCTTGGCGACGAGGATCGCCTCGGCGATCGGCGCAAAGTCGGCACGGAAATGGACCGAGCTCTTGTTGACGAGAATCTTCATGCGCTCCGGATCGACACCGACGCAACGGAACAGCTCGCGGTCGAGCATCTGCGTCTTCGCGCTCGCGACGACGACAAACACGCCGTCGATCTCCAGGCACGCGGTCGGCCCGAGCTCGACGCTCGGCTCCATCGCCATGGGGCCTTTCAGCGCGACATGCCCGTCGCTCAACGCATGCACCCTGAAATCGCCGTGCAGCGGTGCGT
>NZ_JBFTPD010000422.1:0-518 GCF_056398305.1 Rhizobium sp. 01T444
GGCGTGGCGCCCATGTCGGTGAGCATCACCAGCGCCTCGAAACTGCTCTCGCGCTCGACGTGCCGCAGATAGATGCCCGAGTGGGGACGCGATTCGACGATGCGCAGCGTCACCAGCGTCGCGAGCGCCTCGCGCACCGCGTTGCGGCCGACACCCAGCCGCTCGGCGAGGTCGCGTTCGGAAGGCAGGCGGTCGCCGGGCTGCAGGCGGCGGTCCCGCAGATAGGCCAGGATGCCCGCGATCACGCCGTTGCCGGCGCTGTCGTGCGATTCGCCGGCCGGTTCGAGCTTCGTCGTCATGGGTCCGCATCCGTGTCAGAGATCGAGCACCAGCGTCTTCGAACGCGAGCCGGAGCAGCAGATCATCATCGCGTCGTTCGCCTGCTTTTCCTCGTCGCTGAGGAAGTCGTCGCGGTGGTCGGGCTCGCCGGCGAGAACCTGCGTGCGGCAGGTCCCGCACACGCCCGCCGTGCAGGCGTAAGACACGTCGATCGAGTGGTCGAGCAGCGTGTCGAGGAT
>NZ_JBFTPD010000423.1:0-517 GCF_056398305.1 Rhizobium sp. 01T444
CGTCATGGCAGTACCCATCGCGATGTTCGCGAACTTCAGGAGTCTTCCATGCATTTCGTACCCCTCGTCCCCTTGATCGCCGCGTTCTACGCCGCTCTGCTCGGCCTGCTCGGCGCCGCGCTGACGGTCAGGGTCATCGTCCAGCGCGCCCGGCTGCATGTGAACGCGGGCGACGGCGGCGTCCCGGCGATGGCACAGGCCATCCGCGCGCATGCCAACTTCGCCGAGCATGTGCCGCTGGTCTTGCTGCTGATCGCGTTCGCCGAGCTGCTCGGCATGCCGGCGCTCCCCCTCCACGTGCTGGGCATCGCGCTGATCGTCGCGAGGCTGCTGAGTGCCGTCGGCCTGAGCCGCTCGCTGGGCCCCACCAGTCCGCGACAGGCGGGGGCGGGCCTGACGGTGCTCGTCACCGTGGGTGCGGCCGGGTCGATTCTCTATGCCGTACTCGGCCGATAGGCGCTGGTTCCGGCTGGCGAGGCATGGCCGCGCCGATGCGCCGAGTCGTCATCGGGGTCTT
>NZ_JBFTPD010000424.1:0-516 GCF_056398305.1 Rhizobium sp. 01T444
GGTCTCGCACCGCGTGACCGGAACGAGCTTCGTCCTGGCGGCCAACGGCATCGAAAGTCCGCGGCTGCTTCTCCTGTCGGCAAGCGACAAATACCCTCAGGGATTGGCCAACAGTTCCGGCATGGTCGGGCGCCACCTGATGGACCATCCGAGCACGTCTTTGACCTTCGATGTCGATGAGGACCTGTGGCTGGGTCGTGGCCCGCAAAGCCCCAGTTCCATCAACACCTTGCGCGACGGGCCGTTCCGCTCCGAGCATGCGCCATATCGCCTTGACTTCACCAACATCTCCCGGGTCGCCGGCGCCACGCAGTCCCTGATCGATAAAGGCGTGTACGGTCCTGAATTCGAAAGACGCCTTCGCCACAGCGCGGCGCGCGAATTCAACGTCAAGACGGTGCTGGAAGTGCTGCCCGCAGCAGACAACCGCATCACCCTGAGCGATCAGAAGGACGCCATGGGCATTCCCAAGCCGCAGGCGCACTACGCGATCGACGACTACACGCGCAAGGGAGC
>NZ_JBFTPD010000425.1:0-516 GCF_056398305.1 Rhizobium sp. 01T444
CGGGCTGGTGATCGGCGGCGCGTCCGTCGCCTACCTGATCGGCACCTTCCTCTGCCGCAGCTGGATCGACTCGCACGGCATCGTGATCTCGGTGCGCCGCGCCGGCTACCTGTCGCTGGCGGCCGCGGCGCTGCTGATCGCGCCGCAGCTGGCGGATGCGCACACCCCCTTCACACTGACGGCCGGGCTGTGGCTGATGCTGCTGGCCTATGGCATCCACCAGCCCTGCGGCCACGTCGGGATGGCGACGCCTTTCCCGCTGCAGGCGGGCGCCGCCTCGGCGCTGGGCGGCTTCGTCTTCGCGGCCGCCGCCTTCCTGTGCGGCACCTGGATGGGCATGATGCACCGCGGCGGCAGCGCCGCCGTGCTGGCGCTCACCACCGGGCTGCTGGCAGGCGCCACCGGCATGATCGCCCTCACGCTGGTGCAGCGCCACGGGCGGCCCGGCCTGGCCCAAACCGTCGTACCCTGAATCGCCTTTCATTTCATGAGGACCACCATGACCCACGCATACAT
>NZ_JBFTPD010000426.1:0-515 GCF_056398305.1 Rhizobium sp. 01T444
GGGCATGGGCCCGCATGATCCCGGCTGTGCGCAGCGCGCGGTCGAGCCCACGCTGCCCACGCTCTCGCACGGCCTGCAGGGGCTTCGCATCGGCGTGCTCGGCGGCTGGTTCCGTGAACGCGTGCAGCCCGAAGCGCTCAACGCCGTCGACACGGTGGCGCAGGCGCTGGGTGCGACCCAGACCTTCGAACTGCCGATGGTCGAGGCGGGGCGCGCCGCGGCCTTCCTCATCACCAATTCGGAAGGCGGCGCGCTGCATCTGCCCGACTTGCGCACCCGCGCGCACGATTTCGAGCCGCTCTCGCGCGACCGCTTCCTGGCCGGCACGCTGCTGCCCGCCGCGTGGAACGCGCGCGCGCAGCGCTTGCGCCGGCTGTACGCCGAGCAGGTGGCGCGGCTCTTCGATCGCTTCGACATCCTGCTGGCCGCGGCCACGCCCTGCGCGGCGACACCCATCGGCGCCGAATGGTTCGAACTCAACGGCGAGCGCCTGCCGGTGCGGCCCAACATGGGCC
>NZ_JBFTPD010000427.1:0-514 GCF_056398305.1 Rhizobium sp. 01T444
CATCGCAGTCGTCCTGCGGAAGTTCTTCAATGCCTCGATCCCGGATGCCTACGACTTCGGCCGCATGCTGCTGGGCATCCTGATCTTCTGGGGCATCGCCGCCACCAGCTACCGCGGCGGCCACATCACGGTGGACCTGGTGTGGACCGCGGCGGGCCCGCGCATGAAGCGCGCGATCGACGTGTTCGCCACGCTCGTCCTGCTCTTCGTCGTCGCGGTGCAGACCGCCACGCTGTTCGACAAGGTGCGCGGCACCTATGTCGACCACGTGCTGACCTACGACATGAACATCCCGACCTGGCCCTTCTATGCGGTGGCCTGGCTGGGCGACGTGTCGGCGGTGGTGCTGATCGCCATCCGCACCTATCGACTGATCTTCCACCCCGAATTGCTCGAAGAGACGAAGCCCGAGATGAAAGCCGACGAATGAGCACCGACCTGATCGCCGTCCTCGGCTTCGTCGTTCTCTTTGCATTGATGCTGCTGCGCGTGCCGGTCGGCATGGCGATGGGAC
>NZ_JBFTPD010000428.1:0-514 GCF_056398305.1 Rhizobium sp. 01T444
ACTCCCACACGCCGGCGCGCACCTTTTCGTCCTTGGCGCTGTCGACGTCCCAGTTGCGGCACACGATGTCGCCTTCGATGACGCGTTCGGCCGGCTGCCGATACTCCCGCGCTTCGCCTAGCTGGTCGAAGTTAAAGTTTATGAGCAGATTCTTTGACATGAAAAGTGGTCTCTCAGGAGGGTGGAACACGAACCAAATACTATGTTTGGCCGCTCCCGAGTGCGTGCTGAAGCCGATGCCCAAAACGGGGGCAAATGCGCGATTGGCTGCCGGCACAGCGCAATCTGCTTTGCGTGGCGGAATGCGTGAGACTGCCGCGATCAGTTGGAGAAGTCGTTGCCTGCCGCCAATGCCAACCGATCTTGGTGACGGCCTGCGCGATGGGAAGTCCAAATGCGGTTGCGCGCTGCTCAACGCACGGTCGACGATGGCTGCAGCAGCGATCGGTACCTCGGCATAGAACTTCCCAACGGATGGACGACGAAGCTCCAGCACCTCGCCCTCGTCATGACC
>NZ_JBFTPD010000429.1:0-513 GCF_056398305.1 Rhizobium sp. 01T444
ACATTGGCTCATGCAGCGGCTTGTGGGTCGCGTTCAAGTTAACTAAAGTTTTCTCACCCCCGATGCGACGTGCAAGCGCGACGCGAATTCGGATGAGCCGCATCGGGCAACCTTTGCGGCACCCGCGGAAAAGAAGGACGGATGATGGACAGATTGACCGAAGCAGCGGATGCGGATCCGCAAGAGACCCAAGAGTGGCTTGAATCGATGGAAGCGGTCCTCGCGCATGAAGGGCGCGCGCGCACGCACTACTTGCTGGACCAACTGCTGGAGCAGGACAAGCTCGGCGATGGCAACTACGTGGCCAAGACGACGACTCCGTACGTCAACAGCATCGGAACGCGCGAGCAGGCGGCATTCCCGGGAAATGAACAGATCGAGGCTCGGCTGGATGCCTACCTGCGCTGGAATGCGATGGCGCTGATCCTGCGCGCGGGCAAGCATTCGGGAGTCGGTGGCCACATTGCCACGTACGCGTCCGCGATCACCTTGTACGAGACGGGGTACCGGCAC
>NZ_JBFTPD010000430.1:0-513 GCF_056398305.1 Rhizobium sp. 01T444
CAGCACGTCGAAGCGACGCGAGCCGCGACGCACGAAGTCGGCCCCGTCGGCCTGGAAGACGATGAAGCGCGCGTCGTCGCGCGGCACGTGGAAGTCGTCGCGCAATGCGATCACCAGCGGATTGATCTCGGCGACCTGGATCCGGGCGCCGCTCAGGTAGTGATAGCAGTACTTGGCCATGGAGCCGCCGCCCAGGCCGATCATCCCGATGCTTCGCGGCTCGGGCCTGAAGAGCAGGAAGCCCATCATCGTGCGGGTGTACTCGAGAGCCAGCGCATTGGGATCGTCGATGCGCATGCAGCTCTGGATGTCGCTGATGGAGAAGCTGAGGGTCTTGGAACCCAGGCCCTCGAAGACGAAGGGCTTGACGTGCGGCGCTGACGCGGAACTGTTGGACATGGGCGAGCTTCGTTTGTGAATTTTCAGCTCGGGATGCCGAGCAGGTCGAGCACGCCGCAGACGAAGGTCAACGGGTGCGGCGGACATCCGGGCACGTAGAGCGCCGGCTTGAAT
>NZ_JBFTPD010000431.1:0-513 GCF_056398305.1 Rhizobium sp. 01T444
TCACCGTCTTCCGCGACCAGGAGTTCAGCCAGGACCTGTGCGCCGACGCCTCGGCGCGCGCCGTCAAGCGCATCGAGGACGTGCGCGTGCTGCGCACCGCCCAGTTCCCCGAGGACGCTGGCCCGATGGCGCATCCGGTGCGGCCCGACAGCTACATCGAGATCAGCAACTTCTACACCGTCACCATCTACGAGAAGGGTGCCGAGGTCGTGCGCATGATGCAGACGCTGGTCGGTCGCAAGGGCTTCGAGCGCGGCATCTCGCTGTACTTCGAGCGCCACGACGGCCAGGCCGTGACCTGCGACGACTTCGCGCAAGCCATTGCCGACGCCAACCCCGATTCGGACCTCGCGCGGCTGCTGCCGCAGTTCAAGCGCTGGTACTCGCAGGCCGGTACGCCCCGCCTCGCGGCCCAGGGCGCGTACGACGCGGCCTCGCGCAGCTACACGCTGAGCTTCGTGCAGAGCTGCCCGCCGACGCCGGGCCAGCCGATGAAAGAGCCCTTCGTGATTC
>NZ_JBFTPD010000433.1:0-511 GCF_056398305.1 Rhizobium sp. 01T444
CCGCTGGACCGTGTGGCCGCGCCGTTCGCCTCTTCGAGATTGCGGCCCGACACGGTGAGTTGCTGGTGCGCACCGAGGCCCGCGGATTCCCCGCTCTCACCGTAGAGCGTGACGGCGCCCGAGGCCACCGCGACGCGAGTGGTGCCGGAGTCTGGGTCGACATCGATGCGGTATTCGCCCGGCGCCTCGATCACAGCCGCGAGGTTGCCTGTGTCGATCTCGAAACGCTGTCCGGAGAGGTCGTCGCGCACCCGCACCTGCAGACTGCCCTGCATGCTGGTGAGGCGTGCCGTGTCGTCGTCCAGTTCGGACAGGTCGAGCTCGGTCCGGTCGTCCAGGCGCACGGCTGCGGAGCCGACATGGAGCTCGGCGCGCGCATTGGCGTCGGTCCAGAGGCGGTCGCCGGTGGTGAGCGGACGGTTGGGAACGGCGTCATACCAGCTGTCGTCGCCGGCGGGCGAGAAGCTCACCGTGCCCTGATGGAAGTTGAGGCTGGCGACGCGTCCAGGAG
>NZ_JBFTPD010000434.1:0-509 GCF_056398305.1 Rhizobium sp. 01T444
TGGCGCCAACGACGCACCGGTTGGCGCCAACGACGCACCGGTGCTCGCCGTCCAGACGACCACTCAGAACGCCACCGTCGGCTCTGCCTTCTCCTTCGTGCTGCCGACCACCACCTTCACCGATGTCGACAGCACCGAGACGCTGACCTATACGGCAACTGCTGCCGACGGCACGGCGCTGCCCGCCTGGCTGGCCTTCAACGCCACGACACGGACATTCTCCGGCACGCCGACGACAKSMGGMACYTAYGGCGTCAAGGTGACGGCGACAGACCTCGGCGGCCTTGCGGCCAACGAGASCTTCAAYRTYGCCGTRTCGACGCCTGGCAACACGACGCCGACGGCGGTTGCTGACGCAGGTGACGCGACCGAGAAGGGTGGCATTGCCAATGGTTCGGGTGGTGTGGTTGCGAGCGGCAATGTGCTGACCAACGACACCGATCCGGATGCCGGTGACACCAAGACGGTCACGGCCGTCGTCTTCGGCGCGACATCAGGCACGCTCGGTT
>NZ_JBFTPD010000435.1:0-509 GCF_056398305.1 Rhizobium sp. 01T444
TGGCCTACCGGCATGACGGCCCGTGGATCGTGCGCGTCAAGGGCAACGGCGACGAGGAGCAGCACTGGAGCATCGACGACAGCGGCTACTGGTATGACTTTGCCGTGACCTGCGACGCGGACCCGAGCTACTACCGCCGCTTCGCCGGCCGGGTCGAAACCGGTCGGCATTCGGTCAGCGATCCGGCGATGGGCCAGCCGCGCGCCTGAGCCGAGGACCCGCGCGACTTCGCATGCGCGATCAGGCGTCGCGCGGGCTCAGGCCCGTGGAGAACGTCTCGAGCGCGGCGAAGCCGCCATCCAGCGCCTGGTCGAAGTCCGGGAAGCTGTCCGATGACTCGGCAATGCATTCCACCGTGCCGCTGTCGTGTCGCTTCATCAGCTTCCAGGTGAACTCGCCCGAAGCGAGTTGCTGAACGGTCACGGTGAGAAGGCGGCGCTGGTTCATCGGGGACGGCCTCGTCACCGGACACGCTCAATTCACGGGCAATTGCAGGGCAACCTTCGTGC
>NZ_JBFTPD010000436.1:0-509 GCF_056398305.1 Rhizobium sp. 01T444
CATCTACATCATCTTCATGCGCACGCGCTTCGGTGTGCACGCGCGCGCCACCATGCAGAACGCGGCGATCGCGCAGGCGACCGGCGTGCGGGTCGGCAAGGTGTATGCGCTGAGCTTCGGCATCGGCGCGGCGCTGGCGGGCCTGTGCGGCGCCATGTATGCGCCGACCATGACGCTCATCCCGACCATGGGCGCCGGCTTCCTGGTGGAGAGCTTCGTCACGGTGGTGGTGGGCGGCGCGAATGTGCTGCTCGGCACCGCGCCGGCCGGCATCCTGCTGGCCGGCGTGCGCACGGCACTCAACGGCTGGGGCGGACAGATCATCGGCCAGATCGGAATGCTGCTGGCGGTGATCGTCGTCATCCGGCTGCTGCCGGAGGGGCTGTCCGGTTGGTTCGGCCGACGCACCCGCTGAGCCCGCCCCCATCGACGGAGTCGCCTCGCATGTTCAAGCTCATCAATGGCCCGCAGACGCCCGGCACCACGCGCGCGTTCGGGCTTCCCTTCAT
>NZ_JBFTPD010000437.1:0-508 GCF_056398305.1 Rhizobium sp. 01T444
CGATCAGCGCGAGGCGCTGGTCCCTCTGGGCCGGGTCGAGCTTGCCGCGCGAGACGCTGCCGTCGTAGTTGTCCCTCACGCGCTGCAAGCCGCGTTCGAGCCCTTGCTGGTTCGCGTCGATCAGCGTGACGGGAATGCCGAGGTTGGCCAGCGACATGGCAATGCCGCCGCCCATCGTGCCGGCGCCGATCACGGCAGCCCGACGCACGGGGCGCAGCGGCGTACCCGGGGGGATGCCGGGGATCTGCCCCGCCTGGGCGGCGGCTGACCTGGCATGGGCGGCGGCGCGTTCGCGCTCGGCATCGCCGACGGTGAAGAGATCGGTAGTGCTCATGGGTGTCAGGCCTGGTTGTCCTGCAGTTTCAGGGCTTTGCCGTCGACGAACTCGCGCAGGCGCTGCTCGGCCTCCGGCGGGCGCGCGCGCGCCGAGTTGAGTTGCTCGACGAACAGGCCGTCGTCGTGCGACATGTCCTGGATGCGCGGCAGCACGTTGATGATCATCCAGTTG
>NZ_JBFTPD010000438.1:0-508 GCF_056398305.1 Rhizobium sp. 01T444
GGAAACCCTGGCGGCGATCGACCTGCTGCGCACCCTGATGCCCGAGCTGAAGGTCCGGATGGTGAACGTGGTCGACCTGATGGCGCTGGAGTCGCCCTCGACGCATCCCCATGGCCTGACGGACGCGGTCTTCGACTCGATCTTCACCAGCGATGTCCCGGTCGTCTTCGCGTTCCACGGCTATCCGGCGCTGGTCCACCGCCTCACCTACAAGCGGCACAACCATGGCAACTTCCATGTGCACGGCTATCTGGAAGAGGGCAGCACGACGACGCCGTTCGACATGACGGTGCGGACCCGCCTGGACCGCTTTCACCTGGCGGCCGCTGCGATCGCCCGCGTGCCGCGGGTGCGCGACAGCGCCGCGCATGTGCAGCAGCATCTGCGCGACAAACTGCTCGAACATCGCGCCTACGTCACCCGCCATGGGGACGATATGCCCGAGATCGCCAACTGGCGCTGGACGCGCTGAGGCGCCGGCTCAGGCGACGCGTTCGGCGATCAGCAC
>NZ_JBFTPD010000439.1:0-508 GCF_056398305.1 Rhizobium sp. 01T444
CTTCAAAATGGACCAGGTGTGAGCCGATAGGGTCCTCGACGAATGTCAGCCACGGCGGAAACTGGACAGCCGGTATGGGCTCATACCAGCTATACGAGCCCACGCCAGACCGGACGTTTTCATCGTGGGCTGGATCAAGGACGCGACGGGGAGCACCGACAGCGGTCTGTTCGTGATTGCGGCGAGTCTGCTGCTGGGTGGGGGCATCGGGTACCACCTCGATGTCGGGGCGAGCCGGCATGGCCGGGCCGAAACCCGTCCTCGAGTTGACGAAGCGACGCCGACGCAGGCCGCGCGGTCGACCGGGTGTGATGGCGTGGGCGAACCCTGGCGAGTCGCGTTGACCGCGCCGACCGGCGGACAAATAATCCCCTCGCTGGCGAAAGTCGCCGCGTGCGGCCGCGTTCCCGCGAGTCAACGCCCGCCACCGGCGCCTCGCTTTCCACTGGAGGTGCCGATATGCGTACGCCCCCTTCCGCGCAGCTGTGGCAGATGGCAATGGGCCACG
>NZ_JBFTPD010000440.1:0-507 GCF_056398305.1 Rhizobium sp. 01T444
GCCTTCTGGCCGGCGAGCGCCTGCACGGCAGCCAGCAACTGGGACTGCTGTCGGCGTTGGCGGGGCTGGTCGGACTCCTGCTGCCGGGGCTGGCGGCGCCTTCCCCGCGGGGCGCCGTGCTGATGCTGGCCGCGGGCGCGGCATGGGGCGTCTATTCGCTGCGGGGGCGCGGCGCGGGCGATCCGCTGCACGCGACGGCGGGCAATTTCGTTCGCGCCGTGCCGCTGGCCGGCGCGCTCTTCCTGTTGGCGCTGCAGGGTAGCCGGATGGACACCGCCGGCGCGGCCTATGCCGTGGCCTCCGGCGCGCTGACCTCAGGCGTCGGCTACGCCATCTGGTACGCCGCGCTGCGCGGATTGAAGGCGACCAGCGCCGCCATCGTGCAACTCAGCGTGCCGGTGATCACCGCGTTCGGCGGGGTCGCGATGCTCGGCGAAACCGTCACGCCGCGTCTGCTGTTCGCATCGGCGGCGGTGCTGGGTGGGGTGGCGCTGGTGCTGCGGGGGA
>NZ_JBFTPD010000441.1:0-507 GCF_056398305.1 Rhizobium sp. 01T444
GGTTCCGCCGCTTCCGCAGCGGCGATCGTCACGATCTCCGCGCCGAAGTAGAAGCCGGTGGCGGCGACCGCTCCGGTGAGGATCGGAACGATGCCGTTGGGCGCGAAGCCTCCATGCGTCGTGAAGTTGACGAAGCCGGGAGACGCGACCGGACTGGTCGCGGGCCACAGACCCAGGACGAAGAGCGTGCCGAGGAAGAGGAACACGATGATCGCCGCGACCTTGATCGAGGCGAACCAGAATTCGAACTCGCCGTAGGATTTCACCGAAACCAGATTGGTCAGCGTGAGCAGAACGATCAAGCCCAGCCCCAGCATCCACTGGGGCACGTCCGGCAACCAGAACGACACCAGCTTTGCGCCGGCCACGGTCTCCACCGCCACCACGATGACCCAGAAATACCAGTACATCCAGCCCGTGAGGAAGCCCGCCAGCGCGCCGCCGGAGGGCCGGTCGGAAAAGGCGAGCCGCGCGTACTCGTAGAACGAGCCGACGGCTGGCAAGGCC
>NZ_JBFTPD010000442.1:0-507 GCF_056398305.1 Rhizobium sp. 01T444
GCTCATGGCGCGCGCGCAGGGCGACACGCCGCTGGGCCGAGCCCGGCCGGCGGATGTGTCGTTTGCGGGCGGCATGATCCACTTGCGCGCCGACCCGGCGCGCGCGATCAGCATGCGGGAACTCATGCAGCGCGCGGGCGCCCCGCAGATCGATGCCAAGAGCCTGACGCTGCCCAGGCTGATGATGCAGCGCAAGCACGCGCGTGCCACGCATTCCGCGGTGTTCGCGGAGGTCCGCGTGGACGAGAGCCTCGGCACCGTGCATGTGACGCGGGTGGTCAGCGCGATCGCGGCCGGGCGCATTGTCAATCCGAAGACCGCCGCCAGCCAGATCCAGGGCGGCGTGGTGTGGGGCATCGGCATGGCGCTGCACGAGGAGGGCCTCTTCGACCATCGACTGGGACGCCTGATGAACCACAGCCTTGCCGAGTATCACCTGCCCGCCAACGCGGACATCGGGGAGATCGAGGTGATCTTCGTCGACGAGCACGACGCGGTCGTCAATCC
>NZ_JBFTPD010000443.1:0-506 GCF_056398305.1 Rhizobium sp. 01T444
GGCGAAGGCACGCGGCTCAGCGCGATCCTGCCTGCCGCGCCCACGCCGGCGCACGCCTGAGAACGCCGCTCGCGACCGCAATCGGCCCCTGATCCGGCCCTCTCCTACGCCCCCAGGCCGCTGCTGCTGACAGGGCCGGGAAGACCGCCCGTTTAACGTTGTCTTCAGGTCGTTCATGCGAACGAAGACGTGTTCATTCACGACAACGAGGCCACTTCGAAGGAGTCAACATGTTGCACTATGCGGTCGTGTTTCTGGTCATTGCCTTGATTGCCGCGGTGTTCGGCTTCGGCGGCATCGCGGCCAGCGCCGTGGGAATCGCGAAGATTCTTTTCATCATCTTCATCGTCCTGGCGCTCGCCAGCCTCATCGCAGGCTTGATACGACGCGGTTAGCGTCGTTACGATGAGCAGGCTCCCGCAATCAATCTCCCGGAAGGATCATTTTTTATGAACACAACAACCAAGACCCCCTCGCAGCTGGCCGACGATATCCGCCAGACCGCC
>NZ_JBFTPD010000444.1:0-506 GCF_056398305.1 Rhizobium sp. 01T444
GGTCACGCCCGATCACGATGGGCGCCTTCAGCTCGCCGTTCTTGACCATTTCATTGAAGGCCAAGCCGGCGAGGTGCCGCTCGCCCAGACCGATCCAGCAGATGCGTGCCGGAAGACCCTGGAAGCTAATGCGCTCACCCGCCATGTCGAGCCAGCGGTGCAGCGAGGCGTTGTTTGGAAGCAGCTCCTTCAGCTTGGCATCGGTCTTGCGGATGTCCTCCGGGTCGCCCGATAGCGCGACCCAACGGAACGGGCCGACGCCGCGGCAGAACAGCGGCCGGATGTACGCGGGCACGAACCCGGGGTAGCCGAACGCATCGGCGACGCCGAAGTCCTGCGCTACCTGACGCAGGTTGTTGCCGTAGTCCACGGTCGGCACTCCCATCGTGTGGAAGGCCAGCATCGCCCGAACGTGCTCAGCACACGATTCACCCGCCGCCTTCATGAGCTGCGCGTGCTTCGTCGGATCCTTCTGCGCGGCCTGCCATTCCTCCACCGTCCAGCCG
>NZ_JBFTPD010000445.1:0-506 GCF_056398305.1 Rhizobium sp. 01T444
CGTACCACCTGGCCGACGCGGTGGCCGACGGCACGCTGAAGATCATCCTCGCCGAGGACGAGCATGCGCCCCTGCCGGTGCACCTGGTCTCGCCGCACGGCCGCCTTGCCGTTCCGAAGGTCCGGGCCTTCGTCGACTTCGCATTGCCCCGGTTGCGCGAAGGCTTCGAGGCCTTGGCCCAGGCCTGCAACGAGACCGCCAAGGCGGCGCGCGGCAGCTAGCGAGCGCGCGAATTCGATCGATCAAAGGAAGAGTGTCTGCCGGGGGACGGCTATTCACTCGGAGACTGCACGACTCTACATTTCCTTCCAGACGGCGCCGCATCCGGCAGGCGCCGCAGAACCTGGAAAGGAATGGACCATGAGCGTGCAGGACAACATCAGGAACAAGGTCGTCATCATCACCGGCGCGAGCAGCGGCCTTGGCGAGGCGACGGCGCGCCTGCTGGCGCAGCGGGGCGCCAAGCTCGTGCTGGCCGCGCGCCGCAAGGAGCGCCTCGACGAGAT
>NZ_JBFTPD010000446.1:0-504 GCF_056398305.1 Rhizobium sp. 01T444
CTCTGGAATCGTCTCTGTGACTGCTGCGTCAGAAATTTTTCGACCTCCGCAGCAATGCCTCTTGCCGCTTCGGAAGGTGTCGCCCAACGCTCGCCGGCTTCCGCCTGTTCGCGAATCAGCCTCATCGCCTCGGCCTTCGCCTTCTCGTAGGTCCAGAACTGCACGTGATGCAGCATCTGGAGCGTCCATGGAGGTCGAAGTCACGCACCCTTTCCATCCGTGGAAGGGTCGGCGCCTGGTGCTTGCCACTCGCAAGCAGAACTGGGGCGAGGACCGCGTCATGTTCTTCGACGCCCATGGGCAGGTGCGCTCAGTGCCGGCAGGGTGGACCGATGCGGATCCGCCGGACGCTCGAACGGAGGCTTCAGCCGGGCGGTCGTTCTTCCGCGCGGACGACCTGTTGACGCTCGTGGCGTTGCTCGACGAGATCAAGAGTCGCCACCCCAGCAGGCGCCGGCGTGTCAAGTAAATTGTGCCGTATGTGTAAACGCTTCTATGCCGCAC
>NZ_JBFTPD010000447.1:0-504 GCF_056398305.1 Rhizobium sp. 01T444
TCGCCAGCCTGGGCGCTCGCAAGTTTTTCTCTCAAGCTTCGGCCCCATCCGCCAGCACTTCGCGCTCAAGCGCCATCTGCTGCGTGCCTCGCTCTATCGCAAGCAACTGGCTGCGCGCTTCGACGCCTGGCGGCTTTTCACAGGCCTCACCCAAAATCCGTCTGCCGCCTTCTGAATCGCAACCTCCTGCCGATGTTGCGACCATTCACTGTCAACGTGACAACGCCGTATCGCGCCGTGTTGGCATATTTCGGATCCGGCCTATGTGTTGGGCGCCCTTTTCCCTGAGATCCGTGCCATGCGGGCGGCATCCGCAGCGTTCTAGTGAGGAGTTGCTATGTATTTCAAGAAACCCGACCTGCACCACTATATGTTGGGCGCAGTAACAAAAGCCCATGTCATTCAAAAGCTCCCGAACGGTGACTTTGAGGTGGGCCTTGAACTGGCCGACGGCGTCAGGCTCGAGCGCATTTATAAGCCCGTCGATTACGACGAGTTGATGAG
>NZ_JBFTPD010000448.1:0-503 GCF_056398305.1 Rhizobium sp. 01T444
TTGTGATCGACCGCGAGGGTCGGCTTGCCAACAACGGCTGGGACGACGAAGACCCCGTCTGGACCCAGGAGCAACTTCAGCGGGTCGTGGAGCCGCTGCTGGCTCGCAAGTAGACCAATGTTGTACAGAGCGCACCGGTTTTCGCAGTCTGCGACTGCTTGCAGGCCCTGAGCGGTCTTCGACGGCAGCGGCTCGGACTTCCGAGGTTGGCCGACCGGAGGCATTGCTGGCCCCTGTAGATCAGCATTGCTCGCCGCTGCGGCGGGGCCCGAAGTATTTGGCCGCCATTTCCTTGGCCAGGCGCATGCCCTTGTCGGTCAAGTGGATCGACTCCTGCCGCCCGTGCGGTTCAGAGATGAGGCCTTTGGCGTGCAGGGCATCCATCGTGGCAAAGTCGTAGCGCTTCCATACGCGCCCGTTCTCGAATTCGCAGACGCCGAGTAGCGCCAGAAGCACCTCTTCGATCCTGTCCTTGTCATATTCCACGGCATCGTGCTTTGCGG
>NZ_JBFTPD010000449.1:0-502 GCF_056398305.1 Rhizobium sp. 01T444
GTGTCGATCWTGCCGCCGTGAAAGCCCGCCCACAGGCCCAGCGCCGTGCCGGCCAGCGCCGCCAGCGTGGCGCCGGCAAAGGCGACGATCATCGCCGGCCGCGCGCCGTAGATCAGGCGCGAGAGGATGTCGCGGCCCAGGCTGTCGGTGCCGAACAGGTGGCCGGCCTCGCCATCGGCGCTCCAGGCCGGGGGCAGGCTGGAGGCCATGAGGTCCTGTTCCAGCGGATCGTGCGGCGCGAGCCAGCGCGCGAAGAGGGCGCAGACGATCACGAGGGCCAGCACGCCGAAGCCGAACCACACGCGTTTCTGAAAATGGAGGGTCATTTGCGCAGCTTGGGATTCAGTCGGATGTTGAGCAGGTCCACCGCCAGGTTCACGACGATGAACAGCACGGCAAAGGTCAGCACGATGCCCTGGATCAGCGGCAGGTCGCGGTTGATCACCGCGTCGATGGCCATGTTGCCCAGCCCCGGCAGGCCGAACAGGCGCTCGATCAGCAC
>NZ_JBFTPD010000450.1:0-502 GCF_056398305.1 Rhizobium sp. 01T444
CGCACACCCGGCCCGAGCGCCTCGACCACGCCGGCCGCCTCATGGCCCAGCGCCATCGGCATCGGGCGCGGCCTGTCGCCGTTGATGACCGACAGGTCCGAGTGACAAAGACCGGCCGCGGCGATCTTCACCAGGACCTCGTCGGGCCCGGGCGGGTCCAGCTCGACGGTACGGATGGCCAGGGGGCGGCTCCGCGCGTAGGGCGGTGCGGCCCCCATCCTGTCGAGCACTGCTGCCTTGATCTTCATGCCTGCATTCCTTTCCGGGCGCTCACAGCGCGATGCCGATCGACTTGAGCTCGGTGTACTGCCCGATGGCCTCGTAGCCCATCTCGCGGCCCCAGCCCGATTGCTTGAAGCCGCCGAAGGGCAGGCCGACGTCGACGACGTGGTGGGTGTTGATGCCGATCGTCCCGGCCTTCAGGCGCTTGGCGACACGGTGGGCCACGCTCACGTCGCGCGTGTACAGGCTGGCCGCCAGGCCGTAGATCGAATCGTTCGCC
>NZ_JBFTPD010000451.1:0-502 GCF_056398305.1 Rhizobium sp. 01T444
TCAGCATGCTGACGGCGGACTGCGTGACGAACAGCTTTTCCGCCGCCGCGCTGAGCTTGCGCGTCTGGTGCACGGCGAGGAAGGCGCGCAGCTGGCGGATCGTGGGGCTGAACTTCTGATTCATCAGGTGAATTCATATTTTATTCGTAATTTATTGATTTACGAATGAATCCGGCTGCCGTCCAATGGCCGCCGGAGACAACCACGACACAAAGGAATTCGATGCAGACTTTCGTTCGCGCCATCGGACTGCTCGCCGCAGCCTGCTCGCTGATGGCGAACCCCGTGCATGCACAGGCGCCCACCACCGACTTTCCGGCCAGGCCGATCCGCATGGTCATCACCTTTCCGCCCGGCGGAAGCTCCGACGCGGTCGTGCGCATGCTGGTGCCCAAGCTCACCCAGAAGCTCGGCCAGCCGGTGATTCCGGACAACCCGCCCGGCGACGGCGGCAACGTCGGCCTGACGCTGGTGGCCAAGGCGCCACCCGACGGCTACACAC
>NZ_JBFTPD010000452.1:0-501 GCF_056398305.1 Rhizobium sp. 01T444
GCTCACTCCCACTCGATCGTCGCCGGCGGCTTGCTGCTCACGTCGTAGGTCACGCGGTTGATCCCGCGCACCTCGTTGATGATCCGCCCCGACACCTTCTTGAGCAGCGCATAGGGCAACTCGGCCCAGTCCGCCGTCATGAAGTCGCTGGTCTGCACCGCGCGCAGCGCCACGACGTAGTCGTAGGTGCGGCCGTCGCCCATCACGCCCACGCTCTTGACCGGCAGGAAGACGGCGAAGGCCTGGCTGGTGAGTTCGTACCAGTTCTTGCCGGTCGCGTCGTCCTTGAAGTTGCGCAGCTCCTCGATGAAGATCGCATCGGCGCGGCGCAGCAGGTCGGCGTATTCCTTCTTCACTTCGCCCAGGATGCGCACCCCCAGGCCCGGGCCCGGGAAGGGATGGCGGTACACCATCTCGGGCGGCAGGCCGAGCGCCACGCCGAGTTCGCGGACTTCGTCCTTGAACAGGTCGCGCAAGGGTTCGAGCAACTTCAGGCCCAGC
>NZ_JBFTPD010000453.1:0-501 GCF_056398305.1 Rhizobium sp. 01T444
TCGCTTGCATCGACCACGAGCACGCGGTCGACGACGGCGCGCCAGCGCTTGGACTCCACCAGCAGCGGGACGTCGAACACGATCAGCGGTCCGGTCGCGACCGCAGCCTGGCGCTCGCACTCCGCGCCGATCAGTGGGTGCAGAATGGCTTCCAGCCGCTTCTTGGCTGACATGTCGCCGAACACGAGAGCCCGCATTCGTGCGCGATCCAGGCCGCCGTCCGCCGCGATGAAGGTGCGGCCGAACTCCGCTTCGATCGCAGGCATCGCGGCGCCGTGCGGCTCGGAGATGGACCGTGCAATGGCGTCGGTATCGATCAGGACAGCGCCGCGTCTGACCAGCAAGGATCCGACCGTGCTCTTTCCGCTGCCGATCCCGCCGGTCAGGCCGATGCGCATGGCGCCGATCTTCAGAGGCCGATCGCGCGAAGGATCGCGCCCGGGCCGACGAGCATGGCGGTGAAACCGGCAGCCGCCAGGAACGGCCCGAAGGGCACATAGC
>NZ_JBFTPD010000454.1:0-501 GCF_056398305.1 Rhizobium sp. 01T444
GTTTCCGAGCAGGTGAACGACTACGACGTCGTCGTCATCGGCGCCGGGATTGCAGGGATCTATCAGGCTTACCGGCTCCGCCAGATGGGGTTGCGCTTCCGCGTAGTGGAGGCCGGCACCGGCGTCGGCGGAACCTGGTACTGGAATCGGTATCCGGGCGCGAGGTTCGACTCGGAGAGTTATTCCTACGCGTATTCGTTCTCGCAAGAACTGCTGGCGGAGTGGGACTGGTCGGAGCACTTCGCCCCGCAACCCGAGACGCTCAGCTATCTGAATTACGTGACCGACAAGTTCGATCTGCGGCGAGACATGCAGTTCAACAGCCGCGTGAAGTCGGCGAAATACAGCGCGTCAGAACGGCGTTGGTCTGTAACGCTGGAAAGCGGTTCCACCTGCACGTGCCGCTTCCTCGTCACAGCCCTTGGACCGCTTTCGGCGCCCACCCTGCCGAACTACGAGGGCATCGATGACTTCGCCGGCGAGTCGTACCAGGCTTCGCTC
>NZ_JBFTPD010000455.1:0-500 GCF_056398305.1 Rhizobium sp. 01T444
ACCTGAGGCTGCCGCAGGCACAGGAGCTCCTCTACCGCTTCGGCCGCGCCTACCCCGGCGGCTGGGACGCGCAGGGCCAGGCGCTTCATTGCATGCACAGCGTCGAATGGCTGGATGCCGAAGGCGGCGTGCTGTCGGCTTCCGATGCGCAGCAGCGCGAGGCCTTCATCTCGCACGTGGCCGAGCATCGCGCGCCGCGCCTTGCAAGGCACTGGGCCTGGTTGATGCGCCCGCTGGTGAGTCACCATTCCGATGAGCCCGGCGCGCTGCGCTTCAGGCAGATCGAGTACTACCGCATGCCGGTCATGGCCTATCTCGCGCTCGACGATCCGCGCCGGCTCACGCGCGCCGACTTCATCCGGCTGGCAATGGTGCCGGGCGCGGCCGAGCCGGCCGCGAGCGGTGCCGGCCCCCTGCCCTATGCCGAGGACCAGGTGGGGGACTTCGAACAGCGCTACTGCTACGACCGTTTCTGGGTCGACGCCGGCGCGGCGCCGAAC
>NZ_JBFTPD010000456.1:0-500 GCF_056398305.1 Rhizobium sp. 01T444
CCATAGAGCAGGAAGCCCAGGTTGCCGCCCACGGCGAGGTAGCGCAGGGGAATCATGGTCTTGACGAAGGAGCTGACCACCACGAGGGCCGCCGCGACCGCCGCGGAGCACAGGGCGATGATGCCGGACGGCGTCGCCACCTCCATCCGGAGGCCGGTGAGCGCGGCGTCCAACAGTGCAAGCGTCGACATACGGACTCCTCTTTCCGGGCGAAGGCGCCTGCGTCGAGGATGCCACACGAACGGCCGCCGGGCGCTCCGGGTCAGACCTCCTGCACCACGCCGTTGCGCAGGATACCGACGCGCGAGATCTCGACCTCGACCCTGTCGCCGGGCTTGAGCCACAGCGGCGGGTTGCGCTTGACGCCGACGCCGCCAGGCGTCCCGGTCACGATCACGTCGCCCGGCTGCAGCGTCATGAAGGCCGACACGTAGGCCAGCAGGGTCGGCACCGGAAAGATCATCTGGTCGGTTCTCGCATGTTGAACCACGACCTCGTTG